>DXIC01000105.1 GCA_019113065.1 Candidatus Agathobaculum stercoravium
CGAGCGCTATGAGGCGCCGCCCAAGCTGCCCAACGTTCATGAGGCTGCGGCAGCGCATGCGCAGAAGCGCGAGGAGCGCCGTGCTGCCCGGCGCAAGACGGATATCGATATCCCGCTGGATACCGAGCCGCCGGGCGAGGACAAGCCGGGCGAGGACCCGGAGGCCTATCCGCACCGCCGCACAGGCGGCAAACCGATGGCGCCGGACGAATACCTGCGTTCGCTCAATGAGGAGACAACGGGCGAGCAGGTGAGCATCCTCGACCTGGTGGAAAACAAGCCGGAAGAGGAGGAAGCGCCCGCCGCCCCGGCAAAGCCTAAAAAGGCGGAAAAGATGAGCGATCACGAGCAGGCCGCCCTGAACAGCGAAATGGACGAGAGCCAGAAGGCGCCCATCCCGGTCTATGACTATCCGCCGATCGACCTGCTCGCGCAGGGCAAGCGCACCTCGGCTGCAGGCGTGGAGAACGAGCTGCGGGAGAACTCCGAATGCCTGATCGACACACTGGAATCCTTCAATATTGAGGCGCAGATCATCGGCATCGTGCGCGGCCCGTCGGTGACGCGGTTCGAGCTGTCCATCCCGCGCGGTATCAAGCTGTCGCGCATCACCGCACTGTCGGATGATATTGCGCTGTCGCTCGGCGCGGCGAATGTGCGCATTGCTCCCATCCCGGACAAGGTCGCGGTCGGCATCGAGGTGCCGAACAAGACGGTCAACACCGTGTACATCCGCGAGTGTATCGCCTCCCCGGCGTTCACGAATGCGCGCAGCCGCCTGTCCTTTGCCGTGGGCAAGGACATCACCGGCAAGCCGGTCATCGGCGATATCGCCAAGATGCCGCATATGCTGATTGCCGGTACCACCGGCTCGGGCAAATCCGTGTGCATCAACTCCATGCTGATTTCAATTCTGTATAAGTCCACGCCCGAGGAAGTGCGGCTGATTATGGTCGACCCGAAGATGGTCGAGCTGGGCAACTACAACGGCATCCCGCACCTGCTGATCCCGGTCGTGACCGACCCGAAAAAGGCGGCGGGCGCGCTCAACTGGGCGGTCGGCGAGATGGAGCGCCGCTATAAGCTGTTCGCAGACCATCAGGTGCGCAACCTGGTCGGCTACAACGACCTGATGCGTGCGGAAAAGGCCAAGGCCGAACAGGAGGAGGGCGGCACGCCGGAGCAGTACCAGGTGCTGCCGCAGATCGTCATTGTGATCGACGAGCTGGCCGACCTGATGATGGTTGCGGCCAAGGAGGTCGAGACCTCGATCTGCCGCATTGCGCAGAAGGCGCGCGCCGCGGGCATGCATCTGGTCGTTGCGACCCAGCGCCCCTCGGCGGATGTCATCACCGGCATCATGAAGGCGAATATCCCCTCGCGCATCGCGTTCGCGGTGGCCAGCCAGATCGAATCGCGCATCATTCTGGACACGACCGGCGCGGAAAAGCTGATCGGTAAGGGCGATATGCTGTATGCGCCGCTCGGCGGCGGCAAGCCCACCCGCGTGCAGGGCTGCTTTATCTCGTCGGAAGAGATTGAATCGGTCATTGCGCATATCAAGAAAACGAGCACCGCGGAATATAATGAAGAGATCCTCGAGCATATCGAGCGTCAGGCCGAGCAGGTGGACGGCAAGGGCGGCGGCTCGTCCGGCGACCCGGGCGAGGACGAGGACGAGATGATCGAGGAAGCGATCGACGTCATTATGGAGTGCCGGCAGGCGTCTACGTCCATGCTCCAGCGGCGGCTCAAGCTCGGCTACTCGCGTGCCGCGCGCATCATCGACCAGATCGAGGAACGCGGTATCATCGGCCCGTTTGAAGGCTCCAAACCGCGTCAGATCCTGATCTCCCGGGAGGAGTGGCAGGAGATGAAAATGCGCAGGCATGACCCCCTCGATTGAACCATGCGGTTTGCATGTACATTTCCAATGATCCAAGATTTTCAAGGAGGAATCACGATGGCTTTTACCAAGATCAACATTGCAGAGCAGGCCTTTAACCCGTTCGAGCTGATCGGCAAGCAGTGGATGCTGATTTCGGCGGGCACGGCAAACAACTGGAATACCATGACTGCCAGCTGGGGCGGCGTGGGCGTCATCTGGGGCAAACCTTCGGCGACCTGCTATATCCGGCACAGCCGCTACACCATGGGATTTGTTGACAACAGTGAGTACTTTACGCTGACCTTCCTCAAGGACGGGCACCGCGACGCGCTGAGCCTGCTGGGCAGCAAGTCCGGCCGCGACATGGATAAGATGCATGACAGCGGCCTGACGCCCATTTTTGTGGACGGCCAGCCTGCCTTTGCGGAGGCTGATCTGGTGCTGGTCTGCCGCAAGCGCTGCAAGAGTGAGATTGCGCCGGAGGATATCCTCCAGCAGGAGACCCTTGACAAGTGGTATGGCGACAGGGATTACCACGCCATGTATATCGGCGAGATCGTCGCGGCGTACAAGGGCTGAGCCCCAAACGATACAGTTTGTTCACCAATCAACAACCGGTTGGGTGTATAATAAAGCGGATGCCGCGGAGCGGCGGTATTTCCCGCAACCAGACCCTGACCCGAAACCGGAGGAACCTTACAGTGAAAAAAAGAATATTCAGCCTGCTGCTGGCGGCCGTGCTGGCGATCGGCATGCTGCCGTCCGCGTTCGCGGGCTATGAAAATTTTACCGCGCAGACGACCTACACGTCCGGCCGGTTTACCGATGTGCCGGAGGATGCGTGGTATGCGGAAAATGTCCGCACGGCATATGAATACGGGCTGATCAACGGCCAGTCCGCAACCTCCTTTGCACCGGACAGCACGTTGACCGTTGCCGAAGCGGTCAAGCTGGCGGCCAGCCTGCACAGCATCTACCATACGGGCAGCGCAGAGTTTGCCGCGTCCACCCCGTGGTACCAGGCCTATGTGGACTATGCGCTGCAAAACGGTATCCTGACCGCCGCGCGGTCGGATTACAACAGTCCGGCGACGCGCGCGGTGTTTGCTTCCGTGCTGGCGGCGGCGCTGCCAGAAGAGGCGCTTACCGAGATCAACACGGTTGCGGACGGCGCAATCCCGGATGTATCGGACAGCGCATCCTATGCAGATGCGGTTTATCTGCTGTACCGCGCGGGCGTGCTGACCGGCTCGGATACGTCCGGCACGTTCCGGCCGGACAGCACCATCAAGCGAAGCGAGGCCGCGGCGATCGTCACCCGCATGGCTGACCCGAGCCTGCGGCAGTCGGTCACCCTGACCGAGACGCAGGCCGAGCTGACCGCAGATGAAGTCTATGCGCGCTGTATCCCGGCGGTGTTCAAGCTGTACTCCTATGACAAGCAGGGCAACCTGCTCAGCATGGGCAGCGGTGTGATTGTCGGCGCAAATGGGGATGCAGTCACCTGCGGGCATGTTGTCAACGGCGTGGCCCGCCTGGTGGCGGAAATGCATGACGGCGTACTGCGCGAAGTAAGTGTGTACGATCTGGACGCCCGGTCGGATATCGCACATATCCGTGTTGTGGGCAGCAATATGGCGTATCTGGAGCGGGCAGGGCAGGTCCTGCCGGGGGATACGGTTTACGCCCTCGGCTATCCGGGCGGCGGCGACGCCCGCGTCACGACGGGCGTGGTGATCGACCCGGCCAATACAGACTACGTGACCACGATGATCGAGAGCAGCGCAACGGTGGTCAGCGGCAACTCAGGCGGCGCGCTGGTGAACAGCCGCGGCGAGCTGGTCGGCATTACGGTCAGCAGCCAGACAAGCGGTTCGCCCTCGTTCTCCGTGCCGATTTCGGTGCTGGACAGCATGGACAGCACGGCAGCAGTCTCCCCGGCGGAGTACACAAGCACCCACCAGCCGGATGCATCCCGGTGCTATAACAACCTGTACCCGGTGCCGGATTTCGGTGAGGTGACCGGCGTCCCGCTGCTTGCATCCGAAAAGGACCGCGGTACAACCTGCTTTTACTACCGCATGTCCGATCTGACAGACAGCGACAGTCAGCTGCTGGAATACTACGCGGCCCTGAACGAGAACACGTTCTATCAGTTCTCAAACGGCACGTTTACCTCCTCGGCGGGGTATCTGCTCTCTGTCCAGCTTTATGAAACAACCTATGAGGGGAACCATGTGCTCGGCGTATTTGTATCCGGCATGCAGACCCAATCCATCGGCGGCCTTCCAAGGGCCGCCGTTTTTTTGCCCGTTTGAGCGGTGCGCTTGCAGGCGTTTGTGCATAAAATCCGGCGGGGTGCATATTATCCGGCATGCATCGTTCCATTTCACAAAAAGTGCAGGTTTACGGAGGAAAAAGCGGATAATTAAAATTTTTGTAAGCATAAAATCAATATACGGAGAAATAAACAAAACTTAACTGGCTGTTTTCTCCGCCTTTCACATAAAATTCCGTCAAAATGCACAATATAGGCTTGGCAAATCGGTGAAATACCACAATAGAACCCTGTGCGCCATACATGGTATAATAACCTTGCGTGGTTGAAGTGCGTTATAAGAGTGAGCACCAAACGAAATGGAGGAAATGATTCCAATGAAGAAGTACGTTTACATGTTCCCGGAAGGCAATGGCTCCATGCGTGAGCTGCTCGGCGGCAAGGGCGCCAATCTGGCCGAAATGACCGGACTCGGCATGCCGGTGCCGCAGGGCTTTACCATCACCACGGAGGCCTGCACCCGGTATTATGAGGACGGCAAGACGATCTACCCGGATATCCAGGAGCAGATCCTTGAGTACCTCGATAAGCTGGAAAAGGTAACCGGCAAAACGCTGGGTGACCCGGAGAACCCGCTGCTGGTATCCGTCCGTTCGGGCGCGCGTGCGTCCATGCCCGGCATGATGGACACCATCCTGAACCTCGGCATGAACGACGAGATCTGCGAGGCGGTTGCCAAGCTGACGAACAACCCGCGCTTTGCGCGCGACTCCTACCGCCGCTTTATCCAGATGTTCTCGGACGTTGTTATGGAGCTGCCCAAGTCCACCTTCGAGACCTTTATCGACCAGGTCAAGGACAAGAAGGGCGTCAAAATGGACAACGAGCTGGATGCGGACGATATGGCTGAGCTGATCGTCCTGTTCAAGGACCACTATAAGAAGTCCCTCGGCGAGGACTTCCCGCAGGATCCCAAGAAGCAGCTGATGGAAGCTGTCCGCGCGGTATTCCGCTCCTGGGACAACCCGCGTGCCAATACCTACCGCCGCATGAACGATATCCCGCACTCCTGGGGTACTGCGGTCAACGTTCAGTCCATGGTATTCGGCAACATGGGCGATACCTCCGGCACGGGCGTTGCGTTCACCCGCAACCCGGCGACCGGCGAAAAGAAGCTGTACGGCGAGTTCCTGATGAATGCACAGGGCGAGGACGTCGTAGCCGGCATCCGCACCCCGCAGCCGATCTCTGCGCTGGCGGAGACCATGCCCGAAGTTTACCAGCAGTTTGTTGATATTTCCTCCCGCCTGGAGCAGCACTACGGCGATATGCAGGATATGGAGTTCACCATTGAAAACGGCAAGCTCTATATGCTCCAGACCCGTAACGGCAAGCGCACCGCGCAGGCCGCGCTCAAGGTCGCGGTCGACCTCGTGGACGAGGGCGTCTGCACCAAGGAGCAGGCGATCATGAAGGTCGAGCCCAAGCAGCTCGACGCGCTGCTGCACCCGACGTTTGTCCCGGCGGCCCTCAAGGCGGCCACCCCGATCACCACCGGCCTGCCGGCATCCCCCGGCGCTGCCTGCGGCGCGGTTTACTTCACTGCTGAAGAGGCTGCTGCTGCGCACAAGACCGGCCTCAAGGTTGTCCTTGTCCGTCAGGAGACTTCCCCGGAGGACA
Organism: Candidatus Agathobaculum stercoravium; assembly: GCA_019113065.1. Taxonomy (GTDB): domain Bacteria; phylum Bacillota; class Clostridia; order Oscillospirales; family Butyricicoccaceae; genus Agathobaculum; species Agathobaculum stercoravium. The sequence continues at coordinate 5,847 of DXIC01000105.1, forward strand.
TCGACGGCATGGCGGTTTCCGAAGGCATCATGACCGCCCGCGGCGGCATGACCTCGCACGCAGCAGTTGTTGCGCGCGGCATGGGCACCTGCTGTGTTGCAGGCGTCAACGGTATCAAGGTTTCGGAAGAGGATAAGACCCTGACCTTTGCCGACGGCACGGTTGTACACGAAGGCGAGTTCATCTCGCTCGACGGCTCGACCGGCAACGTATACCTCGGCCAGATTGCGACCCAGGATGCGGAGCTGACCGGCGATTTCGGCCGCTTCATGGGCTGGGCGGATGAGATCCGTACCCTGCATGTCCGTACCAACGGCGACACCCCGCGCGATGCGACCCAGGCGCGCAAGTTCGGCGCGGAAGGCATCGGTCTGTGCCGTACCGAGCATATGTTCTTCGATCCCGAGCGCATCAAGGCGGTGCGTGAGATGATCGTATCCGACACGGTTGAGCAGCGCAAGGCGGCGCTCGCCAAGATCCTGCCGATGCAGCGCGGCGACTTTGAAGCCATCTACCGCGCGATGGGCGGCCTGCCGGTAACCATCCGCCTGCTCGATCCCCCGCTGCACGAGTTCCTGCCGACCGAAGATGCGGACATCAAGGAGCTGGCGGACGAGATGGGTATTTCGTTCGACAAGCTCAAGAGCAAGGTTGCCGACCTGCACGAGTTCAACCCGATGCTGGGCACCCGCGGCTGCCGTCTGGACGTGCTGTATCCGGAGATTGCCGAGATGCAGACCGAGGCGATCATCTCCGCTGCGATCAACGTTTGGAAGGAAGACGGCCTGAAGATTACCCCGGAAATCATGGTCCCGCTGGTAAGCGAGATCAACGAGCTGCGTTTCGTCAAGAAGGTCATCAAGGCCAAGGCGGACGAGCTGATCGAGGCTTCCGGCCTGAAGATGAAGTATATGATCGGCACCATGATCGAGACCCCGCGTGCGGCTGTTACGGCGAACGAGATCGCCGAAGAGGCCGAGTTCTTCTCCTTCGGTACCAACGACCTGACCCAGATGACC
>DXIC01000004.1 GCA_019113065.1 Candidatus Agathobaculum stercoravium
CATTTATTTTTTGCAAAAAAATATGGTTTTTTCGCAAAGGAAATTTGCACGCCTGCAAATTTCCTTTGCCATTATGCAAAAAATCATGCGCATTCTCAGTAAATCAATAGGAAATTCGCACAAACCCTGTCCGGCCCAAATCCCTGTGCCGGCTGAAACCGGATCCCCCTTTCCTGTCAGGAATGCATTGTGCAGCGGCGCCGGGGATGGTATAATGTATTTTGCGAGTCCAATTTGAAATGATCTGTTACTGTAATGGAGGAGGATACAGCGTTGGAGCTAGATCTTATTGAAATTTTAAAAGTAATTTTTCTTGGCATTGTAGAGGGCATCACAGAATGGCTGCCCATCAGCAGCACGGGGCACATGCTGCTTGTGGATGAATACATCACATTGCAGATGAGCGACGCGTTCAAGGAAATGTTCTTTGTCGTTATCCAGCTGGGTGCGATCCTGGCGGTCGTTGTCCTGTTCTGGGGGAAGATGTTCCCGTTCCAGTTCCGGGATAAGGCAAAGCCCGTTGTTGAGATGGATAAGATTTCGCTGTGGCTCAAGGTTGTGGTTGCCTGTATCCCCGGGGCGGTTGTCACGCTGCTGTTTGACGATTACATCGAAGCGCATTTGCACACCCCGGCGGTAATCTCGGCTGCCCTGATTGTATACGGCATCGCTTTTATCGTCATCGAGAATTGGAATAAAAAGCGCACCCCTGCCATAGCCGATCTCAAGGATATCACCTACCGGACCGCTTTCCTGATCGGCCTGTTCCAGGTGCTGTCCATCATCCCGGGCACGTCCCGCTCGGGCGCCACAATTGTCGGCGCATTGCTGATCGGGGTATCGCGCGTCGCGGCGGCGGAATTCACCTTTTTCCTTGCCGTGCCGGTTATGTTCGGCCTGAGCGCAATCAAGATCCTGAAGTTTGGCTTTTCGTTTACCGGCGAAGAGCTGCTCGTGCTGGGGATCGGCACAGTGGTCGCGTTTGCCGTATCGGTCCTTGTAATCAAATTCCTGATGGGATATATCAAAAAGCATGATTTCAAGGTGTTTGGCTGGTACCGCATTGCATTGGGATTGCTGGTCATCCTGCTGATGGTCGTATAATCCCTGCGCAGGGGGAAACCGCTGCCACAGACAAGCAAAAACAGGAACGGAGCCTTCCGCAGATGCGGAAGGCTCCGTTTTTGACAGGTATTGCTTTTCAATGTCCGCTCCAAACCGCCGGCAAGACATATGGATTTATCCGCCATCGTATTGCTTCCATTTCCCTACTGTGCTATAATGGCTCATAACCTTTGGCAGAATGGGGCGGTACGGTTTGCCGGATTCCAACATCACAAAAAAAGCGCTGGCAGCTGCGCTGAAAAGCCTGATGCAGACACAAGCCTTTGAGAAAATCAGCGTGGGGGAAATCTGCGAGGTGTGCGAGCTCAGCCGCAAGAGCTTTTACTACCATTTCAAGGATAAATACGATCTGGTGGAGTGGATCTTTCATACCGAGTTTATCACTGCCATGACCGCTGCCAGGGTGACCGACCGCTGGGTGTTTGTGCGCGCCCTGTGCGATTATTTCTACCGGGAGCGCGCCTTTTACGCAAAGCTGTTCCATCTGACCGGGCAGCATTCCTTCCGCCAGTATTTCTCTGAATACCTGTTTCAAACGATCGAGCCGTTCCTGCGTCCCAATATCTCGCTGGAGGCACAGCAAAACGAAAATTACCGTTTTTTCATCTCTTTTATCAGCGATGCCGTGTTTGTCGCCATCTTCCGCTGGCTGGATGAGGGCGCCCAAACCCCGCCGGGGCAATTCGTGCACCGGCTGCAATTCATCGCCGAAACCCTTGAAGACGCCGCCTGCAACGGCCTGAATGAAAAAAATTCCGCCGCAAGCGTTTCGCCGCAGTAGCTGTGGCCGCGCGTACGGCGTTTTTTATTGTCCCGTCAGCTGTTTTCATGCCATGCCGCCTGCACAGCATTGCGCCCGCCCTTATGCCAAAGGGCGGGCGCTTACATCGTCAGCAGAGGCGGTACAGCCCGTTTCCGGGCCATACCGCCTCTGTGCAGGAGAGAATATTATCACATTGTCTTTTTCTTATGTCTCATCCACCGCAGGCAGCAGGTTCATCCCGGTCTCCCTGTCAAACAGATGGATCAGGTCGCTGCGGAAGGCAAAACGCACCTTTGCCCCGTAGCACATGCTGTTGCGCTCTTCGTCGGCCAGCTCGGCGGTCGGCACGCGCAGCACCACGTCCCTGCCGCCGGCGTTGATGTGCAGATGGATCTCGCTGCCCATCATCTCGCTGACATCCACCGTGCCCTCGAAGCTGTGCTGCCCCGCAAGGGCCCCATATGTGATGTGCTCCGGACGGATGCCCAGCGTCACCGGCTGTTCCGATGCGTTGGCTGCGCGCAGGCGCTGCTGCATCGCCTCATTGAGCTCCATTTCAGCGTCCAGCAGCTGGACCTTATAGCGGTTATCCCGTACAACCAGCTGTGCGTCAAAGAAATTCATCTGCGGCACACCGATAAAGCCTGCAACAAACAGGTTTGCCGGATGGTCGAACACCTGCTGCGGCGTCCCGATCTGCTGGATAAAGCCGTCCTTCATGATGACGATACGGTCGCCCAGCGTCATGGCCTCGGTCTGGTCATGCGTGACATAGATAAAGGTGGTGTTGATCTTATGGCGCAGTTTGATGATTTCCGCGCGCATCTGGTTGCGCAGCTTTGCGTCCAGGTTGGAGAGCGGTTCGTCCATCAGCAGCACCTTGGGCTCGCGCACGATGGCGCGGCCGATGGCTACGCGCTGGCGCTGGCCGCCGGAAAGCGCCTTGGGCTTGCGGTCCAGATATTCCGTGATATCCAGAATTTCGGCCGCTTCGCGCACCCGCCGGTCGATCTCCGCTTTGGACGTTTTGCGCAGTTTGAGCGGGAACGCCATGTTCTCGTATACCGTCATATGCGGATAAAGCGCATAGTTCTGGAATACCATTGCAATATCGCGGTCCTTGGATGCAAGGTCATTGACCTTCCGCCCGTCGATCTGCAATTCCCCTTCGCTGATCTCTTCCAGCCCGGCGACCATGCGCAGGGTGGTAGATTTGCCGCAGCCGGACGGGCCTACCAGTACGACGAACTCTTTGTCCTGGATCTCGAGGTCGAAATCATGGACCGCGGTGACCTGATTGTCATACACCTTTTTGATGCCTTTTAACGAAACAGTTGCCATATTGTAAAGGCCGTGTCGTCCGTGCTGCGCACGGTCCACTCACGGCAGCGCGCCCGGCTCTGCCGCATTGCGGCAGACCTCCATACTGCCGCACCGCCGACCAGCGGATACTTTCCTCCTTTTCTAACTGTCCGGCCGCTACGCAGGATGGAGTAACGGACCGGCGTTGGAATGCGCCGTGCCTGCCAGACGGCACCGCACCTTGTCAGATCGTCTGTGCCAGCTCCAGAAGCTTCTTCTCATCCACATAACGCGTCAGGCAGCCGACCCCCTGCACGCAGGTGCCGCCGGTCACATTGCCGAAGCGGATGCACTGTTCCACCGGATAGCCGTGGAAGAGGCCGTAAATGAACCCGCTCATGAATGCGTCGCCGCCGCCGGTGGCATCCACCGCTTTAACGCCCGGCAAGGGGGATATGTACCGGATGCCCTCCCTGTTCCTGAGCAGGCAGCCGTCCTTGTCCAACTTGATCACCACATTCTCGAAGCAGTCGGACAGCCGTTCCGCCGCCTGCTCAACGGATTGCGTGCCGGTGATCTTGAGCGCCTCCTTCTGGTTGGGCAGATAATAGTCCGCCAGTTCCAGATAGTCCTCATATTTGCGGATCGACAGGTCGTCCTCCCAGCCGGTGTCAAAAATCAGCACCGTGCCTTCCTTTTTCAGCTGCCGGTAGACATCCAGAAAACCTGCATGCATATCCACGATCCTGGCGCCGGTCAGGCTGCGGTAAACGTCCTCTTCTTCATACGATCCGGCCGTCTGCTCATCCCGGTAGGATGCAAAGCTGCGGTCCTCGTTGCATACCAGGACTGACGTGATAACAACGGGCGTCCCATCCCCCTTATAAAGGTTGATGACCTCCACGCCGTATTTCTCAAAGGAATCAGCGGCAAAGCGGGAAAAAAGGTCGTCCCCCAGAAAGGTAAGAATCCGGGACGGGATACCGAGACGCGTGGTGTTGATCAACGTGGCAGGCACCCCGCCGCCCAGATGTACTCCAAAATCCCTGGCATATACTTCCTCGCCTGTGGCCGGCAAACGGACCATATCGGAATATATCAGATCTATATTGGTGTAGCCCACACCGCCCACAAACTCCATATCATTGCCATCCCTTCGTATAATCTTTGTTCGATTCCAGATATTCGTTTACCAGTTCAACCGCCAGAGAATAGGAGTTGACCAGCGGATGCACCATCAGGCAGTCCACCGCTTTGGCAATGCTCCTGGTGCGCAGCGCCTCGGAAGCCAGCCGCTCGTACATTTTCACGCGGCGGATGAGCTCCAGCTGCAGCTCGCCCGGATTCTCGATCCGGTGGGGCGTGATCGTGCCGTCCCGCAGGGTGCAGGTGACCTCGACGATATCGGTGTCCAGCAGGCCGGGGATCGCACCGTCGTTGGGCACACACAGGATCATCTCGCTCTCCCTGCCGGTGCTCTTGGAGCGGATATACTTGAGCGCTACGCCCGCATAGCCGCCGGCGTCCTTTTCGTAAATATCAAAGTGGTACGGTTTTTTCGCCCTGCTGATGCCGGTCTCATTGGACATATACGCGTCCTCGCGCTTGCCATACCATTTGTCAAATACCTTGAGGCAGTTCTCGAAATCGTTTTCGATATCCATGTGCGACAGTTCTTCCATCATGTGATGGTTGACGTCGCGGATCACCTCGCCGCGGGTGACATGCGCATTCAGGATGTGCTCGATCGCCTGCTCGCGGTAGAAGAAGTAGTACAGGTATTCGTTGAGGATACAGCCCATATGCTCGACCAGATCCTTCTGGAAGAAACGCATGTCCGTATCCGTATAGATCCGGTCGTCCCGGAGCAGCTCGGGCATGATCTCCCGGCCGTTCAGCTTGACGCTTTCAAAGAACGACAGGTGGTTGAGGCCGTAGCAGTTGCCGGTGACCGCGTCCTGCTCAACGCCGTACAGCTTGGCAAAGGAGTGCAGCAGGCTGCTGGGCGCATCGCAGATGCCGTAAGTGAAGTCATACCCCATATCGCGCAGCGTCTGCGACACGACGCCCGCAGGATTGGTGAAGTTGAAGATTTTAACGTCCGGCGAAGCGTATTTCTTAGCCAGCTCGCAGTATTCCGCCAGCGCGGGCACCGAGCGCATGGCAAACGAGAACCCGGCAGCGCCTGTTGTCTCCTGCCCGAGCAGGTGTTTTGCCAGCGCGGCCTTTTCGTCCCGGATGCGCATATCGTCCCCGCCCACACGGATCGTGGTGATGATATAATCCGCATCCTTCACCGCCTCTACCGGATCAGTGGTCAGCTTGAAATCCAGCCCCGGATGGAGGGTTTTCACCAGCTGCGCGGACATGCGGCCGTAAATATTCAGCTTCTTTTCGTCGTTGTCCATAAAGACGATCTCGTCAAAGCCCAATTCCTCACTGCCCTGGGCCAAGCTCTTTGCCAGGAACATGGAGCGGACGCCGCCGCCGCCGATCACTGCAATTTTCATTGGAAATCTTCACCTTTCTGTGTGCTCAATAATCGGATTCGTTCATGCGGAACAGTTTGTTGATCGCCTGCACCGCTATGATGCCTGCGACGATCAGGACAACGCCCATCATGTTGGCGTAGCCGTAATTGTTGTCCGTCATGGACGTCTTGTACAGATACAGAGGCAGGTTGAGCGTAGTATCGCCCGGGCCTCCATTTGTTGTCAGATAAATCAGTTCAAATTCGCGCAGCATGCTGGTCGCGGCGAGGATCACGCCGGTACCCAGCACCGTGCGGATCAGCGGCAGGCGCACCTTGAGATTGATCTGCATCTCGGTCGCCCCGTCGATCCTTGCAGCTTCGATAATGTCCTCGGGGATGGCCAGGATACCGGCCAGCACCACGATAATAATCATGCCTGTGTACAACAGCCAGCTCCACGTTACCGTCATGAAAGCCGAATTCTGCTCGAAAAACCAGTTCTTTTCAAACGGCGCTCCGGTAATCGCGCTGACGAACGAATTGATAATACCGTATTTGGGATTGAATACATTGAGGAAAATTACGCCGAGCGCCGCCGCGGAGACGACATTCGGGATCATGTAAATCGTGCGCAGCACCTTCCAGCCGCGCAGCTTTCTCGAAAGCATGAACGCGATCACGGTGCCGATTCCCACATGGACGGTCGATTGCAGCAGGACCCAGATGCCGGTGTTGATCAGCGCCCTTGCCATGCGGGGGTCATTTGTAAATGCATTGATATAGTTTTGCAGCCCTACGAAATTAAATACGCCTCCTGCCTTCCATTCAAAGAAGGAGCTGACGATTACCATGATCAGCGGAATCAGGTAGATCAGCCCGAAAAGGAGCAGGCACGGGAGCAGAAAAGTTGCCAGTTTCCATCTTTTTACCTTCATGTTCTGTCTCTCCATTTCCGCAGCCCGGACGGATGCCATGCTGTTACTGAGCGTACCCCCTGCATCACGCCCGGACGGGCGTGATGCAGAAAGCCGCGATACGTTTGATCGATTGTTTTTATCATCCGGCAGGGGCTGTGCCGCCTGCCCGGTCCGGTCAGTTCTTCGCCGCCGCGTCGGTCAGCGCCTGTGCAAACTGCTCGGGCGTAATCTCGCCCTGCGCGAGCAGCGGATACTGTACGCTGATCTCGTCGACAACATTTGCATACCACAGGCTCTGGAAGTCATTGATGCAGCGGGTCGCGTTGTCGCCGTTGTTGATGACCTCATTGACCAGCGGCTTGACGTTATCCGAGCTTACGCCCTCCATAGCCGGGGTCTCGCCGGTCATTTCGAGCATCTTGACCTGGCTCTCTTCGCTGGTCAGGAAGTCGACAAACGTCAGCGTTGCCTGCAGCTTCTCCTCGTCCTTGGAGGCGATGTTGAAGCCGATCTTGCCGCTGTTGTACATCACGCCGCCCGGGAACATGGCCGTGCCGATCTTGTCCGCAAAGCCCTCTTCTACCAGCGAAGTGTCATAGAAATCGCTGATCATCCACGGGCCGTTGGCGATCATCGCAGTCTCTTCCATATAGAAGTTGCTGGCTGCGTTCTCATAAGCGCCGCCGACCGCATCCGAGGTCGTATACTTCTGGAACATCTGCTGGATCTTGGTTGCCGCATCGATGAATTCCGGCGTATTGTAGTCCTTGGGCTGGATGGTGTTCATAAACTCTTCGCCCGCATCGTTCGAAGCGATCATTGCGCCCAGCCAGAGCGAGGTGACCCAGCCGGAGTCCGCCGTACCCATGGACAGCGGGGTGATGCCGGCAGCCAGCAGCTTGTCGCACTGCTCAAAGAACTCGTCCCATGTCTCAGCAGGCTTTTCGATGCCGGCCTGCGCGAACAGATCCTTGTTATAGAAGTAGCCGATGACCTGTCTGGTAAACGGGATACCGTAGATCTTGCCGTCGCGCGAGTTGGTCTCCCAGCAGAGATCCGTGCCGTGCGTCCGCAGCTCGTCGTCCACATACGGCGTCAGATCGACCAGCTGGTCCTTCATCGAATCGATCAGGTTATAGCCGCCGGTGTTGATGACGTCCGGCAGGGAATCCGAGCTGTACAGGACCTTCATCTTATCAACGTAGTTCTGGTCGCCGGCGATTTCTTCTACATTGACCTTGATCTGGTCGCCGTACTGCTCATTGAAGGCAGCCAGACGGTCCTGGAACCATTCCGTGGTGACGCTGACGCCGACCCAGTGTGTGGGGAAGCTGATTTCGACCACATCGCCGGAGCCGCCTTCCGCGCTGCTGCCGCCCTGCGCATCCTGATTGCCGCCGCAGCCGGTCAGCACACCGAGCGCCATGATGCTTGCCAATGATAAAGCCAGTAATTTCTTGATTTTCATTTCCTTCTCTCCTTTTTTGTGGAATTTTTATATGATACCGGCCGGGACGGGACCGGTATATATACCAATTAACCCTTGACCGAACCCTCTACCATACTGCTGGTGATCTGCTCCTGCAGCAGGATGTAAATAATGATGCTTGGCAGGATCACCATGGTCAGCGCCGCAAACATCGCCGTATAGTTAAAGGAGAACTGCGACGTAAAGTAGTTGAGCGCCAGCGGCAGCGTGCGCACCTCTGTGCTCTTGGTCAGGATCAGCGCGAACATAAACTCGTTCCACGAGGTGAGGAACTGCAGGATCGCGCCGGTCGCCAGACCGGGTTTTGCCAGCGGGAACACGATGACAAAAAATGTACGGAAGAAACCCGCGCCGTCAATATAGGCTGCTTCCTCCAGCTCCTTGGGGATGCTTTGGAAATAGCTTTTGAAGATGAACAATGACGTTGGCAGGCCGAGCGCCGCATACACCAGTATGAGGCCGAGCCGCGTATCGAACAGCCCGATCGCCGTCATGATGCGGTAAATCGGCATCAGCAGCGCCGCCGTCGGGATCAGCAGCGAGACCGAGAGCAGGAGCGTAATAAATGTATTGCCGCGGAACTTATGCCGCGCCAGCACATAGGCTGCCATGGACACCACAACAACATTAAGTACCGTACTGACCACAGAAATAAAAATGCTGTTGCCGTAAAATTTGAAGATCGGCGCGATGTCCAGCGCTGCCGTATACCCGGAAAAGCTGAACGATGTGGGCAGCGCAAAGGCCGACGACAGGATTTCACGGTTGGATTTGAACGAGGACATGACAATCCAGATCAATGGCCCGATGGAGATCAGTACGAAAAATCCCAGAAAGATAAATCGCAGCACCCTCCATGTCGATGATTTCAGTTTCAAATGCACGTTTTTTCCTCCCTCCTGATACAGGTTTCCCGTTCCACCAGCTTGTACGGAAGCGTGTATTCCATGCTTCCCTCCTGCTTTTTATCCTCCATGTTGCACAGGGTGTTGAGCGTCCACTCCACCATCTTGTAGATCGGCTGGCAAATGGTGGTCAGTTTGGGCACCACCTGGCCCGACAGCGAAAGCCCGTCAAACCCCAGCACGGAAACGTCCTGCGGCACGCGCAGCCCGTTTTCCGCCAGTGCGGAGATGGCGCCCAGCGCGGTTTCGTCGCTGAAGGCGAACACTGCGGTGAAGTGTTTCCCAGCCTGAAGCGCCTTGGACATCGAACGATAGCCGCCCTCATAGCTCAGCTCACAAAACTCAACCATCCGGTCTTCATCGTAGGCCAGGCTGTATTCGCGCAGCGCCTGCCGGCAGCCCTCAAGCCTTTGCTTGCCCGAACTGATGTGGCAGGGGTAATCGCCCAGGATCAGGATGTCCCTGTGGTTGAGATCGAGCAGGTATTTCATGCCGTCGTGTGCAGCCGCCATATCGTTGATGTGCACATAGTCGCACCGGCTCTCATCCGCGTATCCGCCCAGCATGATCACCTTGATGTTCTTCGCCCGGATATACCGGAGCATATCCCTGTCGATGTCCTCATCCAGATAAATGACGCCGCGCACATACAGTTCCTTGAAAAAGCTCTTATAGCTGTCGTCGCCCTGCACAGTCGGAAGGATCATGACCCGGTACTTGTACTTGGTCATCTGCGCGATGATCTCCCGCAGCACCTCACTGAAATATCCCAGCCGAAGATGCGGCAGCAATACCATGATGACGCCCTGGTTCCGCTTCACCGCGGTCCGGTGCGGCGTATAATCCAGCTGCGCTGCTGCGCTTTCGATTTTCTTGCTCAGCTCATCGCCCACTACCGTACTGCCGGAAAAATATCGGGAAACAGTTGCAGGAGAGACTTGTGCCAGCTTGGCAACATCCCGGATTGTTGCACCCAATTCAAACGCACCCCCTGTCGTATCGCAGCCCGGTTTTCGTGTAAAATGTATATTATTTACTCTTCCTGCCCTCTGCTTTTTGTTGTTTTTACGATACTAAAAGCCTGTTTTTAAGTCAACCATGTTTCATGTGTTTCATACTTGTTTCATATGTTTCTTACTTTTTACGCAGTTTTCACAATTCGTTTCAGTAATATCCGCCTGCGTCCCCCGGCTGCTCAATTTTTCCATCCGCGCCCCACCTCTGAAAACAGGCACCAGCGCGGACACAGCAAACCGGTCCGTCCCGCCCAGCGGGCAGGTGGGGGACGCCGTTTCTGCCGGCGCTGCGGTGTGGACTAGTTTCCCCAATCAAAGGCTTTTTATCGGGGACAATCCGCAAACATCAGCGGCCATGGTATAACAAAGCACGGTTGCTGCGGCAAATAAAACCGCAGCAACCGTGTCTTGCCCGGAGAAAATGGCCAGCGGGAATGCTCTTATGTGTCTGCTTACAGACGCCGGGGCGGGCAGCAGCTTTCGCGCTCTGCAATTTCATACATCAGGGTAAACGACGCGATATCCTGTACATCCTCGATGTCGAGCAGCCGCTCAATGCTTTTTTCAGCAATCAGCGCAAAGGGCTGGTGGATCGTGGTCAGGCGGGGACGGATCTTCTCCGCCAGGGAATTATCGTCAAAGCCGAGCACGGAAATGTCTTCCGGGACGTGCCGGCCATTGTCCTGCATCCATGCGATCGCGCCGGCAGCCGTATCGTCGCTGAAGGCAAAAATCGCAGTGATTTCCGGCATCTGCCGGGCCAGCTGCGCCGCGCCGGTATACCCGTCTTCAAAAGTCATGCCGCAGTGGACGATCTGCCCGTCTGACAAAGCAAGCCCGGCGTCGTCCATCGCCTTGCGGCAGCCGGTGATACGTTGGAACCCCGAACTGATTGCGCGGCTGTTATCCGAGAGGATACCGATGCTGCGGTGTCCCATCTCGATCAGGAAGTTCATCCCGTCGTAAGCCGCCATCATATCGTCGATATGGACCGAAGAGAATCGCCGGCCCACGGGAAGCGCGCCGCACACAACAATCGGGATGCTTTGGCGGCTCAAGGCGTCGGAGATCGGATCCTCAGTGCTCTCGTGCAGCAGGATAATCCCGGCCGGGGTAAACTGCTGGATCAGGGACAGCGTGTTCTGCGGCATCTCATCGTCCATGATGAGGAAAACCAGCTTCTTTTTCAGTTGGTCCGCCTGCGCGCACAGTTCTTCGGTCATATCGGCGAAAAAGGTATGGTGGAAGTGCGGCAGCAGGACAACGATCGTATCGTTGCCTTTCCGGCGGGTGCGGTAACTTCGCGGGGGATGGTATCCGGTTTTGCGGACGTGTTTTTCAATCTGCAGGCGTTTCTCTTTGCTGATACCGCCCTGCCCGCTGAAATAGCGGGAAACGGTTGCCGGCGAAACGCCGCATTGCGTGGCAAACTCACGAATGGTCATGCACACCCCTTCTTTCCCTCTGCGATATGGCGCCATCCTGCCGGCGGCGCGCAGAAATACTATCCCCAGTATAGGAAATAAATTGCCCGGTTGCAATATGCAGAAACAAAGAAATTTATTTCTGAAATAAAATCAGAAAGTAATGCGACACAAAAAGTGAAAACAAGTTGAATAGATTTTGAGCAACTCCATAACAGGTTATAAATGTTCAAAAATTACAAAAATATGCAGAAAAACATGAAACAGAAGAAACAAATGCGTTAAAAATACCAAATTTTATTTCTGAAATAAAATTGCAGCAAAAATGGGTAACATGCAAAGACAGCGGCAAGGGTTCATTTTGAATGAAAATTGATGTTTTTCGACTGAAAACGCGGCGCAAATTGTCATTGTGCATAATTTTTGTTTGATTTTCTCCTTTTGTATGTAGAATATTGACAATAAAAAAATTATTTGCTTATACTGGTTTACATAAATAGATAAGCCATAGCTGCTTTACCCCATCCCGGGCAGCAAATGTGCAAAAAAGGCAACAGCATATGGCTTGGGTGATTATAAAACAACAGCAGAAAGGGGAGAGGAAACCGGCGCTATTTATCACCCGCATGAGAACAGCAAAAGGAGGGTCACTATGAAACAAAAAAGACAACGCCTGCTGGCATCTGCCATGGCTGCGGTTATGGTCGCCACAATGGTGCCTGCGGCATCCGCATCGCGGCTGAACGAGCTCAAGTATGCTCCGGATAAAGGCATTACAGACACGATCAATTATGTGGGGCAGCTGGACAGCCTGAAACGCGTACTGTTTGTCGGTGCGCACCCGGACGATGAATCCAATTCCCTGCTTGTTCATCTGAACCGCAAAGAAGGCGCAGATGCTATTTATGCATCCCTCAACTGGGGCGAGGGCGGCGAGAACTCGATTGGCAGCGAATTATATGGCGCGCTTGGCGTACTGCGTTCGCAGGAGCTGAACTCCGCGCGTATGTTCGACCTTGCCGACCAGATGTACGGCGGTGCAGTTGATTTCGGTTATTCCGTATCCCTGAAGGAATCGCTGTTAGGCGATCCGGAAACCAATTCGGACGGTATTTACAGCATCGATGCGCTGGGTTATAATCTCGCGAAGATCATCCGTTCGACCCGCCCGCAGGTCATGTTCTCCCACCATAAGGCGCCGAACACCGACCACGGCCAGCACCGCGCAGCAGGCTGGCTGATCGAGTATGCGATCGATCTGGCGGCGGATGAATCCTACACGATTTATGATGAAGATGGTTCCGAACTCGAGGCCTGGCAGGTGCAGAAATTCTTCTCCTCGACCCCGAGCCAGAGACTGATTGACGCCTATCCGGACGAATTCACCGCAGTGGGTGAAAATTCGTCTCAGGATCCGACTGATTCCGACCTGGTGCTGGATCTCGGCGAATACGATCCCGTTCTCGGCATGAGCTATGACGAGTGGGGCGTACTCGGCCGCAACATGCATAAATGCCAGAAGATGATCGGTACGCCGGAAAAAGGCGAATCGGAAAGCAGCTATATCCTCAAAAAGGCGGCGCCTGATGCAAACATCGACCACACCTTCAGCTCCACGATCTTTGGCGGGCTGGATGTCGTTGATGTTGAAGACTGGGATCCGCTCGGAACGGGTTCCGTTGATTATGTTGATGTCACGGACGAACTCGACATGCAGGAAAATCCGGTGGAAGAACCGGAAGTCCCGGTGGATGAGCCTGAGATGCCGGCGGAAGAACCGGAAGTTCCGATGGATGAGCCCGAAGCGCCGGTTGAGGAGCCCGAAGCGCCGGTTGAGGAGCCCGAAGCGCCGGCGGAAGAACCGGAAGCGCCGGTTGAGGAGCCCGAAGATCCGGTTGCGGAGCCCGAGGCGCCGGTGGAAGAGCCGGAAGCTCCAGCAGATGAGTCCGGGATCCCCGGCGAGCCGGAAGCCGAGGACAGCGCAACCGAAACGGTTGTCGACCTTCCGCAGAGCCGGGCAGATGTCTATGACGGCTCTGACGATACGGATATCCAGGAGGTTCCCCCGCTTGAAACACTGGTCAACAACCTGAACCGGTTCCAGGATGAATTCAGCGCAAAGGATGTCGCCAAGAATGCGGACATGCTGGTACAGGCATTGAAAGCGCTGGATGAGATCGAAGCCACGATGAAAAACACTGCGGACAATCAGGAATATGCACGCCGCATCCGCGACCATATCACGACTGTCCTGAAAGAGATCTATGCGATCGATATTGATATCAGCGTCAACGACACCGATGTCATCCCGGGGCAGACTGTAACGGTTACCGCAACCGCATGGGCGCGCAATGACGCGAACAACGACGTTGTGCTGCCGGGTTCGGCAAGCGAGCTGCTCGACCTGCCGTCCGGCTGGTCGATCGAAAGCGAAGAGTCGTCCGACGTCTATTCGAATGGCAAGGCCGCGGGCAAGCGGTTTGTCTGCAAAGTGACTGTTCCGGAGGATTACAAGGAATATACCGGCCCGTTCAATGCACCGTATGACGAGCCGTATACCAATCCTTCGTATCCGAACGGCGGCGTGAAGAACGGCGCGGTCCGCAATACGCCTGCACTGGCCGGCGTGGAA
The DNA here is from genome assembly GCA_019113065.1 of Candidatus Agathobaculum stercoravium. Classification (GTDB taxonomy): domain Bacteria; phylum Bacillota; class Clostridia; order Oscillospirales; family Butyricicoccaceae; genus Agathobaculum; species Agathobaculum stercoravium. Next base: position 14,047 of record DXIC01000004.1, read on the forward strand.
GAGCATCAGGATCCTGCCAAGATGACGGCGGCCATGATCAAAAACCAGAACGCATATGAGAACATTGATTTCGGCGTAACCGTCAATTCGACCGACCCGTACTCGCATTCCCCGATCGGCGCTTCTTTTGAAGCCGTAACCGACGGCGTGGAGTACACGATCGAGAACGAACCCGAAATGCGCATCGTCCCCAAGCTGTCCCTGACGGTAAACAACGAGTCCTCCATGCTCAAGTATACCGGTAAGGACATCAAGAGCACGATCGAAGTGGTCATCCGTAACAACATCCCGGGCGCTACCGGCGATATTACGGTTACCGCAGCACCGGAAGATGCGTCCTCCGGCATCCAGGTTTCGACCCAGACCGTCTCCCTGTCCTCTGAGAACCAGACCATTTCGGTTACGCTGGACGTGACTGTCCCCAAGGAGTATAAGGACAAAGGCACCGCGCTGGTCGTTACCGCAACCCTGCCGGACGGCGAAGCATTCTCGGAAGGCTATCAGATCATTGATTACGACCACATCAATACGCAGAACTATTACAAGAAGGCAGTCCAGAACGTAACGGTTGCTGAGTACCAGCTCCCGACCGATGATATCCGCATCGGTTTCCTCAAGGGCGGCAGCGACGACTTCGTATTCGACTACATCCGCGGCATGTATTCCTCCACGGAAAAGGCCGACGCCAATCTGAAGGAACTGAGCACTGCGGATATCGCGAAGTCCGGCGCAGAGCTGGCGCAGCAGTTCGATACCATCATCATCGGCAAGACCGCGCTGGCAAACCAGAGCCCGGTCAGCGGGGCGCTGCGCAGCGCAATGCAGAACCTGCTGGATTATGCAAATGCAGGCGGCAACCTTGTCCTGCATTATCAGAACTGGAAGCAGGACGGCATGATGCCGCTCGCACCTGTTCCGTTCGTGCTGGGCAACTCCAACATCAACAAGGAAGACTGCGACGTATATGTCAATGACGCAGCGGCAGAGACCCCGTTCTATACCGGCATCAACAAGATCGATCTGGAGCGCGATGGCGAACTGTCCCAGTCGTCCATCTGGGATGGCTGGACCCAGCAGCGCTGCGAATGGACGCCGGGCACGGCAGACGCCGGCCAGGTAGAGGCAATGGAAGAACTGGGCTACACCGTACTGTTTGAAGGCCAGGATCCGGAAGGCCAGATGCGTCCTGCAATCCTGTACAAGGAAATGGAAAACGGCGGCCACTATACTTACAGCGCAGTCGTTTGGGACCGCCAGCTGCAAGCCCTGACCCCGGGCGCATACAAGCTGTATGCGAACCTGATCTCCATGGGCACGGACGGCCCCGGCAATGTCGGCGACACAGGCGGCACGGAAGAACCCGATAATCCGGGCGGCGGCGGTTCGTCCGGCGGCGGTGGCGGCGGCTCGAGCAGCAGCTCGTCGAGCAAACCGGATGTATCTGTCAGCGGCGCAGGCGGCACGGCTTCCGCTTCGAACAACGGCACCGTGACCATCAAGCCGGATGAGGGCTATCAGATTGCCGGTATTACGGTCAACGGCGAGCCGGTAGAGATCCCGGCAGACGGCAAACTGACCGGCCTGGACAAAAACGACAAGGTAGTTGTCACCTTTGAAAAGGTTGCAGGCGAGGAGCCGGAGGGAACCCTGTTTGCCGATGTACCGGCAAGCGCATGGTATGCCGACGCAGTGCAGTATGTCTTTGACAACGGCATGATGAACGGCACTTCGGCAACACAGTTCAGCCCGGATGGGACCACCACCCGCGGTATGATTGTCACCATCCTGCACCGTCTCGAGGGCGAGCCGGCAGCGGCAGCCTCCAGCTTCACGGACGTTGCAGCGGGTTCGTACTATGAGGATGCAGTAAACTGGGCGGCTGCAAACGGCATCGTCAACGGCGTCAGCGAGACCAGCTTTGCGCCGAATACCGCGATCACCCGCGAGCAGATGGCGGCTATCCTGTACCGCTACGCGCAGTTTAAGGGCTATGACGTCAGCACCTCCGGCAGCCTGGGCGGATATGCGGATGCATCTGACATCAGCGCATACGCTGCCACCGCAATGCAGTGGGCAAACGGCGAAGGCCTGATCAACGGCGTAACGGGCACGACGCTCGACCCGCAGGGCAGCGCTACCCGCGCGCAGGTTGCGACCATCCTCATGCGCTTCTGCGAAGACATTGCGTAATCCACCTCTCTTCTCCTTCCTCAAATATCAGGATTAACAGCGGGAAAGGGCGGCTCCGGCCGCCCTTTCTCTGCCTGTCATGGAATGGAAGAGGCAGCAAGCCGCCCCTGAACGATGGGGAAACAGAAGGAAAATCCATCTGATTTATCTGGAGGGCTGAAATATGAAAATCATCCGCGCAAAAGACTATAACGATATGAGCCGCAAGGCCGCCAACATCATCTCTGCACAGGTCATTCTCAAGCCGGACTCGGTGCTCGGGCTTGCGACCGGCTCGTCCCCGATCGGTATTTACGGGCAGCTGATCAAGTGGTATAACAAAGGCGACGTGGACTTCGGCGCATGCACGACCTTCAATCTGGACGAGTACCGCGGCCTGACCGCAGAGCACGACCAGAGCTACCACTACTTCATGCGCAAAAACTTTTTCGATTATGTCAATATCCCCGAAAGCCGTATCAACCTGCCGGACGGCGCGCAGATGGACGCGGCACGCGAATGTGCCCGCTATGATGCGGCGATCAGGGCGGCGGGCGGCATTGATTTGCAGCTGCTCGGCATGGGCGTCAACGGCCACATCGGCTTTAACG
>DXIC01000106.1 GCA_019113065.1 Candidatus Agathobaculum stercoravium
TATGCGCGCTGCGGCGCGAAAGACTTTTTCGACAAGCTGAAAGGACAGGCTTGTTGCCTGTCCTTTTTGAGAATGTGTTATTCGTCCCGCAGCTGCCGCGGCAGCGTGATCTCATACTCGGTCCTGTACCCCTCCTGCGGGGGCAGGACCAGCCGGATAGCGCCGTGGTGCAGCTCCACGATCCGCTTGACAATCGCCATGCCCAGCCCGGTGCCGCAGCCCGTGGTGCGCGCCTGGTTGCCGATAACGAAAGGCTCAAACAGCGTCTCCGCGATGGCGGGCGGGATGCCCACGCCGTTGTCCGCAATGGTCAGACGGATTCTGTCCGGCGTTTCATGCAGCGAGAAAAACAGCGTCGTGCCGCGCGGGTTATACTTGAGCGCGTTGCCGGTCAGGTTTTCAAACAGGCGGCGCAGCAGCCTGGGGTCGGCCCGGCAGGGGATGGCCTTGTCCGGCAGGTCGGGTTCGAGCAGGAAGCCCGCGGCTTCCAGCTCGGTGTATTTCTCCGCCAGATAGCTCTTGACCAGCTCACACAGGTCGATTTCCTCCGGCTGGAGCGTGTAGTCCGGATGGTCGAGCCGCGCATAGGCAAACAGCGTGTCGATCAGCTCTGTGCTGGCGGCCGCCTTGCTGCAAATGGTCTCCAGATAGGGCTTCTGCTTGGCCTCCGGCACGATGCCGTCCGCCAGCGCCCGCGCATAGCCCTGTATCACGGTCAGCGGGGTTTTAAGGTCATGGGACAGGTCGGCAATGACGCGCTGCTTTGTCTTGTCCGCCTGCTCCTTGTCAATGCGCGCCTGCTCGAGCTGGTCGAGCAGATGGGTGAAGCTGTCGGTCACATACTGGAATTCGTGCGGGAGCCTGTCCGGTTCCACATCGACCCGGCGCCCTTCCGCGTAGGCGACGATCGCCTCGTTCAGCGGGCGGATCGAACGGCGGATCGAACGGCTGAACAGCAGCGCCAGCAGGAAGATGGCGAGCAGCAGCACCGGCACGGACAGCAGCCACAGCCGGTTCGTGTCGTCCAGCGTATCCAAATAGGATTCGCCGGTCAGCAGGGGCGAGACAAATACCAGTGTGCGTGGTTCACCGTCTGTGGCGGCGTATTCATATTTTACAATATCCCACTCGCTGCGGTAGATACCCTGGAGCAGCTCAAACTGCCGCTCGGTCAGCCGGTCAATACCCGGGAACAGCTCCCCTTCGCGGATGGTATAATCCGTATCCACAATGCAGTAGTCGATGAACTCGGTTATGCCGGTATCTTCGCGGTAACAGTAAAGGGCAATATAGTAAGCGGTGTTTCCCGAATGGTCGGTCATCTGGGACACGGAATAGTACAGGTTCCCGTCTGCGGTGTTGATCATCCAGAGGTCTTCCGCGTGGATATATTCCTTGAGCTTGTTGTCCGAGGCATACAGCAGCCGGTCGTCCCCGTCGAATACCAGGAAGGCGCAGCCTTGCAGGCGGCGGTGCGGGATAGCGGAAAAATCGTCCTCGGCCAGCGCGTCCCCGTATTGCAGCAGGGTGTCGACCGAGGGGAAGGCGCGGTCGAGCCGCGCGGCGATCAGCGCGTTGGCCAGCGCGTTGACCAGGAACACCAGCAGCGAGCAAAGCAGAAAGTAAGTGATGCAGGTGCGCAGGAAGCTCCTGCGGGAGAGCAGGTTATTGGTTTTCAATTTTGTAGCCCAACCCCCTGACGGTTTTAATGTACTGCGGCTTTGCCGGGTCGTCCTCGATCTTGGCGCGCAGGTTGGAGATATGTACCATCATGGTATTGTCGTCGCTTTCGTAGAACGCGCCGCCGACGCATTCGTAAAGCTGCGCCTTGGTGAACACCCGGCCCGGGCTGTGCATGAGCTTTGCGAGGATCTTGAGCTCGGTGGAGGTCAGCGGCACGGTTTCGCCGTTTTTGCGCAGGATGAACGCTTCAGTGTCGAGTTCGAGCGCGCCGAGGGTGATGGTGTGCGGCGCGGCGGGCGCGGCCGCTTCCGCGCCGAGCTGGTAATACCGCCGCAGCGCCGCCTTGACATATGCCACGACCTCGAGCGCGTTGAACGGCTTGGTGAGGTAGGCGTCCGCGCCGATGTTCAGGCCGAGCACCTTGTCGGTTTCCATGGTTTTGGCGGACAGGATGATGATGGGCAGGTTGCTGAAGGTGCGCACCTGCCGGATCAGCTCATAGCCGTTCATACCCGGCATCATGATATCTGCAATCACGAGCGAAACGCCGCCCGCGCGGACCGCAGCGAGCGCCTGTTCGCCGTCCGTCACGGACTGCACGTCAAATTCCGCGCCGGTCAGGTACAGCGTCAGCAGTTCGGTAATATCGCGGTCGTCCTCCGCGATCAGGATTGTATGTTTCAAGCAGTTCCCTCTCCATTTCGTCCCGGCGGCAGGAAGCGGGCTTCGCGCCGGCAGCCGGTTCCTTTTATTGCGGCACACAGGCGTGTGCTTTCCCTTATACTACTACAACACGCCGCATCTGGCAAGGGTGCGGCGCGCAAACAGCACAAGGCCGCCGCCTGTTTCACGGGCGGCAGCCTTGTGCAGAAGAAGGAAAAGGTGGAAGATGCATGCTGCGGCTACTTATGGAATGCACCGAACAGGCCTTTCTTCTCATAAGGCGCGCTGGTAAACGAGGTCACCCTGTATCCGGTCACGCCGATGGCATCGCGCAGCGCCTGTTCGTCAATTGGCTGCTCGGACAGGATGATGGTCTGGTTTTTCGTGTGCGACGAGGCCACTTTTTTCACCGGGAACGCCTTGCGCACGGCGTCGTTGACATGCGCCTCGCACATGCCGCACCGCATCCCCTCTACGCCGGCTGTGATCTTGAGCATTCTGGAAGCACTCCTATTACAATAAATTTGGACAGGAAAGCCGGACAGCCAG
>DXIC01000107.1 GCA_019113065.1 Candidatus Agathobaculum stercoravium
ATCTGCAACATGGCGATCGAGGCGGGCGCGAAGAACGGCATTTTCCCGGTCGACGACAAGACCATGGATTACATCAAGGGGCGCGTCAACCGCGCGGTCACGGTATTTGAAGCCGACGCGGATGCGGAATACGAGCAGGAGATCGAGATCGACCTGTCTGCACTGAAGCCGACGGTCGCCTGCCCGCACCTGCCGGAGAACACCAAACCCATCGACGAGCTGGGGCATATCGAGATCCAGCAGTCGGTCATCGGCTCGTGCACCAACGGCCGCATCGACGATATGCGTGTCGCAGCGGAGATCCTCAAGGGCAAAAAGGTAAACCCCAACGTGCGCACCATCATTATCCCCGCGACGCAGGAGGTTTATCTCCAGTGCATCGAGGAGGGTCTGACCAAGATTTTCATCCAGGCGGGCGCGATCGTTTCCACCCCGACCTGCGGCCCGTGCCTGGGCGGCCATATGGGCATCCTGGCGCACGGCGAGAAGTCGGTTTCGACCACGAACCGAAATTTCGTCGGCCGCATGGGCCATATTACCTCGGAAATTTATCTGGCAAGCCCGGCCGTGGCGGCGGCAAGCGCTGTTGCAGGCTACATCTGCGCGCCGGACGACCTGAAGTAAGGGAGGAAACCGCACAATGAATGCAAAAGGCAGAGTTTTCAAATACGGGGACAACGTCGATACCGACATCATCATCCCCGCGCGCTATCTGAACATCGCAGACCCCAAGGAGCTGGCGACCCACGCAATGGAGGATATCGACGCGGAATTCGTCAAAAAGATGCAGCCGGGCGATATCGTCGTGGCAACGCGCAACTTTGGCTGCGGCTCGTCGCGCGAGCACGCGCCGCTGGTGCTGAGGGAAAACGGCGTTTCCTGCGTCATCGCATCCTCGTTTGCGCGTATCTTCTACCGCAACGCCATCAACATCGGCCTGCCGATCCTCGAATGTGAGGCCGCGGCGAACGGCATTGAAGACGGCGACATGGTTTCGGTCAACTTTGACACCGGTGTGATCACCAACGAGACCAAGGGCGAAAGCTATCAGGCGGCGGCGTTCCCGCCGTTCATCCAGAGCATCATCCAGGCGGGCGGCCTTTTGAAGTCGCTCAAGGAAAGAGGGGAGTAAGCCCGATGGAATACAATATTGCAGTCGTCAAGGGCGACGGCATCGGCCCGGAAATCGTAACCGAGGCCATGAAGGTGCTGGACAAAGTCGGTGAGAAGTTCGGCCACACCTTCCGCTATCAGGAGGTGCTCGCGGGCGGGTGCTCGATCGACGCAAACGGCGTCCCGCTGACGGACGAGACCATCGAGATCTGCAAAAACGCGGATTCCGTGCTGCTCGGCGCGGTCGGCGGCCCCAAGTGGGATGATGTCCCGAGCGAAAAACGCCCGGAAAAGGCGCTGCTCGGCCTGCGCGCGGCGCTCGGGCTGTTTGTCAACCTGCGCCCGGCGCAGATGCACAAGGCGCTGTCCGATGCGTGCCCGATCAAGCCCGAGATCATCGGGAACGGTTTTGACATCCTGGTCTGCCGCGAGCTGACCGGCGACGTGTACTTCGGCAAGCATTACCGCCGCGAGAGCGACAAGGGCTGGGGCGAGGTCGGCGCGGACGATATGAACTACTCGGTCTACGAGGTCGAGCGCATCGGCCGCCGCGCGTTTGAGATGGCGATGAAGCGGAATAAGAAGGTTTGCTCGGTCGATAAGGCGAACGTGCTCGAGACCAGCCGCGTCTGGCGCGAGACCATGCACCGCATCAAGGACGAATACCCCGAGGTCGAGTATTCGGATATGTATGTCGACAACTGCGCGATGCAGCTGGTGCGCAACCCGGGCCAGTTCGACGTGATCGTGACCGGCAATCTGTTCGGCGACATCCTGTCGGACGAGGCATCCATGATCACCGGCTCGATCGGCATGCTTCCCTCCGCCTCGATGAACGAGACGGGCAAGGGCATGTACGAGCCGATCCACGGCTCCGCGCCCGACATCGCGGGCAAGGGCATCGCCAACCCGATTGCGACCATCCTGTCCTGCGCGATGATGCTGCGCTACTCCTTCGGCTTGAAGGAAGAGGCGGACGCGATCGAGAACGCGGTCGAAGCTGTGCTCGATGCCGGCCATCGCACCGCAGACATCGCCGCGAAGGGCGAGAAGGTGCTCTCCACGAGCGAGATGGGCGAGCTGATCCGCGCACAGATGTAAAAAAACAATCCTGCCGGTTTTAAGCCGCAGGCTGTTCCCTGAGAGCAGCCTGCGGCTTTTATCTTGCAGCTGCGCCTCCGCATAAAATGAAGCGGAGGTGAATGCACATGGAACAAATCACGCAATATATCCAGGCGGACTATGCGGTTCTTGCGGCTGTCCTTTACTGCCTTGGGCGTGTGCTCAAGGCGGTAAAAAAGTTCCCAAACCAGTTTATCCCGCTCGCGCTGACCGTCTGCGGCATTGCGCTGGCGTGCCTTTCGGCGGTTTCCCGGTATGGCGACTATGCCAACTGGGCCGCAGCCCTGTTTGAAGGGCTGGTGCAGGGGATCCTGTGCACCGGCCTTGCCGTTTATCTCAACGAGGTGCTCTCCCACCGGGGGCGCGGCGGCTGCCCCGATAAAAAGGACGAGGACAAAAAGGAATGAAAAATACCAAAAGTCAGGCGCTTTGCCTGGCTTTTTACATCAAATTTCCGAATAAACCAGATTTATACCACGCAGGCTTGAGATTTTGGGACAACTGCGCTATAATAAAATAGATTTTGAATGCTTAGCGTTCGATGATACTGTGGGATCATAGGAGATAAGAGGATGAAAACCGCTTCTATTCTGGGCGTGCATTTCCATGCCGTTACCATGCAGCAGGCTGTCGAGCTTGCAATGAGCCGCATCCGCGCGCGGCAGAAAGGCTATGTGGTCACGCCGAACCCGGAGATCGTTGATCTGTGCTGCCGGGACAGCGAATATATGGGCATTGTCAACCGCGCCACGCTGGTGCTGCCGGACGGAATCGGCATCATTTACGCGGCAAAGATCCTGGGCGAGGAGCTGTACGGCAAGGTCGCCGGCGTCGAATTCGCCGAGCATCTGGTCGCCGCAATGGCAAAGGAGAACATGCGCCTGTATCTGCTGGGGGCGAAGCCCGGCGTGGCCGAGCAGGCGGGTGCCAAGCTGTGCGCCAAATACCCCGGTTTGGTGATCGCCGGCACGCATGACGGCTACTTTACCGATGCGCAGCAGGCTGTTGACGCGATCAACAGCTGCGGCGGCGCGGATGTGGTGTTTGTGTGCCTGGGCGCGCCCAAACAGGAAAAATTCATTGCCGAAAACATGGACGAGATCCATGCGACCCTGTTCTGCGGCCTTGGCGGCTCGCTGGATGTATTCGCGGGCGTTTCCAAGCGCGCGCCGGACATTTTCATCAAGCTCGGGCTGGAGTGGTTCTACCGCCTGCTCAAGCAGCCCAGCCGCATCGGGCGCATGATGAAGCTGCCGAAGTTCCTGCTGATCGTGATTGGGGAACGGCTGTTCGGCAGAAAGGGGAAGAGCCAATCATGAAAGTAAAGCTGCTGGCGTATACGCCCGACCCGGAAAAGCTGGTCGCGGCGGCTGCCAAGAACTGCTATTCCTCGACCGACGTGGACAGTGTCCTCGATGGGCTGACCGAGGAAAAAACCGCAAATTTTGTCAACATGCTGTCCGAGATCGGGCATGAAAGCCCGATCGAGCACGTCTCGTTCACCTTTGCGATCGAGGGCGTGTCCCGCTCACTGCTCGCGCAGATCACGCGCCACCGCATGGCGTCTTTCTCCGTGCAGTCGCAGCGGTATGTGAGGGAGCATGGGTTTGAGTATGTCGTGCCGCCCGAGATCGATAAAATCCCCGCGGCGCGGGAACAATTTATCCGTGCGATGGAGGATGACCAGCGCACCTATGAGGCGCTGACCGCCGCGCTGATGGAGGGTTACCTTAAAGAGCTGCTCGAGCAGGGCGTGCCGGAAAAGCAGGCGCGCAGCAAGGCGGAAAAGCACGCGATCGAGGACGCGCGCTATGTGCTGCCCAACGCCTGCACAACGCGCATCGTTATGACGGCGAACGCGCGCAGCCTGCGCAATTTCTTCCGCCTGCGGTGCTGCAACCGCGCGCAGTGGGAGATCCGTGCGCTGGCGGAGGAAATGTATAAACTGGTCTATGCCGTTGCACCGACGCTGTTCGGGCACAGCGGCCCGGCGTGCGTGGACGGCGCGTGCACGGAGGGCAAGATGTCCTGCGGCAAGGCCGCCGAGGTGCGCGCGCACTACGAGGGACTGCGCAAGGCAGCCCGGGAATGAGGAAAAGGATTCTATTATGTTAGCATTTCGCGAAATCTCCATGGAGGACAAGCAGGCTGTGGAAGCCTGCGCTTCGCATTACAATTACCACCTGTGTGAGCACTGCTTTGTCGACCTGTATATGTGGCGCAGCCACTATAATACCCAGATCTGCTTTCTGGACGGATTTATGCTGGTCAAGATGTCGCCGCTGGACGGCGGGCAGGACTGCTATCTTGCACCGCTCGGCGAGGGCGACCTCGGCGCTGCGCTGGATGCGCTCGAGCAGGATGCAGCCGAGCGCGGCATCCCGCTGACGCTGGTGTCGGTCGCAGAGCCGATGATCGAACGCATCGAGGCCGCGCGGCCGGGCAAATTCGACTTTATCCACGACAGCGAGGACGGCGACGACTACATCTATCTGGCGGAAAAGCTGCGCACGCTGTCCGGCAAAAAGCTGCAAAGCAAGCGCAATCTGGTCAACCGCTTCAAGGCGGCTTACGACGGCCGCTGGAGCTACGAGGATATGACAAAGGACAACATCAAGGACGCGTTCGGCTACCATATCCGCTGGTGCAACCAGAACGGCTGCGCGCACAACCGCGATTTTGAGGGCGAGACCTGTGCGATCGTGCAGGCACTGCACAATTTCGACCGGCTGAACCTGCGCGGCGGCCTGCTCCGGCTGGACGGCGAGGTCATCGCCTTTACCTTCGGCTGCAAGGCCACGGACGATATGTATGTGGTGCAGATCGAAAAGGCTGACCACACCATTGCCGGCGCATATCAGATGATCAACCAGCAGTTCGTGCTGCGCAACTGTGACAATGTGGAATACGTCAACCGGGAAGAGGACCTTGGCCTCGAGGGTCTGCGCAAGGCGAAAAAGTCCTATTATCCGGCCATGCGCGGTGTAAAATACGCCGCCGTGCCCAAGGGGCAGAACGCATGATCCGGTTTGCCGGGCCGCAGGACGCGGCGGACATCCGCCGGTTGTGGGAAGTGTGCTTCCCGGATGAGGGCGGCTTTAACGACTACTTTTTTGCGCATCATTTTGATATAACAAAAACGCTGCTTTCCGTGGAGGGCGGCGAATTATGTGCGATGGTGCAGATGCTGCCGTACCGCCTGACGCTGGCGGGCGGGGCGCGTGAACTGACCTATATTTACGGCGCGTGCACCGACCCGGCGCACCGCCGCAAAGGGCACATGGCGCGGCTGCTCGAGCATTCGTTTGCGCTCGACCGTGCGGCGGGGCGCGTGGCCTCTGCGCTGATCCCGGCGGAGCCGTGGCTGTTTGATTTTTACAAACCGTTCGGCTATGAGCCGTTCTTCTTTGTCGAAAAGCAGGAGATCACCCGGGAGGGGGACGGCATCCTGCCGCGGCGGCTGACGCGGGACGACATACCGCAGCTGGCGGCGCTGTACGAAGCGCATACCGCGCCGTGCCGCATCGCGCGCGATGCAGCGTACTGGCAGGCGCAGATTGCCATGTTCGACGCGCTTGCAAAAGGCGTATACGGCTGGTTCGACGGCGAAAAGCTGTCAGCCTGTGCCTTCTGCTGGGAGGACAACGCCCAGGAAGCGCTCGGCATGACGCCCGCGCAGGCGCAGGGGCTGCTGTCCGTGCTCGGCCGGGACAGGCTTGCTGTGGTGACCGCGGGGCAGGGGGCGGCGCTCGGCTGCATCAAATGGCATGAAAAAGGGCAGGATGCGCCCTTTGGATATATGAATCTGATGTTCAACTGAAAGGTGTGACAACTATGGTATATGTATTGCTGGCAGAAGGCTTTGAAGAGGTAGAGGCGCTGACCCCGCTCGACCTGCTGCGTCGCGCGGGCGTGGAAGCCAAGCTGGTCGGCGTGACCGGCGGCCTTGTGCGCGGTTCGCACGGCATCGGCATCCAGACCGACCTGCCGATGGACGAAGCGGACTGGGACAAAGCGGACATGGTCGTCCTGCCGGGCGGCATGCCGGGCACGACCAACCTGTACGCGGACGCCCGCGTGACCGACGCGGTCCGCAAGTGCTATGACGAGGGCAAGTATGTCGCAGCGATCTGTGCTGCGCCTTCGGTCATCCTGGGCGGCATGGGGCTGCTCAAGGGACGTAAGGCAACCTGCTATCCGGGCATGGAAAGCGGCATGGCGGGCGCGATCCCGCTCGAGCGCACCTGCGTGGTGGATGGCCGCATCATCACCGCCTGCGGCGTAGGCGGCGCGCTTGATTTCGGCTGCGCGCTGGTTTCCGCGCTGTGCGGCGAGGAAAAGGCGCGTAAAATTGCAGCCGAAGTCGTCCACAATGTCAGAAGATAAGCAGCGCTTGCGCCGCCGGATGCTCGATATGCGCGCTGCGCAAAGCTTGGAACAAAAGCGCGAAACCGGCCGTCAGATCACCGGACAGGTGCTTGCAAGCGCGCTGTACCGGCGGGCGGCATGTATTTTCTGCTATGTCTCCACGCCGCAGGAGATCGATACGCATGCGATCCTGCGGCATGCGCTGGCAGCGGGTAAAATGGTATGCGTGCCGTTGTGCGGCGCGCGGGGCGAAATGAGCGCGCGGCGCATCTGCGCGTTCGATGAGCTGCATGCAGGCGCTTACGGCATTTTGGAGCCGGAGGATACTGCGGCAGAGGTGGCGCCCGCGCAGATCGATCTTGTGATCGCCCCTGCGCTTGCGTGCGACCGGCAGGGCTACCGTCTGGGCTATGGCGGCGGGTATTACGACCGTTTCCTCTGTCGGACGGATGCGGCCTGTATGGCGCTCTGCGCCGAAGCGCGGCTGCTGGACAGGCTGCCGCATGAGCCGTTCGACCGGCGCTGTCAATGGGTTATCACGGAAAGGCGGGTGCTGCGCACGGATGAAGAACAATAAAATCTCGCTGCTGCCCGGCCTTTCGCTTTTCCTGTGTTTCTGCCTGCTGACAGGCACGGGCAAGCTTGCGGGACATTTCGGCGGCGGTGCGCCGCTGCTTGCGCTCGCGGAATTTATTTCGTTTGCCCTGCCGTTTGCGCTGGTGGTATACTCCATGCGGGATCAGAAAGCGCTGCGGCGGTATCTCAAGCCGCGCAAGCTGCCCAAGGGCGCCATCGGGCTGACCGTCAAAATCGGCCTTACGGTTGCGGTGCTGTCGCTGTTCCTCAACCTGCTGATCTATCAGCTGGCGGGCCTGGCGGGCGCCGACCTTTCGGCCACTGCGTTGGATGCGCCGCAGACCGGGATCGGGTTCCTCGCGCGGCTGGCGGTCATCGTAGGCCTGTCCGCTGTGGTGGAGGAGTTTTACCTGCGCGGTGCGCTGCTGACCGTGCATGAAGGCTGTGTGGGCACGTCGGCGTGCCTGCTGTTCAGCGGCCTTGCGTTTGCGATGCTGCACGGCAGCCTGATGAATTTTGCAGGCCCGCTGCTCGCGGGCATCGCCTATGCGTATCTGACTTACGTATTCGGCAGCGTGTGGCCGGCTGTGCTGGCGCACGCGGTCAACAACCTGTACTATATGTTCGTCCTTTGGATCACAGATACCTATGCTGCATTCGGCATCTGGAACTATTTTGCGGCGATCAATGGGCTGGCGCTGCTGCTGTTCCTGTACCTGTCGCTGCGGGCGCTGGAAAGCATGCTGGTCAAAGGCGCAATCCCGCATTTTGAAAAAAGCGCGGGCCTGTATGACCTTTGGCTGCTGGTGCGCAATCCCGGCGTGGCGGCGTTTGTGCTGGCTTTCGCGGCAAAGCTGGTATTGGACTGGATTGGATAACCGGAAACCAAAATATAAGAGGTGGAATCATGGACAATATGGATAACAACGTCAATCAGGAGACGCAGCGCACCCCCCAGCCGACGCAGCGCCGCCGGCGCAGCAGGCGCCGCAAGAACAGCGGCTGCGCGGGTACGGTGGTATATGTCATTGCGGTGCTGGGTATCTCGATCGTGCTGTCGCTGGCGGCAATTTTTATCGCCAACGACGTATTCGCCTTTGTAAAGGACAACGCGGTCAAGGAGATCACGGTGTCGGAGAATACGGATGTGCTCTCGATGGCGGACCGGCTGGACGACGAGGGCGTGATCAGCTACGGCTCTGTTTTCAAGCTGTATGTGCGCGTCAAGGGGGATAACCAGGGCGTGCTGGCAGGCAGCTATCAGCTCAACCCCAGCATGGACTACGGCCAGATCATTGACACGCTGGCCAATACTTCGAGCACCGAGACGATGAATATTACCATCCCGGAGGGCTACTCGATTGCGCAGATCAAGCAGACGCTGCTCGACGAGCATGTATGCACGGAGGATGCGCTGGATAAGGCGCTGAATGAGTATTCTTTCAAGCACGACTTCCTGCAAAGCGAGCTGCCGGCGGAGGAAGGCTGGCTGGAGGGCTACCTGTTCCCGGACACCTACGAGATCTACAAGGGCAACGCAAGCGTGGTCAACACGATCAATACCATGCTCAACAACTTCGACGATAAATACGACGAGGAGATCCAGGCAGGTGCGGAAGCGCAGGGCCGGACAATGCACGACATCGTGACGATTGCCTCGCTGATCGAGCGCGAAGCGCAGCGGGACGACGAGCGCGCACGGATTGCGGGCGTTATCTATAACCGTTTGAACAATCCGGGCGAGTTCCCGTATCTGCAAGTGGATGCTTCCGTCCTCTACGGCCTTGGCCGCACCGGCGGCACGCTGAGCGAGGAAGACCTCGCCACCGAAACCCCCTATAACCTGTATACGCAGGAAGGCCTGCCGCCCGGACCGATCTGCAACCCGGGCTATGCGTCGCTTTATGCAGCGGCTTATCCGGAGCAGCATGACTACTACTATTATGTGGCAATGCCGGACGGTTCGCACCTGTTTGCCAGCAGCTACGACGAGCATCAGGCGAATATCGCCGCCTCCAACCAGGCGCAGGCAGAGGCGCAGGCGGCAGCAGCCAGTGCGGAGGGCAGCGGTGAATAAACATCCGGAACTGCTCGCCCCTGCGGGCGATTTGGAAAAAATGCGTTTCGCCATTGCCTATGGCGCGGACGCGGTATATCTGGCGGGACAGCGGTTCGGTATGCGGGCCGCTGCCGCCAACTTTGACGACGAGGCGCTCCGGGAGGGCATCGCCTATGCCCATGCGCGCGGCGTTAGGTGCTATATCACGGTCAACATCATGCCCTCGTGCCGCGACCTGCCCGCACTCCCGGCGTATCTTGAGCTGTTGCAGGACGTCGGCGCGGATGCGCTGATTGTGGCGGATGTGGGCGTGATCCGGCTGGCGCAGAAATATGCGCCAAAGGTGCCGCTGCATATCTCGACACAGACCAGCATCCTCAACGATGAAGCCGCGAATTTCTGGGCGGATCTCGGCGCGGAGCGCATTGTGCTCGCACGCGAGCTGTCGCTCGAAGAGATCGCGGAGATCCGCGCGAAAACACCGAAAACGCTCGAGATTGAAGCCTTTGTGCACGGTGCGATGTGCATTTCGTACTCGGGCCGCTGCCTGATCTCGCAGTACATGACCGGGCGCGACGCAAACCACGGCGCATGCGCACAGCCCTGCCGCTGGAACTATACGCTGATGGAGGAAAAACGTCCGGGCGAGTACTTCCCGGTCGAGGAGGACGCGCGCGGCACCTATCTGTACAACTCCAAGGATATGTGCATGATCGAGCACATCCCGGAGCTGGTGCGCGCGGGTGTGGACTCGTTCAAGATCGAGGGGCGCAACAAGACCGCCTATTATGCGGCCTGTGTGACGGGAGCCTACCGCGCGGCGATCGACGCTTACCAGGCTGACCCGGCGCACTACACAATGCCGCAGTTCTGCCGGGACGAGGTGGACAAGGTCAGCCACCGCGAGTACTACACGGGCTTCTATTTCGGCAGTGAGGAGAACGGCCAGCACTACGGCGACAGCCAGTATATCCGTGAATACGAGGTCGTCGGCATGCCGGTGTCCTGTGATGCGGATGGGCATGCAGTGTTTGCGCTCAAAAACCGCTTTTTTGACGGGGAAGAGCTGGAACTGCTCCAGCCAGGCAAGGCGCCGCATGTATTCCGGGCGCAGGGCGCGGTAAACGATGATGGGGAAGTGCTCGAGCTGTTCAACGTGCCGCAGATGCGCGTGCATTTCACCTTCCCGTTCCCGGTGGATGAATACGCGATCCTGCGCAAGAAGAAGGAACGGCCTTCGTAAAAGAAAACACATCGGAAAACTGTGCATTCTGTTTAAGAATGCGCAGTTTTTTTATGGAATCTGCGAAGGAAAAGAATGGAACCCACGGGTGCGGCAACGCGTCTAATATGGTACAATCATGCAAAGCGGCGCTTTCCCGGGACGAGGAATGCAAAACGGTGCGCCGCATGCCTGATATATTTAGGAGGGATCGATATGAAACGGAAGATTGCGCTATTGCTCGCAGCGGCGATGTTGGGGATGACACCCTGCGCATTTGCGGCAGAGGAACCGTTGGAACCGGGCGAAACCACCCCTTACCGTGTTGAGGAGCAGGCGGTCATTACGGATGTACAGACCTCGCTGCATGAAGGCGACATCACGCTTGTGCCGGCGATCACGGTGCAGACCGACACCTATGATGCGCTGACGCTGCGGCTCAAGGAAAGCACGTTCCTCGCGGATGCAGCGGACGGGACCCTCCGCCGGATGACCGATGTCGCGTCCCCGGATGCGCTGCTTCAGGAGGGCGATACCATTCTGGTGACCTATGGCGCGACTGTTGCGCTGAGCGAACCGGCGCAGACCGACGCCGAGCTGGTTGTGATCCATCCCGGCGAGGGCACGACACCGCATCTGGTGGATGCAGAGGCTGTTACGCGCGATGCGGCGGACGGCAGTGTGTCTTTCCTGACGGACAACGGCAGCTTGATCGTGCATACACAGCGCGACACGCCGGTCACCACCCTGTACGGCGACGCGTCGGCCAATGCAAATATCTATGTAGGCGGCCGTCTGGTCGTGTGGTATGATATTGTGCTGACCAGTTATCCCGGGCAGACGGCACCAGAGAAAGCTGTGCTGCTGCCGACCGATGACCGTTCGTTTACCATTATCTCGGGCGGCGACATTGCGATTGCGGAAGGCCGCGTAGAGAACGGTGTGGCGATGGTGCCGGTACGCAAGGTAGCGGAAGCGCTTGGCTATACGGTCACCTGGAACGGCGCGGAGGAAAGCGTTCAGCTGACGCGGGACGATGGCGCGTCCATGACAATCCCGCTGGGCGAGGACAGGTACAGCTACGGGGATGCGCGGGAAGGGCTGTCCCTTGGCGCAGCTTCCTATGAAGTAGACGGCGTCAGCTGGGTACCGGCTGAAGTATTCAATCTGCTTGGCCACGAATTGCAGTCGCTGACTGGAAACGTCATGCATCTGCGCAGCGTGACTGCGGAGTAAACCGGCAGCGGTAAGAGAAAGGGCGGAAACATTTATTTCCGCCCTTTAAACTGTTCTTGCAAATTTTCAGAACAAAAAGACCGCCAATCCTTACGAATCAGCGGTCTTAGTTGTGTCAAGACGTCAGCGATGATTAAAAATCACCGTGGTGCATTGCTCTCCACACTATATACACGATTACATCATATTTGCTGGTGCATACACGATTTTGAGGTGATACGGCTTTTTCTATGCAACTACACGATAAACCCACTTGACCAAACTAAAGTGCTAATGTAAAGTAGAAATAGAAAAAGGTCATGCCTAAGTTAAGAAAGAGGAAATATAAGCACAATGGGGACAATCCCAAATTCTGTGTAACCGCCAAAAGCGGTGC
>DXIC01000108.1 GCA_019113065.1 Candidatus Agathobaculum stercoravium
CGACGAGGGCAAGGGCAAGTTCATTGATATTTTCGCAGGCAAGGCGGATCTGGTCGTGCGCAGCCAGGGCGGCAACAACGCCGGCCATACGGTTGTGGTAAACGGCGAGAAGTATAAATTGCAGCTCATCCCGTCCGGCATCCTGTACCCGGACTGCGTCAACATCATCGGGCCGGGCGTGGTCGTCAACCCCAAGGCGGTTTTGGGCGAGATCGACGGCCTGCACGAAAAGGGCGTATCGACCGACAAGCTGTTCATCGATGCGCGCTGCCACTGCATCCTGCCCTGGCACCTCGAGCTGGACGCGCTGAGCGAGGCGGAGAAGGCCAGGGAAGGCACCGCGATCGGCACGACCAAAAAGGGCATCGGCCCGACCTACATGGATAAATCCGAGCGCAGCGGCATCCGCATGCACGATTTTGTGGACGCAGAGCGCTTTGAAACCGTCATCCGCGAGACCTGCGAACGCAAAAACCGCGTGATCACCGGCGTTTACGGCGGCGAGCCGATCGACGCGGACGCGGTCATCGCGGAGTACCGCGTATACGCCGACCGTCTGCGCCCGCTGGTGCGCGACACCACGGTCATGACCTGGGAAGCGGTCAAGGCGGGCAAGGAAGTGCTGTTCGAGGGCGCGCAGGGTACGCTGCTCGACCTCGACATGGGCACCTATCCGTTCGTCACCTCGTCCCATCCGGTGGCGGGCGGCTGCTGCATCGGCTCGGGCGTCGGCCCGACCGCGATCACGGACATCATGGGCATTTTCAAGTCCTACACCACCCGCGTGGGCGAAGGCCCGTTCCCGACCGAGCTGTTCGACGAGACCGGCGACTACATCCGGAACGCCGGCGGCGAATTCGGCACGGTCACCGGCCGCCCGCGCCGCACGGGCTGGTTCGACGCGGTCATCGCGCGCTATGCGGTGCGCGTCAACGGCCTGACCGAGGCGGTCATCAACAAGATCGACCCGCTGCGCGGCCTGCCGAGGCTCAAGGTCTGCGTGGCGTATAAGCTGAAAAACGGCGAGACCGTCACCGAGTTCCCGGCGAACTTCATGGATCTGGTCGGCTGCGAGCCGGTCTACGAGGAGTTCGACGGCTTTGACGAGGATATCACGGGCTGCCGCTCGTTCGACGAGCTGCCGCAGACCGTGCAGAGCTATATCAAGGAGCTCGAGCGCATCATGGGCTGCCCGATCACCATGCTGGGCGTCGGCCCGGCGCGCGACCAGGTGATGCATCTCGATTAAAAGGCGTGCCTGCGGCGCTGTGCAAAGCATTTTCAAATGTAAGAAAAGGCTTCGGCTGAAATCAGCCGAAGCCTTTGTCCTTTTACCCTTCCGGCCGGACGGTCACCGAGTAGGCGACCTCCCCGCCGCCCGGCAGGCTGCCCGTGCCCGCCCAGGTGTCCTTGTGCGCCCGCCAGCACCGCTGCGGCTGCTTTCAGTACGGCGCGCGGTTTCCCGCGCATGCCCCGATGCATCCGGCCACCCCCTTTGCCCCCATTATAGCACTATGCAATAATATTTACAAGATAAATTACAAGATAAATAATAACGTAAAATGCGCGCGTATATTCATCGCAAAATCACACTTATAATATTCATGTGAGGCGGTGAAAAAATGTTTCAAGTCAAAAAGCCCGAGTATGTGAACAAAACCTTCCGCATGCCGCGCGAGCTGGTGCAGGAGCTGGAGGCGCTTGCCCAGCAGAAGGATGTTTCGCTCAACCAGCTGGTGACGCAGTGCTGCCGGTACGCGCTCGACCATCTGGACACCGACGAAGACTGAGAGGGGTGCTTTGTGATCCTGGCAACAAAACGCCTGACCCTGCGGCCTTTCCGCGAGGACGATGTACAGGCGCTGTACGAATATTCGAGGGACGAGCCGGTCGGCCGGAACGCGGGCTGGAAGCCGCACGAGAGTTTGCAGGAATCGGACGATATCCTGCATCTGGTGTTCCTGAACCAGCCGAGCGTGTGGGCGGTCGAGCGCAAGGCGGACGGGCGTCTGATGGGTTCGGTCGGGCTGATTACGGACAGCGCGCGGCAGTATGGTTCGGCGCGCTCGCTGGGCTATGCGCTCGGCGTGGACTACTGGGGGCAGGGCTATATGACCGAGGCGGTGCGCGCGGTCATCCGTTTCGGGTTTGCACAGATGGGGCTGGACCTGATTTCTGCAACCTGCTATCCGGACAACCCTGCGTCCCGCCGCGTGCTGGAAAAATGCGGCTTCCGGTATGAGGGCACGCTGCACCGCGCGGAGCTGCTCTACAACGGCGAAATCAAGGACCATATGCATTTCTGCCTGTTCCACGAGGCCGCAGAAAAAACTGGATTTGTGCAGAAAAAAATAAATTTTACTTACATTCCCCCGCAAAACGTGCTATAATAATGATAAAGAGAAACAGTACGCGGCAGCGCAGGGCGCTGCCCGCGCCTGCGTTTGGTCGTATTTTTATGAGGAGGCATATCATGTATCAGGCGGGGGAGTTCATCGTTTACGGGACCTGTGGCGTTTGCAAGGTGGAAGCGGTCGGCAAGTCGCCCTTTGAGGGGGAGGGGGATAAGCTGTACTATACGCTCACCCCGGTCGCCGGCACGGAAACCATCTATCTCCCGGTCGATTCCCCGGTATATACGCGCCCGGTCATCACGCGCACACAGGCTGAGCGGCTGATCGAAGCCATCCCCTCGATCGAGGTGGACGACTTTACTTCACACAGCCTGCGCATGTCCACCGAGCACTACCAGACCGTGCTCAAAAGCCACGACTGCCGTGAGCTGGTGCAGCTGATCAAGACGGTCCATGCGAAATCCCGCCGCGGCAGCCGGCGGGTCAGCCAGATCGACCAGCGCTACCGCAAGCGGGCGGAGGACCTGCTGCACGGCGAACTGGCCGTTGCGCTCGGCATTCCGGTGCAGGAAGTACAGCCCTACATCGCGCGGACGATTTCGGGAAAAACCGCAAAAGCGCATTAAACATTAAAAAAGAGAGGCGTTACGCCTCTCTTTTTTGTTTGCATGGAAAGCGGCTTACAGGTAATGATACCGGCCCCGCATGGCATACAGCAGCCCTGCGGATACGATCACCGCCAGGCCCTCCGCAGCGATGACCGCGGTCCAGATGCCGTCCAGCCCGAACAGGAGGGGCATGAACAGCACCATGCCGCCGCGCAGCAGCAGCGAGCGCAGGAACGAGATCAGCGCGGACAGCGCCCCGTTGCACAGCGCGGTGAAGAACGAGGACGCATAGATGTTGATGCCGTTGAACAGGTAGCACAGTGCGAACAGCCGGAAGCCGTAAACGGTCATTTCGAGCAGCGCGGGGTCATAGCTGACAAAGGCGGACGCCAGCGGCCGGCTGAGCAGCTCGCTGAGCGCAACCATTGCCGCCGAAGTGCAGAGGATAACCGTGATGCTCTTGCGGAACACGTTTTTCAGTTCGCTGTGGTTCGCTGCGCCGTAATGGTAGCTGACAATGGGCGCGCTGCCGATGGAAAAGCCGAGGAACGCGGCCACGAATACGAAATCCACATACATCATGACCGAATACGCGGCAACGCCCTGCTCGCCGATCAGGCGCATGAGCTGGATATTGTACAGGATCGCAACAATCGACGAGGAAATGTTGCTCATCAGCTCGGAAGAGCCGTTTGTGCAGGCGTGCAGCAGCTGTTTCCCGTAAAACCGGGTGCGGGTCAGCCGTATCCCGTCGCGTCTGGGGTTCAGGAAATACAGGAGCGGCAGCACGCCGCCCACGCAGTAACCGATCACCGTCGCAATCGCTGCGCCCGCAACGCCCAGCCCGCACACCGCAATCAGCACATAGTCGAGCACCATGTTGGTCAGGCCGGCCGCGATCGAGAGGATGAGGCCCATGTGCGGCTTTTCTGCGACGACGAAAAAGCTCTGGAACGAGGTTTGCAGCATGAACGGTACGCTGCCCGCGAGCAGGATGCGGCCATAGACGATACAGTCGTCGATCAGCGCGTCGCTCGCGCCCGCAAAACGCGCGATGGGTGCCATATAGATCACGCAGAACAGGCTCAGCACCGCGCCGAGCAGCACGACCGCCAGGATGATCATGGAGAAATAGCGGTTGGCCTGCTCCTGGTCGCCTTCGCCCATGGTGCGCGCGACAATGGCGCTGCCGCCTGTACCCAGCATGAAGCCGAACGAGCCGACGATCATCGCCACCGGGAACACGATGTTGACCGAGCTGAGCGCAAGGTCGCCGACCAGGTTGGATACGAACAGGCCGTCCACCACGCTGTAAATCGAGGAAATCACCATCATGATGATGGACGGCAGCGTGAACCGGAGCAGCTTGCCGTAGGAAAAATGGTCGGATAACTTGATTTGCATTGCGGCGTATCTCCCTTTCTTTTCGTGCGGAATCGCAGGATAGTAACAGTATAGTCCGATACCAGACTATTGTCAAGCGGGAGGAGGCTGCCGCCCTTGCATAAAACAGGAAACGGCTGCGTTGCAGCCGCTTCCGTCCGGGTGCAGAGTCACTTTTCGAGCGGTTTGTCATAGGTTTTCGCGCGGTCGCTGTCCGACAGGCCGCTGGTCGTGGGATCGTTGAGCGCAGCCCACACGTTGGAGGCCACGAGGAACAGGCAGTAGGGGTTGGTGAAGGTGTTTTTCACCACCCCCCACAGGGCGGGCCAGCTGGTCAGGTCGGCGGCGGTCAGGCCGGCATAAGCGAGCGCGGTCGCAACCGCGCCGAGCACGATCTGGGCCCAGAAAACCGGGTTTTTGATACGGACACGCAGGTTCATGGCAGTTCTTCCTTTCTTCCGGCGCGGCGCGGGGCCGCAGGCTTCAGCGGGCAGCGCCCGCTCCTTCCATATATACGCCGCACTGCCGCTGCGATTGACCGCAAACGGGCAATCCCGTCCGGTCAAAGAATGGACGGCGGGGGATTTGCCCTTGACGGCGGCGCCGCACGCGGCTAAAATAATCCAAAAGGGAGGGATGCCGGTGGCACGCACAATGGACGAGGTGCTCGACCAGTATTACGAAAGCTGGCTCGGGCTGGACGCGGTTTATGAAAAATGGGCGGCGCGGTATGGGATCACCTTCAATATGCTCAATATCCTCACCCTGCTGGACGGGCAGGCGGAACCGGCCGCGCAGAGCGAGCTCTGCCGCCGCCTGCATCTGTCCAAGCAGACGGTCGCCAGTGTGATCGACAGCCTGGAAAAGCGCGGCATGGCGGTGCGCCGCGTGTCCGAGGAGGACCGCCGCAGCCGTGTGGTCTGCCTGACCGAAGCGGGGAGCGCGTTCGCGCGCGAAATCAGCACCGCGCTGCGCCGGTTTGAGCTGGACGCGCTGGCGCGGCTTTCCGCGGAGGAGCGCGCGGCGCTCGTCGATACCACGCACAAGCTGTGGCGCAGCATGGCGGACGCGCTGGCGCAGCAGGAAACCGGTGAAAGCGCACCTTAAACCGTCTGGAACGGCCTTTGCGGGCCGTTTTTTGTTTACCTTGCAGGGAGTTTGTGCTATACTATAAAAGCGATACCATGCCGCGGCGCGGCTGTGGGATTGCGGACAAGAGTTTTGAAGTTTGGGGGAAATTTTTTGAAATCCATTCCCAGTTGCATATTCCATTCGCGGGAGCTTGCCTGCAAATCGCCCTATGGCGCGGTCCCGGCGGGACAGGCCGTGATTTTCTCGACCTACCCGAAGCGCGAGCACGGCACAGAGCATATCACGCTCTGGGTCGAGGAGGACGGCTGCGAGCCGCAGGCCTTCCCCATGCGCTGGTACGGCCTTGCCGGCGCGCGCGACCGTTACAGTGTGGCCTTTACGCCCGGCCATCCCGGCCTGTACTGGTACTATTTCACCATCGACACTGCGGACGGCCCGCGCTACTGCGCGCGCGGCTACGGCGGGCGCGGCGAGGTCATCGACACGCTGGGCGATAAATACCAGCTGACCGTCTACGACCCTGCCTACCAGCCGCCGCGCTGGTTCGGCGAGGGCATCACCTACAACATCTTCCCCGACCGCTTCTGCCGGGAGAAAGCGCCCGTGCAGCCTGAGGGCGAGGGGATTGCCCCGCGCGTGCTGCATGAAAACTGGGACGACATCCCGGCCTACCAGCCGGATGAAAACGGCGAGATCCTGAACAACGACTTTTTCGGGGGCACGCTGCGCGGCGTCATCCAGAAGCTGGACTATCTGGAGAGCCTGCGCGTCACGACGATCTACTTCAACCCGATCTTCCAGGCGTATTCCAACCACCGCTACGACACCGGCGATTACAAGCGCATCGACCCGCTGTTCGGCTGCGAGGAGGATTTCCGCGCGCTGTGCAGGGAAGCCGCGGCGCGCGGCATGCGCGTGGTGCTGGACGGCGTGTTCAACCATACCGGCTTTGACAGCCGCTATTTCAACGGCCGCGGGCGGTACGACAGCGTCGGCGCGCACCAGTCCAGGGAGTCGCCGTATTACCGCTGGTACGATTTCCAGCAGTGGCCCGACCAGTACGGCTCGTGGTGGGGTATTTACACCCTGCCGCAGGTGCGGGAGATGGACGAGACCTATCAGGACTACATTTTTGAAAACGAGGACAGCGTCGTGCGGCGCTGGCTGCGGCTGGGGGCTTCCGGCTGGCGGCTGGACGTGGCGGACGAACTGCCCGACGAGTTTATCCGGCGCCTGAACGCCGCGGCCAAGCGCGAAAAGCCGGACGCGCTCATCATCGGCGAGGTCTGGGAGGACGCCTCCAACAAGATCTCGTACTCCGAGCGGCGCAAGTACTTCCAGGGCGGCGAGCTGGACTCGGTGATGAACTATCCGCTGCGGGACGCGATCCTCGCGTTCCTGACCGGCGGCACGGCCGAGCACTTCGCGGAGACCATGGAATGCATCCGCGAGAATTACCCACGCGATGTGTTCTATAACCTGATGAACGTGATCGGCACGCACGACACGGCGCGCGCGCTCACCCTGCTCGGCGTAACCGGGGAGGAGTGGAAGATGGACCGCGACAGCCGCGCACACTATACGCTCCCCATGGACCGGCTGGAGACCGCGAGGCGCAAATTAAAGCTCGCGGCTGTCATCCAGTTCACCATGCCCGGCTCCCCCACCATCTATTACGGGGACGAGGCCGGCCGGCAGGGCTTTGAGGACCCGTTCAACCGCCGCACCTATCCTTGGGGCGCGGAGGACCGCGAGCTGCTCGCGTTTTACCGCAGGCTATGCGCCCTGCGCGCGGACAGCGAAACGCTCGCGCGCGGCGAGCTGCGCTTTGTCGAGAACGAGGGCGCGCTGCTGCATTATGAACGCATGAGCGACCATGCGCGGCTGCACATCCTGGTCAACCGCGGCCACCATGCGGCGGCGGCCCGTGTGGACGCGGTCTACGCGGTGGATATGCTGGAAAACGCGGAATTCGACCAGGCGGACAGCCAGGGCTTGCAGGTCACCGTACCGCCGGAGACCGCTTACATCCTGCGGTGCTTCGGCATGCCGTAAAAGGAGGACTGAAAGATGGATATGCGGGAAAAACAGCTTTCCTGTGAATATTTCTTTGAAGGGAAAATCATGAAGGCGCGGCTCGACCAGGCGCTGCTGCCGAACGGCAAAACCGCGCCGCGCGAGGTGTGCGAGCACGTCGGCGGCGTGGGCGTGCTGCCGATCGACAGGGACGGCAACATCATCCTGGTGCGGCAGTTCCGCTACCCCTACGCCGAGGAGATCCTCGAGATTCCGGCGGGCAAGCTGGATCACGGCGAGGGCGAGAGCATCGCGGACTGCGGCGCGCGCGAGCTGCGCGAGGAAACCGGCTGCACGGCCGGGCGGATCATACCGCTCGGGTGCGTATACCCTTCGCCGGGCTTTCTGACCGAGGTCGTGCACCTGTTCGCGGCGCTCGACCTGACCGAGGGCCAGATGCAGCCAGACGAGGACGAGTTCGTCGAGGTCGTGCGCCTGCCCATCGCCGAGGTGGAGCAGCTGATCGTGCGCGACGAGATCCGCGACGCGAAAACCGTGACCGCCATGTACCGCGCCAAACTGAAAAACCTGTTCTGACCGTTTCCCACCCCTCTGAGAAGGAGGAACCTATGGATAAGAAAAAGATCCTCGTTGTCGAGGATGAAAAAGCCATCGCGGATATTCTGGTATTCAACCTGCAGCGCGAGGGCTACGACACGCTGGTCGCTTACGACGGCGCGGAGGGCCTGCGCTGCGCGATGGAGGAAGCGCCCGACCTGATCCTGCTGGACGTGATGCTGCCCAAAATGGACGGCTTCGAGGTGCTGAACCATATCCGTGAAAAGCACGATACCCCGATCATCATGCTGACCGCCCGCGAGGAGGAGACCGACAAGGTGCTCGGCCTGGAGCTCGGCGCGGACGACTATATCACAAAGCCCTTTTCCATGCGCGAGCTGATGGCGCGCGTCAAGGCGAATATGCGGCGCACGCTGTCCGGCGAGGAGCGCGCAAAGCCCGTCATCCCCTCCGGCGGCGGCCTGCGCATCTCGCGCGACAACGGCATGGTCTACAAAAACGGCCGCGCGCTCGAGCTTTCCGCGCGCGAGTTCGACATCCTGTGCTTCCTGTCCGCCTCCCCGGGGCGCGTGTTCTCGCGCGAGGAGCTGATGGAGCAGGTCTGGGGGTATGAGTATTACGGCGACCTGCGCGCGGTGGACGTTGCGATCCGCCGCCTGCGCGAAAAGGTAGAGGACCAGCCTGCAAGCCCACGGTATATCATGACCAAGCGGGGGATGGGGTACTACTACGCGGCTGAATAGCCGCGAGTATAGGGGGCTTCAGCCCGTAGGCCGCTATCCTCATTTCTGCGCTTTGCGCAGTTTTTATGAGAGTGCACATGTCCTGCCTTTTTACGCAAACGGCAGAGCCGTTTGCAGGCTAAATCATTATGTGGCCCGGAGCCGCTGGGCCGGGGTATGCCAACACCCGGCAAAGCCGGGCTTTGGCATGAAAATCGCAGGGCGGTTTTCTGAATCAATCCGCGCGCCGCGCGGCATGTACGTGGGTTTTGATACAGGAAAGCGCTATTGTGTGCCGCTTGCGGCGCGCAAACAGCGCGTTTTGGCTTTGTCCGCGTATTTCGCGGCAAAGCCTCTCGTTTGAAAACGTGTTTTCAAACGAAGCCTTTTTGGAGGTGTTACATGTTCCGATCGTTGCACATGAAGCTGGTGCTGATCCTGGTGCTGATGATCATTTCGGTCATGGCGGTTGTCGGCACGTTTCTGATCAACAGCGTCAATACCTTTTACCTGGACAACTTCTATGAGCAGATGCAGAGCGTGTTCACCGGGGACACCATCCTGTCCATGGAGGAAGCGGCGGCGGAAAACGGGACGGACGGCCTGCTTACCATCCTGGACGCGCACCGCAGCCGCCTGGGTATCGACGACTACCGCAACTACTATATCCTGGACAGCCAGGGCCGTTTCCTCGACGGCTCCAACCCGAATATCACGGTCACGCGCACGAGCAACATCATTGCCGCAATGGCGGGCGGGGTGGGCACGCGCTCATCCGTATCCGACAGCATAATGGACGTTGCCGTGCCGGTCGACATGGATGAAAACGGCAACGTGGACTATATCGTTTACATTGCGGACGACAAGCAGGAAATTTCCGACCTGTCGTGGCGCTTTTTCCAGATCGTCATGCAGGCGATGATGTTCGGCCTGCTTGCAGCGATATTGCTGTCCTTCCTGCTGTCCAAGACCATCACCACGCCGATCGAGCGCATCACTGAGGGCGCAAAGTCGGTCGCGGAGGGCAACTTTGACCAGGACCTCGGCGTGCAGTCCTCGGACGAGATCGGCGAGCTGACGCGCTCGTTCAACTACATGGCGCGGCGGCTCAAAAGCACGGTCGGCGAGGTGCAGGGCGAGCGCGACAAGCTGAGCACCCTGTTCCTGCACATGACCGACGGCGTGGCCGCCTTCACCACCGACGGCAGGCTCATCCACATGAACCCGGCGGCGGAAAGCCTGCTCGGCGTGCGCATGGAGGACAACCTCGGCTTTGACGAGATGTTTGCCGACCTGGATATGCCGAACTCGGACGAAACCGCCATGCGCTCCTTCCTGACGAGCGAAACCACGCGCTTTGGCCGCGTGCTGTCGATCACGCTCGCGCCCTACGGCGCGCTTGACGGCGAGGGCGGCGTGATCGCGGTCATCCACGATATCACCGAGCAGCGCCGCCTGGACGACGCGCGGCGCGAATTCGTCGCCAACGTGTCGCACGAGCTGCGCACCCCGCTGACCAACATCCGCTCGTACACCGAGACCCTGCTGGACGCGGCGGGCGACATCCCCCTCGACACGGAAAAGCAGTTTTTGGGCGTTATTTCGAGCGAGTCCGAGCGCATGGCGCGCATCGTGACCGACCTTCTGACCCTGTCCAAGCTGGACTACGGCCGCATGGAGCTGCGCATGACGCGCTTCTCCCTTGCAGATATGCTGCATAACGTGGCCAACGCCATGAAGCTGACCGCCGAGGACAGCGGCCATGAGCTGGCGGTCGACACGCCGGACGGCCTGCCGCAGATCGTGGGCGACCGCGAGCGCATCGAGCAGGTTGTGGTCAACATCCTGTCCAACGCAGTCAAGTATACGCCCTCGGGCGGGCATATCCGGCTGTCCGCGTGCGCGGTGCCGGGGAACCGCGTGCGCATCACGGTCGAGGACGACGGCGTCGGCATCCCGGCGGCGGACGTGCCGCGCCTGTTTGAGCGCTTTTACCGCGTGGACAAGGCGCGCAGCCGCGCCGCGGGCGGCACAGGCCTCGGCCTTGCCATCGCCAAGGAGATCGTCGAGCAGCACGAGGGCAAGATCGCGCTCGCCAGCGAATACGGCAAAGGCACGACCGTCACCATCACGCTGCCGACCGACCTGTCCCCGAACCGCGAGGAGGGACCGTCATGAAGGGCGCGCAGCACTCGGCGAAGAACACCGCGAAAAACATCTCCCTGATCGTGCTGGTGGTGCTGCTGGGCGTCCTGTGCGCAGCGAACTGGCTGGCAGGCATCAATATTGCGCAGATGCCGGCGGACAACCCGCTGCGCCGCGCGTACGACCACCTGTTCGGCGGCGCGGTCGGGTATGAGCTGCGCTCGTCCGGCGTGTCTGCGGCCGAGCCGGCGCAGCTCGCGCTGACCGTGGACGGGGAACTGTACGGCGTGCAGTACAACCTGACCGAGATCGATACCGCACTGGGCGCGGTGCGCTCGCTGTGGGCGCAGGCGCTGTCGGGCAGCGATCTGGAAGAGGGCACGGAAGAAGAGCTGACCGCCGCCCTGCGCGCGGGCGACTGCGCGGTGCTGCGCTACCATGGCGCGATCCCGCTGGGCGTCATTGCGGGCTGGATGGGCGCGGAATGGGAAAGCGACGGCGGCGAGCAGACGGTGGAGACGCTGGTGTATGCGGCGGGCGCGGAGCGCCTGTTTGTGCGCACGCCGGACGGCGCGCTGTACAGCGCGGCGGCACATGTGGACGGCACGGTGCTGGAGGCCGCCCAGCAGGCGTTCCACGGCATGCCCTGTGCGTTTTCGGGCGACGCTTATGCGGTCTACCCCGAGACGCTCCTGTTTGAAAATGAGACCCTCACCCTGCCCCTGCTGGACGTGAGCGAGATCAACCTGTTCTCCCCGCAGAGCGGCGCAGGCCTGGAGGGGCTGCTCACGGCGTTCGGGTTCAGCGCATATACGGATTTTTACACCGAGCAGAACGGCGAGGTTCGCGTGTTCGTCGATAACGTGAGCACACTGCGCGTGAGCGCGTCCGGCCTGCTGCAATACGCCTCGACCGACGAGGGCAGCACGGTACACGCCTACGAGGAAGGCGAGGTGAGCGGGCGGCCTGCGCTCGACGCACAGCTTGACTGCGCCCGCCTGATCCTGGACGAAGCGCTGCGCGCGGGCGAGGCCGATACCCATGCTTCGCTGTACGCGGTGCAGCAGAGCGGCGGCCAGACGACGCTTGTGTTCATGCAGCTGTACGGCGGCGTGCCGGTGCTGGGCGGGAGCGACTTTGCCACCTTCCGCTTTACGGACGGCGCGTTGTCCTCTGCGACCATCCAGCTGCAGCGGTTCACCGCGCGGGAAACGCGCCGCACCGTCCTGCCCGCGCGGCAGGCAGCGGCGGGCGCAAATGCCGATGAGCGCAGCATGATGGTCGCGTACCGCGAACAGGACGGGGTATATACGCCGTCGCGGTTTTATCTGACAAACGAGGGCTGACAGGAGGTGGGGCCGCTTGCAATGGGATAAGGTAAAAAACGTGCTGATCGCCATCCTGCTGGCGGTCAACCTGTTCCTGCTGGGCAACCTGGGCATGAAGCTGTGGCAGGAGCGCGAACGCACGGCTGCACTGGATGCCAGCCTGCGTACGCTGGCGCAGGGTGCAGGCCTTGCACTGGACGAGTCTTTCCGCCTGCCTGAGGATCTCGTGCTGCCCGAGCTGTCCATCGACCGCAGCCGTGCGGACGAGGAGGCGGTGGCTGCGGCGATCCTCGGCGGAGAGGCCGGGCGCACCGAGCAGGAGGACGGCACGGTCACCTATGAAAACGACCGCGGGACGGTCGAGTGGCGCGCGGACGGCCGCGTGCAGGGCAATTTTATCCTGGACGGGGAGGCGCCCGCAGACGAGGACGCTGCGCTGCGGCTGGCGCGCAGCCTGTTTGCGGACTGGGGCCTGCGCGCGGAGGACGCGTCGCTGACCGCGGACGGGATGTCCGTCACGCTGACCGGCACGGTCGCGGGGCTGCCCGTATACAACCGGTCGGTTTCCCTGCGCTTCGGGGCGGACGGGGAAGCGGCGCTCGGCGGGCTGTGGAGCTTCGGCACGCCGTATACCACGGTCAACGCAAGCGGCGTGACATGCAACGCGGCGGACGCGCTGCTGGAATTCGTCTCCGGGCAGCCGGAGGCGGGCGAGGTGCTTTCCATGGAGGCGGGCTACCGGATGCAGACCGACAGCAGCCGCCGCATGCAGCTCACGCCCACTTGGAAGATCACGACCGATTCGGGCGAATATTTGGTGGATTGTGACAAAAAGACGATCGTAGACCGGGAAAATTGAAAAAGAACTTTCCTTTATCAGAAATTGTGGTAAAATAGATGGGTGAGAATTTTCGTGGGCGCACCCCGTGGTGCGCGCGTTCATAAAATACAGTATTGGCAGAAACAGGCGCGGCAGGTCCCGCGCATTGCATGAGTGAGGAGTAGGTAGGTTTGACCAAATATGTAATCAACGGCGGCAAGACGCTCAACGGCGAGGTAACCATTTCCGGCGCGAAAAACGCGGCGGTTGCCATCGTCCCGGCGGCGCTGCTGGCGGATGGCCCGGTCCGTATTGAGAATGTACCCAAGATCATTGACGTGACATTGCAGCTGGAGATCATGCGCGAGCTGGGCGCACAGATCCGCCTTGTCAACGCAACAACGGTAGAGATCCAGAATTCGCAGAACCCGAGCCTCAAACCGCACGAGCTGGAGCGCAAGCTGCGCGCCTCCTACTATCTGCTCGGCGTGCTGCTCGGCAAGTACGGCTATGCCGAGGTCGCCATGCCCGGCGGCTGCAATTTCGGCGGCGTGCGCCCGATCGACCAGCATATCAAGGGCTTCGAGGCGCTCGGCGCCACGGTCACGCTGCCCAAGGGCGGTTACATCCGCGCCGAAGCGCCCGAGGAGGGCCTGCACGGCGCGCACATCTATTTTGACGTGGTATCGGTCGGCGCGACCATGAACATCATGCTCGCCGCGGTGCTCGCCAAGGGACAGACCATCATGGAAAACTGCGCCAAGGAGCCGCATATCGTCGACCTGGCGAACTTCTTGAACGCCATGGGCGCGAACGTCAAGGGCGCGGGCACGGATGTCATCAAGATCCGCGGCGTCGAGCGCCTGCACGGCGGCAGCTATTCCATCATCCCGGACCAGATCGAAGCCGGCACGTTCATGGCGGCTGTCGCGGCGTGCGGCGGCTCGGTGCTGGTCAAGAACGTCATCCCCAAGCACCTCGAGTGCATCACCGCAAAGCTCAAGGAGATGAACGTCGAGGTGACCGAGTTTGACGACGCGGTGCTCGTGCGCCGCGAGGGCAGGCTCACCAAGACCAACATCAAGACCATGCCCTATCCCGGCTTCCCGACCGATATGCAGCCGCAGATGACGACCGCGCTGTGCCTTGCGGAAGGCACGAGCATCGTCACCGAGGGCGTGTGGGACAGCCGCTACCGTTACACCGAGGAGCTGGCGCGCATGGGCGCGAACATCCATGTGGACGGCAAGATCGCGGTCATCGAAGGCGTGGAGGAGTTCAAGGGCGCGCCGGTGCGCGCGCACGACCTGCGCGCGGGCGCGGCCATGGTCATCGCAGGCCTTGCGGCCAAGGGCGTGACCGAGGTCGAACAGGTGCAGAACATCGAGCGCGG
>DXIC01000109.1 GCA_019113065.1 Candidatus Agathobaculum stercoravium
AAAACCGAGATACATGCTCCCGGTTTTTATGGAAATTGCGGCTCACCGCAATTTCCTATTTGATGCGCGCAGCGGCGCGAAAGTCTTTTTCGATAAGTTAATGGGAGCGTACAACGCTCCCATTTTCACTATCTTTACTATCCGTTACGCCGGGTCGGCGCTGTGCCCCATCCTTTTCTCGTGCATCCGGCGCGCCGCGTACACGACCGGCGTGTCCAGCAGCGAGGTGAAAATAAAGATCACATAGCTCGACAGCGCCACCGACAGCAGCGTGCCCCAGTCATAGGTGCCGTAAAACGCGAACAGCGTGAACAGCACGGTGTTGAGCAGCTGGGAGACCAGCGTCGAGCCGTTGTTGCGCAGCCAGAGGAAGGCGCGGTGGTCGCCCGTGTGCTTTTCGGTCAGCTCCCACCATTTGTGGTACAGCCACACGTCAAAGTTCTGCGCCACCACATACACCGCGAGCGAGGACAGCATCATGCGCGGGGTGTTGGAGAACACCGCCTCCATCGACGGCATGACCCAGTCGCTCGCAGACGGCACATAGAGCAGCCACGACTGCGAGACGAGGATAAACAGCACGTTCGCCGCGATGCCCGCCCAGACCGCTTTCTGCGCTTCCTTTTTGCCCGCGACCTCGCTCAAAATGTCGGTGACCAGGAAGGTGGTCGCAAACAGGATGTTGCCGAGCGTCATCTCCATGCCGAACGCGTCCACCAAAATCATGACCTCGATGTTCGCCGCAATGGTTGCGAACACGGTAAACGCCATCAGGCCGCCCGTGCCGAACAGGTAAAACCATAAAAGCACCGCGCCGTAGAGTACAACAAGCGAGCCAATCAGCAATAATTCATTCATTTTCCAATTCTCCTACGCCAAAATCTGTGTTCTCGAGCAGGATATCCACGCGCGGGTCGTCCTTGTAGCGGGGATACACCTCGCGGACAAAGGCCGCGCGGACGGTGCCGTCCGGCCTGACCCCGGTGGAGTTCGGAACCATGATGTTGACGCAGACGCGGTCAAAATGCGCAAGACCGGTCTCGATGTCGCGCGCCATGCCTTCCGCGGTCTGCCCGGCAAGGCCGAACAGCAGGCAGCAGTCGTCGAACTGCTCCGCGATCTTCGCGGGATCGATCTCGTCGATGCCCTTGTCCAGCACGCGCTCGCGGTAGTCCGCATCAAAGGTCTCCACGCCGATCTTGACATGCAGCGTGACGCCCTGCGCCGCAAACCGCTCCCGCAGCGCGGGGATGGTGCGGCGGAAGATCCAGTGGCTTTCGATGTGCAGGTCGCGGATGCGCTTTTCGCGGCACACGCGCTCGATCTCGCGGATGGTGGACTCGTCCAGCTCGGCGAATGAGCCGGAGTTGATCGCCTCCAGCCGGCCGAACAGGCCGGTCACCTGCGCGAGCGCCTCGCGGTTGACCCGCAGGTTGTCCTGCTCGTCGCGCGACGCGTCCAGATGGTAGTCGCAGAATTTGCAGCGCTTCCACGCGCAGCCCCGGCCGCGCAGCAGCACGATCTCGCGCGGGTTTTTGTCCCGGATCACCGAATAACGGGTCAGCTCCACTGTGTTTCCTCCTTGCAGCAAAAAATAAGGCGTACCCAAAACGGTACACCATCCAAACCGCGCCGCAGGCGCAATGCAATAGAAAATCAGCATGATAATGCTGATTTTCATAAAAACCGGGGCTTTGCCTCGGTTTTTATACCAGTGCGAAAAAGGTTTCAACAAAGGAGGAACTTTTTTCGCTCCGGACGCGTCCGGGCAAAGTCCGGCGCGTCTGATCTTCGTCCAAAGCTGTACGCTTTGGACGAGATAATTCCCGTAGTTTTGTTTATAGACAGGATGGTTCCGAACTGTCTGCTCTTCAGTTTGCTTTTCCATTATAACGGATTTTCGCCCAAAGTCAAGCATATAGTTAAGGCAACACCGCACAATTGTGTCTGCGGTGCTTTGCGGAAATTTTACACCCGGATTTTGTTTCGTTTTCTTGCAATACATCAAGTATTGCCGCGAAACGCGCCGCATCCGAATGCAAAATATTCTCGCAAATCGTTCTTGCCAAATGATGCGGTATTGCCTCAAGCCGGAAAAAGGGGGATTTCCTGTGTGGATGGAAAAGATCGTGCTGCTGAACGACATGGTGCGCGCCTTTGTCTGGGGCGTGCCCATGCTGGTGCTGCTCGTTGGCACGGGCGTATATTTCACCGCAAAGACCCGCCTGTTCCAGCTGCGGCATATCGGGCTGTGGCTGCGCAGGACGCTTTTTTCCTGCTTTACCGGCGAGGCGCGCCGCAAAAGCAGCGGGCAGGCGGTCTCCCCGTTTGCCACCATGTGCACCGCCCTCGCCGCAACGGTCGGCACGGGCAACATCGCGGGCGTGGCGACCGCGCTCACCATCGGCGGGCCGGGCGCAATCTTCTGGATGTGGGTGTCGGCGTTTTTCGGCATGATGACCGCGTTCGCAGAAAACACGCTCGGCATGCTGTACCGCGAAAAGGGGCCGGACGGCGCCTGGCGCGGCGGGCCGATGCTCTACCTGAAAAAAGGGCTACACAGCCCCTTTCTCGCCGGGGCATTCGCGCTGTCCTGCGCGCTGGCCTCGTTCGGCATGGGCAACATGAGCCAGTGCAACTCAATCGCAAGCGGGCTTTCCGGCGTATTCGGCGTGCCGGAAAGCGTGACCGGGCTGGTGACCGCCGCGCTGCTCGGCGTGGTCATGCTGGGCGGGCTGCGCCGTATTTCCCGGGTGACCGAGACGCTCGTGCCCTTCATGGCGCTGTTTTACATGGGCGGTGCGCTCACGGTGCTGTGGTGCTGCCGTGCAGACCTCCCGCAGGCCTGCGGGCAGATCCTCGCTGCGGCGTTTGACTGGAAGGCGGGTGCGGGCGGCGCTGTGGGCTACGGCATGATGCAGGCTGTCCGCATCGGCGTCTCGCGGGGCGTGTTCTCCAATGAAGCCGGGCTCGGCTCGTCCGTCATGGTGCACACAACCGCGGACGCGAAAGAGCCGTGCGAGCAGGGTATGTGGGCGGTGTTCGAGGTGTTTTTCGATACGATCGTCATGTGCACGGTGACCGCGCTCGTCCTGCTGGCCAGCGGCGTGTACGACGAGACCCTGTATGGCCTTGCCGCCGGCACGCCGCTCATGCAGACGCTCGCTACCGGCGCGCAGCTGACCGCCGCGGCGTTTTCGACCGTGTTCGGGCCGCTCGGCGGCGGGTTCGTCGCGGTGTCGCTCGTGCTGTTCGCGTTTTCCACGCTGCTCGGCTGGTCATACTACGGGCAGCGGGCGGTAGAGTACCTGTTCGGCGCGCGCGCCGTACCGGTTTACAAGGCGCTGTTTGTCGCCGCGGCTGCGGTCGGCTGCACCATGCGGCTGGATCTGGCATGGGCGCTGTCCGATACGTTCAACGGCCTGATGGCGCTGCCCAACCTCGTGGGCGTGCTCGCATTACGCCGCGAGGTCCTGCGCGAATGGCGGCGCTACCGCCGCGCGGATCATATTTGACAATTCCCCCTGCTTTTGTGCCCCCCTGTCACACAGTTTGCACAAATTTCCGCTTTCCCCGGCCAAAAACTGTTTTTGACCTTGTCAAGCCTATAAAATACATATAAAATAAAAGGGACTTGCAGGAGAAAGACACACATCCTGCAAAAAACAAGGGGGAATTTGGAATGGATCTAACGGCTACCGCATGGACGCTGCTGCCGCCGGTTATTGCAATCGCGCTGGCGCTGATCACCAAGGAGGTCTACTCCTCCCTGCTGATCGGTATCCTGGCAGGCGCCCTGCTGCTCAATGGTTTCAACCCGCTGCACGCAGCCGAGACCACCTTTGAGGTCATGGGCAGCAAGCTCGGGGACAACATCAACATCTGTATCTTCCTGGTGCTGCTCGGTATCCTGGTGTCGCTCGTCACCAAGTCGGGCGCGTCGCGCGCCTATGGCGACTGGGCGGTCAAAAGCATCCGCACGCGCCGGGGCGCTTCGTTTGCGACCTCGTTCCTCGGCATTTTCATTTTCGTGGATGATTATTTCAACTGCCTGACCGTCGGCACGGTCATGCGCCCGGTCACGGATAAGTACCGCATCACCCGCGCCAAGCTCGCCTATATCATTGACGCGACGGCCGCGCCCGTGTGCATCATTGCGCCGATCTCGAGCTGGGCGGCGGCGGTCGGCTCCTCCCTGCCCGAGTCGAGCACCATGGACGGCTTCTCGTTGTTTTTGCAGACCATCCCGATGAACCTGTACGCGCTGCTCACCATCGGCTTCCTGATCTGGCTGATGTGGGCGGACTTCGACTTCGGCCCGATGGCCAAATATGAGCGCGAGCACAGGGACGACGACCTGGCCCATATGGAGGAGACCCATGTGGTCGGCGGCGCGGGCAAGGTGTATGACCTCATCCTGCCAATCTGCGTGCTGATCGTGCTGTGCATCTCGGGCATGCTGTACACCGGCGGTATCCTCGACGGCGTGGGCATCATCGACGCATTCGCAAACTGCGATTCCTCGACCTCGCTCGTGCTCGGCTCGTTCTTCACGCTGATCTTTACGTTCATCCTGTATATCCCGCGTAAGATCCTGACCTTCGGCCAGTTCTGCGAAGCGTTTACCGAGGGCTTCAAGGCCATGGTGCCCGCCATCATGATCCTGACGCTCGCGTGGACGCTGTCCGGCGTGTGCTCGGAGGACTACCTCAACATCGGCGGCTTTGTCTCCTCGCTGGTGAACGGCGAGTCCATGATCGCCATGCTGATGCCTGCGATCTTCTTCCTGATCGCGCTCGGCCTGGCGTTTGCCACCGGCACCTCCTGGGGCACGTTCGGCATCCTCATCCCGATCGCGGTCGCGGTGTTCGGCGACGCGCCCAGCACCATGCTGGTCATGACGGTCGCAGCCTGCCTGTCCGGCGCGGTCTGCGGCGACCATGTCTCGCCCATCTCGGACACGACCATCCTCGCTTCCGCAGGCGCGCAGTGCAACCACATGGACCATGTGTCCACCCAGATGCCCTATGCGCTGCTGATTGCCGCAATCAGCTTTGTCGGCTTCCTGGTGGGCGGCATTGCCGGCAACGGCTTTGCGGCGCTGGTTGTCGGCGCAGCGCTGCTGATCGGCGCGATTGCAGTGCTGACTGCGAAATGCGGCAGGCAGAAGACCCGGTAAAACCGAATATCCCAAACGGCTCCCTCCGCCCGAGGGAGCCGATTCCATGACCCAGCAAATAAAGAGAGGTATTTCCTATGACCACCGACCTTACCGAAGGCAAACCATCCAAAAAGCTGTTCTGGTTCTCGATCCCGCTGCTGCTCAGCGTCGCGTTCCAGCAGCTTTACCAGATGGCCGACTCCATGATCGTCGGCCGCTTCGCCATCACGCCCGAGGCGGGCGAGCTGGCGCTCGCCGCTGTCGGCGCGAGCTACCCGATCACCCAGCTGTTTGTCGCCGTAGCGACCGGCGTCAACATCGGCACGAGCGTGCTGGTCTCCCAGCTGTTCGGCGCGAAGCGCTACCTGCGCATGAAAACCGCGATCTCGACCGCGCTCATCACCACTGCTGTGATCGCGCTGCTGCTGACGCTCGTCGGCGCGCTGGCGACCGACGCCATGATGGCCGCCCTGCAAACGCCGGAGAATATCTTCCAGGATGGTTCGCTGTACCTGCGGGTGTATGTGTTCGGCCTGCTGTTCCTGTTCATCTACAACGTGTGCACGGGTATTTTCAACGCCATGGGCGACAGCCGCACCCCGCTGATCCTGCTCATCCTGTCCTCGGTCAGCAACGTGGTGCTCGACCTCATCTTCGTCGCCGTGTTCCACTGGGACGTTGCGGGCGTTGCCTGGGCGACCTTCATCGCGCAGGGCGCTGCGGGCATCCTTGCCCTTATCCTGCTGCTGCGCCGCGTGCGCTCGTTTGACACGGGCGGCCATTTCCTGCTCTTCTCGCCCGACATGCTGCGCCGCCTGACCAACTACGCGGTGCCGTCGATCGCGCAGCAGAGCTTTGTCTCGGTCGGCAACGTCATCATCCAGTATTTCGTCAACCTGTGCGGCGCGACGGTCATTGCGGGCTACTCCGCCGCGACCAAGGTCAACATGTTCGCGCTCACCTGCTGCATGTCGTTCGCCTCCGGCCTGTCGAGCTATGTGGCGCAGAACATCGGCGCGCGCAAGCTCGACCGCATCGGCCCGGGCCTCAAGGCAGGCGCGCTGTACTCGATCGGCCTTGCGCTCGTGTTTACGGCGGTCTACCTGCCGTTCTCGGACGTGCTGATCGGCCTGTTCCTGCCCGCGGGCAGCGCTTCGGGCGTGACCGATGTAGCGCGGCAGTACCTGTACATCCTGGTGCCGTTCTACATCATCGTGTGCATCAAGTTCGTGTGCGACAGCGTGCTGCGCGGCGCGGGCGCAATGCGGCCGTTCATGGTCACCACCTTCTCCGACCTGATCCTGCGCGTCGGTTTTTCGGCCATCCTCTACAACCTGATGGGCAGCGAGATCGGCATCTGGCTGTCCTGGCCGATCGGCTGGTTCCTCGGCTCGTCGATCTCGGTATTCTTCTACAAGCGCGGCGTGTGGAAGAAGAACCTGCCGAACCTGTAAGCCAAGACTGCAAGGCTTCCCTTCACGGGAAGCCTTTGTTTTGCCTGTGTGTGCCGCCCTGCCCCCGTAAAATAAATTTGTTTTTTCTTTTATTTGCCTATTGACAAATGGAATGGATGCGCGCTATAATAGTTAGGCTAACTGCGATAGATAAATCTTTCGCAGCCAGCCCAAATACCAGCGCTTTTACATTCCTCAATAGCTCAGTTGGTAGAGCATGCGGCTGTTAACCG
>DXIC01000110.1 GCA_019113065.1 Candidatus Agathobaculum stercoravium
AGGGAGGCCGCAGCCTCCCGCCCGTTTGATAGTTCTATAGAATATCCGAGATTTTCGGTTTTGTCAAACCAAAGTAGCCTCCTTCTTACCGATCCGCTCGAACGAAATCACCCATACCCACGGGTTAGGCTCGCAGCCCAGTGGCATCTGGAATGGATTGCGCCGCGTTACCGTTTTTCTGCCATCTAAAATGGCGTTCACCATGTCGGTGTTCATCAAAATCGGGCGTTCGCTCATTTTGCATCATCTCCCTCCAGCGGGCGGTTCAACGGTGCGGTCTGTGTGTGCAGCTCGTCAAAAATAACGAAGGCTGACTGCCGCCCGCGGGAAGAAGCCGGTGCGTAACGCGTCACCCAAGCTCCAGCCTCGTACAGCTCACACCTCTCGTCTTCCGGCCTCCTGATCTGCGGGGCGCGGTGCCCGCAGTCTATGGCGCATTCCATAGTGTGATAGTCTTTTGACCGTGCTACCCTGCAGCAATACCCACTGCCAGGAGGCTCTTTGCTTATCTCATCGAGCCATTTGCAGCCGTGGCAATTCATGTGTCGCCTCCCTCCCGCGTGCGGCTGTCAGGCGGGGCGGGCAGGGGCATCCAGAAAAGAGTCCTTTGCTCATCTCCGACTAATCCATCCCACTGCCAATGAGGATTTGCATCAAAGACAAAGTAGGATGACGTAGTAATAAAGCCAGTCATGGTATCGGCGTATCCAACGAACACAAGCACAGGGCGCTCGTCCGTAGGCAGCCTCTCCTCCACGCTCACCCACTCGTTCGGCGGGGTGAGGATGGGCGCGTTTTCTGGCACAAGGCAATCCCTGCATATCGTATCGCCACCGATTGGGTCACCGCGCCAGTTTTTAACCCCATAGCACAGTTCTCCAACCGGGATGGACTTTCCGCAAATTGCACATCTATTCCACATTGCCATCTTTCAGCGCCTCCAATCTCTCCATCATCATCTGCACGGCCTCGTCCGTAAATGGACTTCCGCATTTAGGACAGAAGGTATAGTTGTTTGCTTCCAAAGCGTTATATCCGCATCGTGAGCAGTATACAAACCCGCCCAAATGTGTCGATTCGTTCCAGTGTGCCCTCCACACCTTCTCCACCTGCTCCCGGGTGACGGGGAGGAGGGCGGAAACCGCCATGCTGTGTGCCTCTTGGCATTTCTCCGTGTAACAGTCATTGCCAACGTACTGGCTCAAAAAATCAACTGCTTCCTCCCGCGTCATGCTCATGGTTTTCCATCCTCCTGCATGCGCTCGATGACGCTTTTCACATCGCCACCACCTTTTCATCAAGCATCTTCATCACCTCTGCTATCGCCCGGAATATCGGATATGCCTGCGCGGGCACTACCGCATTCCCTAAGCATTTAAGTCTGTCCACCCGATTGGGAACCCCATCAGCCACTCGACCCACGTCGGGTTCAGTTGACCACCAACTGCCGTCTGCAAGTCCTGTCCGCCGTCTCCATGCTTCGACATTCCACTGCCGCAATTTGCACGCGGGGTGGGAAACATTTTCACCGCATTCGCCAGTTGGCCCATGTGATTCTTTTGCCCCGGACGCAGAATGTGCGTCATGCTGTTGGAACCCTTGTAGTCCCTTTGGGTCGGCGTTGGCCACATCCGCACGGTCTCCTGGCATACCTGCTCCCGAAGGTTCGCCGGACGGGTACGCCCTTTCCGGCTGGTTGTTGCCTGCCGGCGCAGTGCTTCCGGCGACCTTTGCGGCAGATAGTCCATCGTGTTTGGCGTAGCCCACAATAAACAACCTGTCCCGCCTGTGCGGCGCGCCGACGGCACAAGCCGGAATAACAAACGGCTGTACGGCATATCCGACAGCTTCGAGGTCTTGCAGGATACCGCCGAGCAGCATCCGCTCCTGCTGTGTGTATACCGCTTCGTAATGATCATCGTCCGCGAGGCGGCTAAAGGTGTGGCTTTCCATGTGAGGTCTACCAACCGGCTCTGCCATACTGAGGAGCCCAGCAACATTTTCGCCAACAACCCAAGTGGGTCGCAGTTCGGCAATAACGCGGCACATTTCCGGCCAGAGATAACGGTCGTCGTCCCGCCCCTGCCGCTTTCCTGCGACGCTGAACGGCTGGCAGGGGAATCCGCCGGAAATAACGTCAACTGTTCGCAGTCCTGTTTTTGCATAAAAGTCCTCCGCAGTCAGTGTTCGGATGTCCCTCCAGCGCGGCAC
Source organism: Candidatus Agathobaculum stercoravium (assembly GCA_019113065.1). GTDB lineage: Bacteria > Bacillota > Clostridia > Oscillospirales > Butyricicoccaceae > Agathobaculum > Agathobaculum stercoravium. The sequence continues at coordinate 2,212 of DXIC01000110.1, forward strand.
GTCCGGCCAATGTTTCTCCAAGATTCTTGTGGGATAATCTGCCCACTCGCACTGGCCGACAGTGCGGAAGCCCGCAGCCTCTGCTGCAAGGTCTAATCCGCCGATGCCTGTAAACAGGCTCAAATGCGTCCTTTCTGCCATATGTCCTCCTGTGTTCAATTCGGACACCGAAACGGGTACAGGGAGGCCGCAGCCTCCCGCCCGTTTGATAGTTCTATAGAATATCCGAGATTTTCGGTTTTGTCAAACCAAAGGTGCCTGCTCGTTGATATGTACCTTTCCGTCCCAGAACCACCGGAACAGCCCCATAAAGAGGATGTTTGCTGCTGCGCCCCACACCGCATGACACTCGCCGCAGTTGCGGCAGACCTTGACGCGGAAGATCGGCAGCATGATATAGCCGTCATCATAGCCCGCCTCGCGGCAGTGCATGCAGCACTGATAAGTGTATTTACTCGGATTCTTCATCGACAGCCATCCCCTCTCTGTTGCGCATAAGCCTTACACGAAAATCACTGACCGGCTGCGTGTATGCCTGAAACCGCGTGCCCAATTCAGATACCGGGAATTCCTGGTCGAGATAGGCAACCCTGCACGGCGTCGCGACCAGTGCCCAGCCGTCGCACTGAAAAGCCTCCCCGTTGTGTTCGTAATTGACCAAGACCCAGACCCAGTGGCCGACCATCTCCCGCAGCTGCTCCTGCGTCAGTGGTTCTGGCGGGGCTGGATGGTCCCGATCACCCTTTTCTGCGACGGCCGCCGCAATGACCTCATGTGCCGCCACCTCGTGGGCACAAGGCCCAAGCACACAGACGTTTGCAGGATCATCGCCGCCGTATCTGCAAAAGCCGCCAGCCTTGTAATATATACATGCTTCCATCCGCTTCATCTCAGCCCTTAGATTCTCGTTTTCGGTTTTGAGCCGTTGGAGCATTGACTGGCTTTTGAAAGCAAAATTTGGGCAATTCCTATCAATGTCTGGGTCTGGGCACGATCTACTGTAACAGCACCAACCCCAAACCTGTTCGCCTTCATCGCTTACCCATCCCAAATTATCGCAATCGCTACATTTCATTTTATATCCTCCTATCCCTCCGGCGGACACTTCATCCAGACTTCTCCGCTGCCCTCTATGAAGATAGAATCGGCATCAAAGGCCGTTTCACACCCAGTGCAAAATGCCGTTGTGCAGCCAATAGGCCCAGGAGAACTATTAGAGTACCGCTTGCTCATAAATCCCCTTCGTGTAATAGTGTAATCCCGGCTGAATGTGTAATACGTACTGATAATAAGGGGACCTCCGCAGTATGGGCACACCGTTACCTTCCTCCACGCTTTTTCATTCATTGGCTTCTCCCTCCGGCGGGCGACGGTCAGGCGGTGCGGGCAGGGGCATCCAGTGGGTAATCTTTCTTCCAAACCAACTTTGGCTCTTATATCCCATCGTGACCATCCATGTGCAGTCCGAGCATAACCAAGCAACCCCATAGGTCGTACCATCAGTAGCGATTACCAACTTTCCAAAGTTCGGTATTCGTTCCTCCACGCTCACCCACTCGTTCGGCGGGGTGAGGGTGGGCAGATGCTCTGCCAAATATTCTGCCAGCCATTCCGCAAAGCTCCCTGTTTCCGGGTCTGTGCGCTTGGCTTCTATGATAAGGTTGAGCATGGTTTGTTTGTCAATCGCCCTTGCCATTCTTTACGCCTCGCTTTCCGGTGCCAGCTCCGCCGACCACCAGCGCACGTCAACGCGCATCTGGCAGTCCGGCAGCTCGGGCAGATACCAGCAGTTATTCCGATACAGCAGCGCAGAGTAGCTGCGCCCAGCCTCACAGTGTTCCTTGCACACCAGCACTGTCTGCCCCTCGTCCGGTCGCTCGGCCGGGTACGGGTACCAGATCGGCGCGGGCTGCGGCACTGGCGCGGTGTACGCCTCGTCTGCCGGGTGGAGTGTCCAACGCACGACCTCGTCCCATGATACAACCGAATAATCATCGAGTTCACCGCCGAGGAATTGCGCCTCCTCGCAATACCCGTCTTTATCCTGCGCAATGATGCGCGCACCGTCCGGCGGTCGGACATCAGACGTGAACCACGCCGCGCATGGCAGACGGTTCTCCTTGCCCGCTGCGATAATCTTGTCGAGCATCTTAAAATCCTTTTCCGGGATGGATGGTGCTGCGGGCTGCGAATCCTGCACAGCCTTCTGCATACCGTCGGCGAATTCCTGCACGGCCTGCTCCTCGGGCGTGAGTTCCGGCTCCTCGCCGGGCTTGATCTTCCCTTCCCGCACCATATCGCGCAGGCGGCTGACGATCTGCGACCAGGACAGCACCGCACGGAACGGCTTGCTGATACGGAATTCTTTGCCATCGATATCATATTGAGCATCATCGCCCCAGTGCCCGGAACCGCCCCAAAAGTGCAGCGCCTGCTTTACCGGGTGTACCAGCATAATAGCTGGATCATTGTTGTCGTGAAGCACGCGGTACAGCTCGGCATCATTGCCGCGCACGATATGCTCCAACAGGAACGCATTGACCGTTGCATCATCCACCGACGGCTTGTCCCGCACCTTTTTCACGTCCTGCGCGCGGAACGTCTCGCCGCGCGCCAGCCGCTGCTCGAACTCTGTCTGCACCGCTTCCGGGCTGCTTGCCAGCTCATAGGCGATCGACTCGTTGATTTTCTCCTGCCGCAGCCCCTCCAGCAGCTCCGGCGACAGGTGCTTGTAGATGTACGTCATGCGGTGGACGGCGGATGCGCTTTCGCCCGACTTTTCCGCGAGGTGGTCGCGCAGCCGGCCGGGCAGCTCCACGCCGTTCTCCTTCATCCGGCGCAGCGCTTCCTCCAGCCGCACCACGGCGAGCATTTTCTCGTAGTAGGTCAGCTCGCGCGCGGTCAGATTGGACTGGATCAGCGCGACCTCCTCGCTGTCCGCGTCCGCATAGGACTTGATAATGCACGGCGCGCTTGGCTTGCCGAGCTGCTCCAGCGCCTTGCGGCGGCGGTGACCGGCGACAATGCGGTAACAACCGTTTTCTGCCTCGCACACGGTCAGCGGGCTCTCCAGCCCACGCATTGCGATGTCGTCCGCCAGCTCCTGCACGTCCTCAACCCTGAAAAAGTTCCCCTCATTGTCGAGCAGCTTGTCCAGCGGGATCTCGACGATCTGCATGGCGGGTGTGTTCAAGTTGGACACAGGAGCGCCCAGTTTCTCGGCCAGATTAAATTTTGATTTAGCCATGCGCTTCGCCTCCGAAATACTCGTCCACGAACTTCCGATAATCCCGCGCCGCCGCGCTGGTGGGCGAATAATCGAGCACGCTCTCGCGGTAGTAGGCGCTCTCCCCGACCTTGTCGGTGCGCCGGATCACAGTGCGGAACACACGGCCGGGGAACGCCTCGCGCATACGCGCCTCGCCCTGCACGACCAGCGGCGCATTGTGCCACATGGTGACCAGCAGGCCGCCGAGATGCAGCTGCGGGTTGACGGACAGCATACCGTCGATCTGGTGGGTCAGGTTGGAAACGCCCCATTCCTCGTACTGCCCGATGCTGGTCGGGATGATAACCTCGTCCGCCGCGTACAAGGTCGCCGCACAGCTTGCCGAAAAAGCGGGCGGGCAGTCAACCAGCAAATAATCATAAACGTCATCCTCTGATAAAGCCGCCGCAAAATCGCGGATTGCGCTGCGGCGCTGCGGGTTTCCGTTGAGCACGCCCAGATCATAGGCCATCAGGTCGAGCGAACCGGGCACGATGTCCACGCCGCGCAGATAGGTGTGTTGCAGCAGGTTCTCATAGTACGGCTCGCCGCCGTCCAAGATCGTGCAGATGTCCGGAGCGTCCATGTCCGCACGCAGATGCAGCGACAGGTTGCACTGGTGGTCGGCATCCAGCAGCAGAACACGCTTGCCGCGCTCGGCCAGCGCCGCCGCGACCGAGATCGCCGTCGAGGTCTTGCCGACGCCGCCTTTCAGGTTGACAATGCTGATGGTTTTCATGACTCTTTCCCCTCGCTTTCGCCATACAGCGCAATCTTGAGGGATTTCAGCAGGGCAACGCCATTGCTTGGTACATCTTCATTCATGGCTTCTGCGATGGAGCTGATTGCGGTTGCAAGCTCGCCGCATATTTGCTCTAACGAACCATCATACGATGCATTTCCGCCGTTCTCGTTCATGTCAATTTTAATCATTTTTATTGTCCTTTCTCCGGTGCTTATCGCCCTGCTGCTCGATAATGCGGATCGCATGCAGCAGGGCTTCTGCATTGCCCAAATACTCTTTTGCAAACGCGGGATCGCAGGTGCGGCTTTGCGCCAGCTCGCACATGCGCATCTTCCGCAAGCGGCGCGTTACTTCACGCAGGTTCATCGTCGTCCTCCTCGTCCAGCACGGCCTCCGAGTCGTCCGCGATCATGCGCGCGCAGCACGGGCACATGACCCATCCATTTGAGATCGGCCCATTCGCCTCAAACTGTTCTATATGGCCGCACTCCGGGCACTGCCAGACGTTGTGCACCTCGTCGATCAGCTGGTAACGCACCGGCCCGAGGTCGCTGTCCATGTAGGACGCTACCCGGCGCGGGCTGTCGCACACGTCCTCATAATCCCGCAGCTTGCACAGCGCGCCATACAGCCTGTCCGGAATCTCAGCCCACTTTACGCCTTGGACACCCCAGATTCCATTAGGCTCACGAAAAGTTGCTCTGCTCATGTATGTACCTCCATTCGTTATGCTGATGCGGCCGCGTCAGCTTCATCCTCCATCATCCGCAGCTGGCTATGATAAAATCCCTTCCACTGCACCAGGAAACGCTGCTGCGTGCCGCAGAACCAGAACGGGATCGACCCGCGCGGTCCGTTTTTATTCTTGACAATGTCGATCACGCGCAGGCGGCCAGCTTCCAGATCAGCCTTTTCTTCGTCGCTTTTCGCATCATCTTCGGCCGGGTAGTCCAGCATCAGGACGACATCCGCATCCTGCTCCAACTGGCCCGAGCCGCGCAGGGCGCTCATACCCTCGCCGCTGCGGGACAGCTGGCTGAGCGCGATCACGCACACGCCGCTTTTTGCCAGCCGCTGCAACGCCTTTGTGATTTCGGTAATCTCGCCGTACTCGTCCTTGTACCGCCTGCGGGAGCGAATCAGCTGCAGGTAGTCGATCACGATGATGTCCGACTTGTTTTTATTGGTCACTGCGCGGATTTCTTCAACTGTTATGCCGCTGGCCTCATAAAAATGGAAATTACGGTTCAGCAAATCAGACTTCGTCTTTACCAGCAACCGCATTTCGTCCTCGCTCAGTTCGCCGGACTGAATGTGCGCCAGATCGACATAGGCGTTTGCCGCCATGATGCGGTCTTCAATCGTTTCGGCGTCCGTCTCGAACGAGAAAAACGTGACGTTGTGCTTCTGCGCCATATATATCGCAGTTTGCAGAGCAAAAGCGGTCTTGCCTGCTGAGGGACGCGCGCCAATCAGGACATAGTGCTTGGGTTTGACTTTGACATATCGGTTCAGCTCGTCAAATCCCCAGTCAATGAATGTGCGCTTGACTCCAACGTGTCCAAAGAAATCCACCCCGAGATCAAGCATGGTGAGGCTGCGCCGATCGTTGTCAGCCGCAAGTATCTCGTTCATGCACTCAATCTTGCCGATCAGCTCCTCCATCGGTACGCCCGCCATGTTCTGATCCAGCGCATCTCGGAACAGTTTTTGCAGCCGGTACCGCTTGGACAGCTCAAGCAGCTTGTCCACATACGCCGAGCAATACCGCGAGCTGGGCGAAATCTTGTTCAGCTCATCAATCCAGCTCATAAACTCAGAGCCGCAGGCGGCCTGCACGGTCAATGGGTCGATCGCGTCGCCGCGGTTGTACATATCGCGGCAGGTCTCGAAGATCGACCGCGAGATACCGGTGACAAAATCCTCGGGCTTTACCCGGCTGAACACCTCGGCCGCATTCACCTCGGCGTCGGCGATCAGCACGCCCAGCACGCTGTCCTCCGTCTGCCGGTACAGCTCCATCATTTCAGCCACTTGCGTCCGCTCCCTTCCGGTTTCGGCGGCTCGGGTGCGCTTTCCGGCTCATCCTCCCAGCGGCGGGCGTTCAGCCAGGTCGCGGGGTTGGGTATGTAGCGGCCGCCGTCCCGTTGCCAGCTTTCGGTCTGCTTCTGCCACTGCAAAGCGGCCAGCATTTTGTCCAGCAGCGCGCGGTCAACGCGCAGCTTATCGAACGCCCGACGCGCTGGTTGCTTTGCAACGTGCTTGGGGTATGCCGCCCAGAATGCATCAAACAGCCCGTCGTCCCCTTTGGGGACTATAGGGGTATTATTCTTACTTGTATTATTCTTCCTATTTAATACCTGGAAGTTTTCTTCCATAGGGTCAGGAAGATTTTCTCCATACCTATGGAAATTTTCTTCTATAGGGGTATCCACCTTTTCCGCAGCCGCACGGGCATTTGCCTGCACCCAGATTTTGCGGCAGACTACCTCATTGTTTGCCGCGCGCTCAACCTCGATCGTGATATACCCGGCATCCGCAAGAGCGGTCACGGTCGCGCTGATCGTGCGCTTGGATTTGCCGAACTGCGTGGCAAAATAGTCGTTGGTCGCGTCGCAGTATCCCTTCTTGTTGCAAAGGGCGGTGATGTCACTGTACAGCAGCTTGGCGAAGTCGGACAGGCGCTCATCGTACCGCACATCGGCGGTCAGGATGGAGAAATAGCTGGGCTGACAGCTCATGCGCTCCCCTCCTCTGCGCAGCCCGATAAAGCCGCCGGTGTGCGTGGGATCACCCCGCGCACCTTCAGCTTCTCGATCTTGCACTTGATATTCTTGGGCGGAAGCCCCATTTGTCCTGCAATCGCCGCAGTCTCGTGCGTTTCGGCATACAGCGCAACCAGCCGCGCCTCCATCTCCGGCGTCCAGCGCAGGCGGGGCTTCGGTGGCTGCTTCTGCACGCGCTTCGACGTCACCGGCAGCCCAAGCGCACGCTCGATATCCTGCTTGGGGCAGGCATAAAGATCGGCCAAAATACCGATCTGCTTTTGGGGGCTGGCTGCGTTACGGTAGAGTGTCCGAATCTCGCCCAGCTCCTCGGGCGAAAATTTACGCATCATCGCCACCGCCTCTCGATCGGGCGGTTCAGCAGTCGGTCGATCCAAAGGCCCACCGCCAGAAAGGCGCACCCCAGCCCGAGCATTGTGATAATAATATTTGCGATCATGTTTTCTCCCTTCCCCCGGCGCCGCCCTCTTGACAGCGCCGGACTTTTGCTTTATCCTGTAAGTAGTTCAATTTTGTTTGCGCTCAGTCGCGGTTGCCGCCGCCCTGGGCGCTTTCCTTTTGCTGCTTTTCTAATGCTGCCCGCATGAAGATGTTCGCAGCGACTTCTTTCATGCGATTGACGCACTTCTGGTGCTCCTCCACATTGGACTTGGGCACCGTGTTTTCATCGTCATAGATCCGGCACACTGCCTTGCGTCCGCTGGCGAGCGTGAACTCCCGCTCCATGACCAACCTGCGGGTTTTGCTTTCCATGTGCATACCTCCTCTGCCTAATCCTATGCGCTACCGGCTTGTCTGCACGCCCCGGCCGGCCAGAATGATTTTTGCTTTCTCCGCCAGGACCGCAAAGGTGTCCAGCAGATGCGCGCAAGTGATATAGTCCGGCAGCTCATCGTCCGATACGACACGATCGAGCGCGATCTCAAACAGACGGCGCACCATGCGTTTCAGATGCTCCGGATCGTCGCAGACCAACCCGACCTCCAACGCGAGCTGCTGTAAATCGCAATCCTGCTCAGGCAGTTTAGATGACGCACCCAGCGGACAGCGGTTGCAATAATGTCCCCGCAGCCATGCTGCGCGGTACAGCTCAGCCATTTGCGCGACCTTTTCTGGCGACGGCGTGCGAGTCTCCTGTTCGATGTCCTGCAAACACCGCACCGACCAACCTAATCGCTCTGCTGCGGCTTCCTGCGTCATACCCGCACCCTCGCGGGCACTTTGGTAGATATTCTGATAGTGCTGCATCGTGGTGATTCCCTCCTTTCTATGCTATAATACAGGCATTAAGTTAATCCTTTGCGGTTTTCTCAAACCCACCGAATGACGGCGGCGATTCCAGCAGCCGGCGGATATAATCCACGACTGCGATTGCCTGTAGATGAGTCAGCCCTGCGGTTTTGGCCTGTTCCAGCAGCGTGGACGCGATCGGTGCGACCTTGTCACGCCCGGCGGCGTCCAGTAAGGCGTTGCGCTCCGCGTTCGACAGCTCCAGCTTCATGCAGTGCACCGCCCTCTCCAATAGGCGAGTTCTCCCTCCATGTAGTCGGCCCCGCACATCGCCGCGCTATGCAGTTCAAACAGCACCGCCATGCGGTCAAGCCTGCGGGTCACCGGCGCAAGGATCGCGGCGATCTCGTCCAGTACAGTCCGCAGCTCCCTGTCGGCCTGTACCGGCGTGCCGTTCAGCTCCGCCTCGGCCTGCTTTGTGATTTCTGCCGCGTGCACATCGCCGCACAGCAGATCATACAGGTTGTACATTTCTTTCGGGTGCGCGTAGCAAACGCCCAGCGCGTATTCTTTTATTGCACTCATATTTTTCGTCCTTTCTCATTCGTCCAGCACTTAAAAAGTGCTTAATCCGCTACTCTCATTTGCAGTAATGCCGTTTTGACTTTGTCAAGCAAAAGTTGAGCCTGAACGATTCGTAAACCGTCCAGTGCTTTCAGTATCGCTTCAGCTCGATCTTTTTCATGATCCGTGAACAAAGGGATACTGACATCAAGGATTTCCCCATCCATGATTCTTACTTTTCTGAAATCTTGCATTTCAGCCCGCCTCCTTTTCCGGTTCGTCCGCGTACAGGTCGTCGATGGTGCAGCCGAGTGCACGAGCAATATGGACAGCCAAAGAATATGACGGTTCACCGTTTCCAGTTTCAATTTTGCTGATACTCTGCTGCGATACACCACATTCTGCTGCAAGCTGCGCCTGCGTCATCGAACAACTTTCTCTCAATTTTGCGATTCTACAAACCATGTTTTACCTCCTTCCGATTAACTACCTTTAGTTGTTATTCATATCATAATACCCTTTTTAGTTGTTGTCAACACCTTTTTTGTTTACACATACAACTATTAGTGGTACTATAAAGGCAAAGAGGTGAGCATTTTGTTTGAAGAACGATTAAAATCCCTGCGCAATGAGCATCAAATGTCGCAAAAAATGCTCGCAGAAAAATTATTTGTCAGTCAGCAGGCTGTTGCAAAATGGGAAAATCCTGAGTCTAAGGCTTCACCAAACCCTGATACGCTGATAAAGCTTGCATCTCTATTTGATGTATCTGTTGACTACCTGCTCGGGAAGACAGATCAAAAAAAATCGCCCACCACGGATGCGGTGAGCGAAAAGGCAAAACAACTTGAATCTGTTATGACTGATCTGTCCGATGAGGATCAGCGACGCGTGATGGAGTTTGCTCGGAATCTCGCAATGACAATGCAAAATTCAAAACCTGAGAAAGAAAATCAATAGGGTCGGTTGTCAAATATGCTTCTGCTACAATTATTTCCGTGTTTTTCATAACCGCCCTCCCAAGAATCGAACAAAAGTTCGTTTTCTTAATAATACACCGTATCTTGGGTTTTGACAAGAGGGAATCCCATATATCGTTAGGAAATAACGAAATACGTTAGAGTGTCCAAATTGAACACACAGGAGATGAATACAATGGCTTCCTCCCGAAATAGCTACCATTTTGATTTTATAAAAGCGTATGGGGAAGATATTGGCAGTGCAGATGTCGTGTTCCCGCTTGATGATGTAGAGAGCATTGAAATCAACGGCAAGCGCCAGCGGGGATATTGTGGCCATGTAGGCGAAACAGGAAAAAGTTCGGACGGCCTTTACTACCGTGTTCATTTGTCTGACTACACGTTTTGGGTTGATCCGGCAGACTACCACGATTTAATGGATTTTCTGCATGAGCGCCAGAAAGCAGCGATCGAGGTTATTAAGCAGCATCAGGCTGAACGCGATGCATATCATCAGCGGCACGCAGAGCAGCTTCTGGCGGGAGTGACGGCTGACCCGATCACAGATGATATCTACTGGTGTTACATTCAGGGCAGACCGGATGCCGATCTGCAAAAGAAATTTACCAAACTTACTGCCGCTATCGCTAAAAAGTGCGAAGAACACGGAGGCAGACTTTATAAAACTGCTGCCAAAAGTGCAAAGTATGCAATTATAGCTGATTATCGATATTATACAGACGATAATTTTTCATATCCTCGTGAAAACGGTTATAAAGTCGTTACCTTAGAGCAAGCCGTCGAATACATGGGCTTACAAAAGCTATGGGATGGCACTGTAATAGAGAGCAGGCTAAAAGAGTACGCAGCGGTTCTTGCCCATCCGCGTCGAACACACGGTACATCCATCACGCTTACGATGCCAGATATTTCGCAGGCTATAGAAGATCGTAAGCAAGAAAAGGAGAAGGAAACCGCACCACAGAAAAAAGAGCGCGTGAAATATCCGCCGCGCAGGTCGGCGGAATATACTCTGCCCGCTGATAATCCTGCTGCGGCAGAGCCTTTGCCGCCTGCAGAGCCGGTCGATACCATGATGGCAGCCTACAATAAGAACCCCAAGGGCTATACACGCCAAATGAAAATCATGAAAGTGCTTGCGCCAATTCTTTGCGTGCTTGCTGCCGTACTTATGCTTGTTTCTCCCATCCCCTTTGCCGTGCTTTATCTGATTGGAGTTGGGCTTGGCACAATGCCGCGGACTTTCAACGAGAAAAATGCCGAACAGCCTGTAACGCCTATCTATAAGCGCAAGGCTGTCATAATTGCATTTGCGATCCTTGTTATCTGGTTCATCCTCTGCATATCGGTTCAATAAAAAAGCGCCCGCCCCAGTGGTGACGCACCGGAACGGGCAAAAGTGGAGTGTTTCACACGACCCTCCAACAACATTATACAAGATTGGCTATTTTTGTCAATCGTTGGGGAGGTAACGAAATGAAGCGCAACTATTTAGCGCTGTGCCTTGTTATGCTTTTGGCGTTGATGGGTTGCGGAAACACATCTGATTCCGCATCCGCTGACGACGCACAAACAACGCAAAGCGAGCAAACCGACGTAGCAGACGAACCTGTAGAGCAGCCGGTCGAAGATCCGACCGCCGGCATGACCATGTCACAAGCGAATGCCTACAAATCTGCGCTGTCATATCTTGATCTTTCTGCATTCAGTCGCAGCGGCCTGATTGAACAGCTCGAATTTGAGGGATACTCAACCGAGGATGCAACTTTCGCAGTTGACAAATGCGACGCTGATTGGGCAGAACAGGCCGAAAAGTCTGCACAATCCTATTTGGAATACTCTGCATTTTCGCAGCAGGGCTTGATTGACCTACTTGTATTTGAGGGTTTCTCCAACGAGGATGCCACGGCAGCCGCGGCAAACTGCGGTGCGGACTGGAATGAGCAGGCGGCAAAATCCGCACAAAATTATCTGGAATTTTCCTCCTTCTCGCGCCAAGGACTGATTGACCAGCTTGTATACGAGGGCTTTACTCAGGCGCAGGCCGAATATGGTGTAACGGCCGCAGGCTACTAACGTCTCAGCAGACCACAACCGAACACTGTTCCTTGTGGTCTGCATTTTTACACCCCTATAAATCGAACAAATGTTCTATTTCTTTCCCTTTTCCACATCCCATATACTGAAAACAGGTGATCCAATGGCATATTTAATCTATCTGCGCAAATCGCGCATGGACATGGAAGCCGAAGCCCGCGGCGAGGGCGAGACCCTCGCCCGGCACCGCACTACCCTGCTCGCGCTGGCGCGGCGCATGGGGCTGGAGATCGGCGGCATATACGAGGAGATCGTCTCCGGCGAGACCATCGCCGCCCGGCCGCAGATGCAGCGCCTGCTCTCCGAGGTCGAGGCCGGACAGTGGGAGGGCGTGCTGGTCATGGAGGTCGAGCGTCTCGCCCGCGGCGACAGCATCGACCAGGGCATTGTCGCGCAGGCGTTCAAATACTCGGGCACCAAGATCATCACCCCGGCAAAGACCTATGACCCGGCAAACGAGTTCGATGAGGAATACTTCGAGTTCGGGCTGTTTATGAGCCGCCGCGAGTATAAGACGATCAAGCGCCGCATGGTCGCCGGACGCATCGCCTCGGTAAAAGAGGGCAAGTACATGGGCAAGACCAACCCCTACGGCTATTTCCGCGTCAAGGTGCCGAATGGCAAGGGGTACACGCTCGAGCCGAACCCGCCGCAGGCGGCCATTGTCCGGGAGATATTCGACCTGCGCCTGCGCGGCGTGGGCTGCTATGTGATCGCGCGGCGGCTGAACGCCCGCGGCGTGCGCACCAGCGCCGGGATCGCGTGGAGCGCGCAGTCCGTGCACAATGTGCTGCGCAACTGCCTGTATGCAGGATACGTCACCTGGGGACGCAAGGCGGCGCAGCCGGTCGTGCGGGACGGCGTGCTCACCAAGCCGCGCCGCTATGTGGATGACTATGTCAAGGTCAAGGGACTACATCCTGCACTGGTCAGCGAGGAGGATTTCGACGCCGTGCAGCTTCTGCTGGACAACACGCCGGGCCTGCCCCTGAAAAAAGAACACGAACTGAAAAATCCATTTGTGGGGCTGATGTACTGCGGCAAATGCGGGCACATCATCACCTACGGCGCACCGGCCGCCGCCCCGCCCTGCACCGGACGGCTTGACTGCCGCTGGGCGGATTGTGACAACGTCAGCTCGTCCTGCGCCGACGTGGAGGACGCCGTGCTGCACGCGCTCCGGCTCTGGCTGGCCGAGTACGAGGTGGACACCGACCACCAGAACAGCGTCGAGCGCGATCTGGACGACCGCGCAGCGCAGGCGCAGGACGAAATACGAAACATCCACGCCGCGCAGCGCAAACTACGCGCCCAGCTCGACCGCGCCGCCGAACTGGTGGAGCAGGAGGTCTACACGCCGGAATATTTCGTCTCCCGCCGGGGTCAGATCAACGCCCAGCTCACCGAGCTGGACCGGGCACTGTCCAAAGCCAGTGAGCGTGCGCTGTGCATCGACCGCGAGCGCCGCGCCTCCCCTGCCATGCTGCCCAAGCTGCAGCACGTCATCGAGGCATACCCCACTGCCCAGTCCGCGCAGGAGAAAAACGACCTGCTGCGCACGGTCATCAGCCGTATCATCTACCGAAAAAAAGCCGCCGAACGCAGTTCCGGCGACTCTACCATCTATATCGAAATAGCCCGGAAATTTGAATAGGCTCTATATGTATCATAAATTGACTTATTCATAAGTCATCAAAAGAACATAAGCCGCCGCCTCACCCAGCGCGCGGTAGTCGTGTGCCTCGTAAAGCAGGCCGCGCTGCCCGGCCGAGGTCTTGGGCGCGAGCGCAACCAGCACGGTATACCCGGACGGTTCGAGCCGCGCACGCACATCGCGGACAAAGGCGGCATAGGCTGCCGCGTCCTCGGGCGGGATGTACTCGAAGTCGATATCCACCCCTGCAAAGCCCTGCGATGCAATGGTCTGCGCCAGGTTTTCGATCAGCGCGCCGCGCGCCGCCGTGTCCTGAAACAGCTGATGCGCACGCTCGCCGGAAAACTGGCCGTCCTCGCCCAGCGTGGTCAGCACAAGCAGCGGCCGCACGCCATACTGACGCGCCATACGGGTAAGCAGGTCGGCATTTTTCGGCAAAATACGGCCCATGCGGTCAAAGCCGTAGGAAAACACAGATAAGTACGTCAGATAGGGCAGGGTTTTGCACAATACCCGCAGATCGATATTCGGGTAGGCGTAGCCGTTGACCGCAAACGTCCCCAGCTTGGGACCATAGGACAGCACCAGCGACTGCCCCGGATAAATGCGGTCGGTGCCGCCGAGCTGGGGATTGTTCTGCCAGAGCGCCAAAACGGTCGTGCCGTTGCGCGCAGCAATATCCCCCAGCGTATCCCCGCGCCTCACCGTATAGGTCTGCGTGGGCTGCGGCACGACGATCGTCTGCCCGGGCGTCAGCCGGTAGGGCTCGTGCAGCTCGTTCTGCTGGATCAGGAACGCCAGCGACGTCCCGTACCTCTGCGCGATCCGGTAGAGCGAGTCCCCCGGCTGTACAACATGTATCTCCATAGAAAAACCACCTTTCCCTGCAATCTATGCCAGGAAAGATGGGGGTGTGCGACCGTGTAGCAGGGGCACAACGTATATCCGATTGCCGTAGGGGCGCGCACTGCGCGCCCGCTTTGGGGTGGCATCCATTCTGCTTACCCTGTCCAAACAGTTGGGCGGCACCCGGAAAGCGCCGCTTCCCTTTGCGCGTGCAGCGCGCCCTGAAGGAAGGGGGTTGATTGACAAGAAGGTGGGAAACCTTGGTTTCCCCCTTCTTGCCCGCCCGCGCCGCGCAGGCGCAAATTCCGCCCACTTGGGAAGTGAGCACCCACCGGGCGCACAATGCGCGCCCCTACGGCTTCGGCGGAGCAGGGTTATTCGTGCGCTCTAAAATATAATCTGTACTTGTATGATAAAAATCCGCTAGCCGGCAAAGCACATCCAAAGGAATATCCCGAAAGCCTCGCTCGTATCCGCTGTATGTTGTTTGTGCAACGCCGAGTTTTTCAGCAAGCTGTGTTTGATTCAGTTCTGCGTCTTCGCGTAAATCGCGCAATCTGGGTAAATACATCCATCATCACCATGATTATTATAAGTTAATTCGAAATGAGCTATTGCATTTTAATTCGAAACGAATTAAAATAGAAGTTGAGGTGACAGCAATGGACAAATCTATTTACTACGAATTGCAAGCCGCCGCCGAGCGGCTCTCCCCCATTGAGGACGGCCCCGCCTGGCAAGCCCTCAGCCGCATGGAAAACGAACTGGACGCACTCCTGCCGTCCGTCCTGCACCGCCGGTTTCGCCGCCTGTGCGATCAGGCGAACGCTGCCGCCGCTGAACACGGCGAGGCCTGCTTCCAGCTCGGCCTGCGCTGCGGCCTGATGCTGATGGCGGATGTGATATCCCTGCAATAAAAAAGCCGCCCGGCGCATGATGCGCCGGACGGCATAGGGGTGAAAACAGGTTTCAGGCTTTATGATCCGGAGGCGTCTCCTGATGACAGGATGCGCAGCCGCCGCTGCATCCGGAGCAGCCCGAGCAGCCGCCCGATTTGGATTGGCGGATCGTCGAGCGCAGTGCAAGCACCACGATCGCCAGCACGATCAATCCCACGATCAGGGTTGGCATATTGAATTGCCTCCTTTCTGAAAAACGCTTAGCTGTTTGCCTGTACGCTCATCTTGCGCAGGTTCGCGCCCTCATCTGCCTGCGACGGCTTGCGGACCAGCAGGTAGATCATCAGCGCAAGTACAAGGATGGCCGCGACCGTGCCGATGCCGAACGAAACTTCGCCCGTAACCAGGCCGCCGAACTGGTAGACCATGAGCGATACCGCATAGGCAAATACCATCATATACCCAATTGCGAAGCAAGTCCAGCGCCAGTTGTTCATTTCACGCTTGATTGCGCCCATTGCCGCGAAGCACGGCGCGCACAGCAGGTTGAAGCACATGAAGGAGTACGCGCTGACCGCGGTGAACGAACCCGCCAGATTGCTCCAGATCTCCACGCCGTCCTCGGCGACCTCGGCAAAGCCATAGGTCTGGCCGAAGGTGGCCACAACATTCTCCTTTGCGATCCAGCCGGTAACCGTTGCAACTACATTCTGCCAACGTGCCCAGCCGAGCGGTTCAAAGATCGGCGCAAGGAAGGTGCCGATAGCTGCCAGGATGCAGTTGTCGATATTCTCGACCGCACCGAAGGTGCCGTTCTCCCAGCCGTAGCCCTGCAGGAACCACAGCACGATCGTGGACAGCAGGATAATGGTGCCGGCCTTCTTGATGAAGGACCAGCCGCGCTCCCACATCGAGCGGAGCACGTTGCCGGCCGTCGGCGCATGGTAAGCCGGCAGCTCCATGACGAACGGGGCAGGCTCGCCCGCGAACATCTTGAACTTCTTGAGCATAACGCCCGAAACAATAATCGCCAGAACGCCGATGACGTAAGCTGAGAACGCTACCCAGCCCGCGTTGCCGAAGATTGCGCCCGCAATCAGGGCGATGATCGGCAGCTTTGCGCCGCAGGGGATAAAGGTGGTGGTCATGATGGTCATGCGGCGGTCGCGTTCCTGTTCTATGGTACGCGAAGCCATAACGCCCGGTACGCCGCAGCCCGTGCCGATCAGCATCGGGATAAAGGACTTGCCGGACAGGCCGAACTTGCGGAAAATACGGTCCATGATGAACGCAACGCGCGCCATATAGCCGCAGTCCTCCAGAATCGCCAGGAAGATGAACAGCACAAGGATCTGCGGCACAAAGCCCAGAACCGCGCCGACGCCGGCGACAATGCCGTCCATGATCAGGCTGTACAGCCAGTCGGCAATGCCGAGGCCGCCCAGCACGTTATCCAGCAGCACCGGGATGCCCGGGATCCAGAAGCCGTAATCCTCCGGGGCAGGCGCTTCCGCCGCCAGCGTGCCCTCGAACGCGGCAAAATCGACCTCTTCCGTGGTGACCGCGCCGGTCTCCTCGTCCTCAAACTCGACTGTGCCGACAACGTCCGCAGCCGCCGGGTCGGCAGCCAGCGCAGCGCCGGCCTGCTCGATTGCCGCAGTGTCCGGCTCTTCCGCCTCAAGCTGCGCGGTGACCGCATTCACGTCAATACCCTCGGACGCGGCGGCTTCCAGCCATGCGTCGCGGCGGGCAACGTCGTCCTCATAAGCGGCGGTCGCTTCGTCGTATGCCGCGCGGCCGATGCCGAGCGGATACCAGCCGTCGCCGAATACACCGTCGTTCGCCCAGTCGGTCAGGATGGTGCCGACAGAAGTGACCGATACATAATACACAACAAACATGACCAGCGCAAAGATCGGCAGCGCCAGGATGCGGTGGGTCACAATGCGGTCGATCTTGTCGGAAACCGTCATGCCGACCTTTTTCTTTTTCACGCAGGGCTTGACGACTTCCGTGATGTACTGGTAACGCGCGTCCGTGATGATGGACTCCGCATCGTCGTCCAGCTCCTCCTCGACGGTGGTAATGATCTTTTCGAGCTTATCCCGCACGTCCTGTCCGAAATGAAACCGGGCGAGCACCTTCTCGTCGCGCTCGAACAGCTTAACGGCAAACCAGCGGCGCTGTTCCTCTTCGGTTACGTCCCGGATCAGCTCTGTGATCTGGCCGAGGGCGTTTTCGATCACGTCGGAAAACGCATGCTTCGGGGGCCTGACGGCGGAAGCGGCAGCCTTCTTTGCGGCCTCCATCAGCTCCTTTGTGCCCTTGCCCTTGAGCGCGGAGGTCTCGACGACCGGCACACCCAGCATGCCGGACAGCTTTCCGGTATCGATCGTGTCGCCGCGCTTCTGGACAATGTCCATCATGTTAAGCGCAATCACGACCGGGATGCCCATTTCGAGCAGCTGCGTGGTTAAGTACAGGTTGCGTTCGATGTTGGACGCATCCACCAGATTGACAATCGCATCCGGCTTCTCGTCCACAAGGTAATCGCGGGTGATTACCTCTTCAAGCGTGTACGGGGAAAGCGAGTAAATACCCGGCAGGTCGGTGATTGAGATCTCCTTGTCCGCCTTGTAGCGGCCCTCCTTTTTCTCCACGGTAACGCCCGGCCAGTTGCCGACATACTGTGTCGCGCCGGTCAGGTCGTTGAACATCGTGGTCTTGCCGCAGTTCGGGTTGCCGGCAAGCGCCAAACGGATCGACATATTGTTGCCCCTTTCTATTGTGATTAGCAAAGACTAACCCACATGCAAATTTTTTAATCAACCAGGATTTTTTCCGCGTCCGCCTTGCGCAGCGAAAGCTCATAACCGCGCACGGTCACTTCGATCGGGTCGCCCAGCGGCGCCACCTTGCGGACATAGACTTCCGCACCGCGGGTGATGCCCATGTCCATAATACGGCGGCGGGTTGCGCCCTCGCCCTCGACCTTGCGCACGGTAACCGTTGAGCCGCAGGGCGTGTTCCTCAGATTGCTCATTTTTACGTTTTCCCCCTTTAAACCATAATCCGCGCAGCCATCTTTTCCGAAATGGCGACGCGCGTATCCTTTACCGAAACAATCACATTCCCCGCAAGGGAAGAAACGACCGATACCTTTGCCCCCTCGACAAACCCGAGGTTTTGCAGGAACTGCCTTGTCTGATCCTTTCCCCGAATGGTCTTGACCGTGGTTTCCACGCCGGTATCCATCAGTGTAAGCGGCATAATATCGATCCTCTCCTTCTGTATCGTCCGTAAAGTTAAACCAAGTCATAAAATCCGGTTAGTTTTCTCTAACCTTTTTTCTTTTTGAAGTTTACCACCGCTAACCCCCTTTGTCAAGCAGGGTATGGCAACTTTGGCGAATGTCACCAAAAACGCCGCAGTTTGCTGCGGCTAATTCATCGTGATGCACGTTTCCTGCCCGCAGGAAAGGAGGAAGCCCGCGGCCGTTGTTCCGGACAGCCGCGGGCTCATGTTATGTGGGCATACCGGGCAGTATGCCCTGGGGTTTCCCCCGGGACAAGAAAGGATATTTGTATCATAACCGCCGCCGTCGCGGCAGGTATGACCTAAAATTCGTTTGAAGCATACAGCTTCAAACGAGGGGATTTGCCGCGCGCAGCGCGGACAAATCCATCAATCCATTATTGCGCGCCGCATGCGGCACACAAAATGGATTCCTTGTATAAAAACCGTGATACATGCTCCCGGTTTTTATGTTTTCTGCGGCAAGCCGCGGAAAACCGGTCGAATGCGCGCTGCGCGCGGGGCGCGGCGCGGGATAGTGGCTTAGTAAGCTGCGAAGCCCTTGCCGAACTCCCTGCACTTGTCAAGCGCATCCGCGTCCGGGGTCTCATTGACCATCAGGCCCTCGTCGGTGTAAATATTGGCATTCGCGTCGTTGGTACGCTGTACCCAATCGCGCATCCACTGGCCGTCGCCCCAGCCGTAGGAACCGAACAGCGCGACCTTGCGGCCCGCGAGCTTGCCTTCCAGCTCGGTGAAGAACGGGTCAAACTCGGATTCCTCGAGCACCTCGGCGCCCATCGCCGGGCAGCCCAGCGCGAGTTTGTTATATTTTGCAGCGTCGGCGGCACTAATGTCCGCCACGTTCAGCAGATCGCACTCCATGCCGCCCTCGCGGATGCCGTCCGCAATCGCGTTCGCCATCTGCTCCGTGTTGCCGGTCTGGCTCCAATAAATTACTGCTGCTTTGCTCATTTCGGTCAAAACCTCCTGTTGTCAGATCATGATATATCATTTTGCGTTTTTATGCCGCGGCGAACACCTCGAGCAGTGTTTCGCCCTGCTCGACGCGCTTTGTCACCGCATGGCATACCCGCGAAAGGCGGTCAAATAAACGGGATGCCGCTTCGGCGTCGCCGTATACCTTCCAGTAGCCGCTCAGCTTGCAGCCGCGGCCCTGGTAGCGGATGAAGCCGACCACATCCTCAATCGGATAGCCCAGGAACAGGCCGATCTCGTGCGGGAAACCCTCGTTCAGCGCGATACGGCGGCGGAGCATCTTCAGCAGCGCTTCCAGCGGCTGCCCCACCGGGTAGCCGAACCATGCGAGCACACGCTGTACGCGTTCATCCGCCAGCCGGCGCTCCAGCTGCCCCTTATGGTACACCATGAGCAACCACCGCCCTTTGCAGGCGCACACGATCTCAAAGTGCATATCCCGCGGCGCAAACGCCGCACGGTATTCCGCAAGGCGCTGCGGCAGCTCCGGATAGCGTTCCCGGTCGCACGAAACCAGGCTTGCAGGCTTGATCCCGGCAAGCGTAGGCGAACAATACGCCGCAAGCAGCCGGTCGAGTTGGTTTTGCATTTGTCCGACGCACCTCCCTGTCCCCTATTATCTGCACACCGGTTTCCGCTTATCCGTTTTCCGAACGGCGCGGCCGCGGTTAGCCATACGGCCGCGCAGTCCTGAGGATCTGTCTGTTCGGATCAATGCGCAAATACAGAGGAAGCTGTTGTATGTTATGCAGCGCAGCCCCGTTCCGCGTGGGCTGCGCCGGTCATCGGGCGTATCAGTAAGCCTCGGCTAACCTGAATATAAGTTAGCATACGCTAACCAAAATGTCAAGCACTTTTCCTGATTTTTTTCACAAAATATTTTGTGCCCCTCCCGCATGCATTTGAGGCATTGCCGCGTTTCGCGGCAATGCCCCTGCCCAACACGATGCAGCTCAATCCGAAAGGATCCGTCCGCCGGTCGAAACCGTCACCACCCGCCACGGCAGGAATTTGCCGCTGCTCTGCAAGGCGGTGCGCACTGCATGCTCGATGCCGCCGCAGCACGGCACCTCCATGCGCACCACGGTCACGCTTTTGATATCGTTCAGCCGGATGATCTCTGTCAGCTTTTCGCTGTAATCCCCCTCGTCCAGCTTTGGGCAGCCGATCAGCGTGATGCGGCCACGCATAAACTCCTGATGGAACCCCGCATATGCATAGGCCGTGCAGTCCGCCGCGACGAGCAGGTGCGCGCCGTCAAAATAGGGCGCGTTCACCGGCACGAGCTTGATCTGCACCGGCCACTGGCGCAGCTGGGACGCTGCCGGGGCGCTCGAGGCTGCCGCCGGCGCCGGTTCGCGGTGCAGGGCACGCGCCTGGCTGCCCGGGCAGCCGCAGGCCAGCGGCTCCTGCTCCGCTTTCGCGCGCATATTCGCCTGCACCGCCGCCTCGTCGTAGGCCGCGGCTTCCCGCTCGACAAAGGTGATCGCGCCGGTCGGGCAGACCGGCAGGCAGTTGCCCAGCCCGTCGCAGTAGTCGTCGCGCAGCAGCTTCGCCTTGCCGTCTACCATGCCGATCGCCCCTTCATGGCACGCGGATGCGCATAGGCCGCAGCCATTGCACTTTTCTTCATTGATTTCGATAATTTTCCGAACCATTTTGTTATCCTCCAGCGTATTGTATTGACTTGATGCTGCTATCTTACTATACTGGAGGCAGATCGTATGTTGTTATAACAACAGAACAGGAGGGAATATGAACCTGTCCATCCTTTCCCGGTGCCGCCTGTTCGACGGCATCCCCGCCCAACAGCTCCCCGCCCTGCTGGACGCGCTGCAAGCCTGCGAAAAGCGCTATGACAAGGCGCAGCCCATCTACCGCGTGGGCGATACCGCACACGCGCTGTGCGTCCTGCTCAGCGGCAGCGTGACCATCGAGCGCGACGACGCCTGGGGCACAAAATCCATCCTCGACCACATCAGCCCGGGTATGGTATTCGCGGAGACCTATGCCTGCGTGCCCGGCACGCCGATGATGGTCAGCGCGGTCGCAGACGAGCCGAGCGAAGTGCTGTTCCTGCCCGCCGACCGGCTGCTCGCTCCCGCGCCGCGCGCGGAGGACGGCCGCGAGATGCTGCTGCGCAACCTGCTGGGCGTCAGCATGCGCAAAAACCTGATCCTGACGCGCAAAATCTTCCACACCGCGCCCAAAACCCTGCGCGGACGGCTGATGTCCTACCTGTCCGCGCAGGCAGTGCAGCAGGGCTGCGGCGAATTCGACATCCCCTTCGACCGCCAGCAGCTCGCGGACTATCTGAACGCGGACCGCAGCGCGCTGTCAAGCGAGCTGGGAAAAATGCAGCGTGACGGGCTGGTCTCCTTCCGCAAAAACCATTTCGTGCTGCACCGTGGCAGCGCAGAGGAATGACCGCGGGTTTGCCAAACCGCGTTTTATCCTGTACAATAGGATCGATGTTGATAACCTGACCAGGGAGGGTCTTTATGGATTGCAAACCGTATATCCGCGCGCACGCGGATGAATTGATCGAAAGCCTTGCCGCGCTGATCCGCATCCCGAGCGTGGAAGGCACGCCCGAAGGCGGCGCGCCCTACGGACGCGAGGTCGCGCGCTGCCTGGAGGAAGCGCTTGCGCTGGGCAGGCGCATGGGCTTCCGCACCCACAATATGGATGGCCGCGTCGGCTGGTGTGAATACGGCGAGGGCGATGAGATGATCGCCGTCCTCAGCCATCTGGATGTTGTGCCCGCGGGCGACGGCTGGGCCGAGGCCGGGCCGTTCTCCGGCGAGGTCAAAAACGGCCGTATCTACGGCCGCGGCGCGATGGATGACAAAGGCCCGGCGGTCGCGTCCCTGTACGCGCTCGCGGCGCTGAAGGAGGCGGGCTTCGCCCCCTCCCGCCGCATCCGCATCCTGTTCGGCACGAATGAGGAGACCGGCTGCGGGGATATGGCGTGGTACCGGGAACACGGCGGCGAGATGCCGGCCATGGGCTTCACGCCGGACGGCGAATACCCGATCATCAACGGCGAAAAGGGTATCATGAACTGCACCTATGCCCGCCGCCTGCACCAGACCGGCGCTTACCGGCTGCGCCGGTTCGAGGGCGGCACCGCGTCCAACGTCTCCCCGGCATACGCTGTCGCGGAGCTGGACTGCCCCGCAGATGCAGCGGGCCGGATCGCGGCGGACAAGGTCACGGTTACGCCGGTCGAAGGCGGCATCCGCGTCGAGGCACAGGGCGTTTCCGCGCATGGCTCCACCCCCGAACAGGGCGAAAACGCGGTCGGCCGTCTGGCGCAGGCGCTCTGCCAGCTCCCGCTCGAAGGCGAGCTGGCAGGCTGCATGGCGTTCCTGTCCGATCGCATCGGCATGGAGACGCGCGGCGAATCGCTCGGCCTTGCCATGCGCGATGACCTCTCCGGCGACCTGACGCTCAACCTCGGCGTTGCGTCCTTCGCGGACGAAACGCTGTCGCTCACGCTTTCCGTGCGCTATCCGGTCACCAAGACGTATGACGAGGCCCATCCGCGGCTCGAGCGTGCGTTTTCGCTCGGCGGCTTTGCCGAAACGCAGATGCACCACGACGCAGCGCTCTATGTCCCGCCCGAAAGCGAGCTGATCCGCAAGCTGTCCAAGGTATACGAGGCCGAAACCGGCGAAAAGGCCGAACTGAAATGCATTGGCGGCGGGACTTACGCCAAATCCATGCCGGGACTGGTGGCGTTCGGGCCGATCTTTCCGGGCGACGCGGTGCGCGAGCACAAGCCGGACGAATATATGGAAATCGAACGCCTGCTGCAAAACGCGGAGATCATCGCAGCAGCGATGTACGAGCTGGCAAAGTGAAGCCGCGCTTCACACGGTTTTGATTTGACACCCCGCCCGCAGCATGCTACACTGGAAGAAAGGTGGGGATACCATGGATTTTTTCAAAAAACCGATCATGCGCGTGCCGTCTTGGACGTTCCTCTGCGGCTTTGTCACGACGATCCTGCAAATGCTCGTCCTGCCGCAGGTGTTCGGCCGCGCCTATGCGGACCACATAGACCTGTTTGCGCGCCTGTTCAATGGGCTGGCTGTGGTTTTGTTCTTTGTCATCGGCTTTTTCGTCATGCACAAGCTGCCGCGCAAGACCCTTTTCGCTTCGGCGGCGGTCAATGTTGCGATTTCGCTTGTGATCATCCTTCTGGAACAGATCACCGGCGCCGCGCCGCTGCTGGTGTTCCTGTTTTTCCTGTACCCGTTCCTGTATTTCAGCTCCTCGCTGTCGAGTATATTGCTGGGGCTGTTCCCGACAACTGCCATGACGCCGGTCGTGCTGTTATGCACCCTGGTTTCGTTCCTGTTCGTGCTGTTCGGACGGTCGGGCGCGGCCACAACCGAAGATGATGAAGAAAATGCCGGAAGCTGACCGCTTCCGGCATTTTTCTCATTCCCCGTAAATCCCTGCGCGGTCGTTGATGACCAGCGTGCGCAGCAGCTCCTCGGACAGGCCGAGTCCCTCGTCCCCGCCCTCGCCCTTGAGCCAGCCTTTGCCGATCAGCTTGTCGACCGTCGCGCGCGCCCATCCGGGCACTTCCTCCGCCGTCCTGTACACGGTTTTGCTCTGTGCAATGATCTGCCTGACTTCGTCTGCCGTCATGTCGTCCACCTCCCCGGTCAGTCCTGCCTTGAATGCGTCCCACGCCGCCGTGCTCTCCACAAACGGCGCGGGACAGGTTTTGTGCGTCACATCGTAATGCCGCACCACGTTCCCGGCGCTGATGCCGTACCTGTCCATCAGCATGCGCGTCAGCGCCTGCGCATTGCGCACGGTATCCGGCGCAAAATAATATTTGCCGTTCTGCATGCGGCTGCACATCTCGACGCCGATGCTGTTGGCGTTGCGGCAATAGGGATGGTAGTATGTACCCCGCGTGCCGCAGTGCCAGGCAATATCCTGATCCCGCACGCTCTGCCAGACCTCGGTTTCGTCCACAAAATAGTGCGCCGAGGTCGAGATATTCTCGCGCGCGAAATAATCCGCGTTGTTTTGCGCAGTGTCTCCGTCATTCGCTGTATAGTGGATGACAATGTACCGGATATCGCCCTCGCCGCGCGACGCCGCGAGATAGTTGCCGCTGTTTGCCTGCTTATACCGGATCTGCATCACTTTTCACCTCCTCCCTGCATATACTCCAAAAAAAGAAGTGCGGATTGACATAATTTAGTCAATCTGTTCTATGCTTATGCAAGAAATTGTGTTATAATGTGAAATAGACACGTTTGAGAGGAAGATTTTTTAATGGTATACAGCAACATCCTGGAAGCGGTCGGCCATACGCCGATGGTACGCCTGAACCGCATGGTCCCGGCGGGTTCGGCCGACGTGCTTGTAAAGTTTGAGGGACTGAACGTCGGCGGCTCGATCAAGACGCGCACCGCGCTCAACATGCTCGAGGACGCAGAGCGCCGCGGCCTGCTTCAGCCGGACACGGTTATCGTAGAGCCGACCAGCGGCAACCAGGGCATCGGCCTTGCGCTGTGCGGCGCGGTCAAGGGCTACACGGTCAAGATCATCATGCCGGACTCGGTCTCCGAGGAACGCCGCAAGCTGGTGCAGCACTACGGTGCGGAGGTCATCCTGGTGCATGACGCGGGCAATATCGGCGACTGTATTGCGGAATGCCAGCGGATCGCGGACGAAATGGCTGCAAACGATCCCAAGGTCTTTGTCCCCGGCCAGTTTGACAACCCGGCGAACCCCGCGGTGCACCGCCATCACACCGCGACCGAAATTCTGGAACAGGTCGGCGGCCCGATCGACGGCTTCTGCTCGGGCTTCGGCACGGGCGGCACGATCAGCGGCATCGGCGAGGTGCTCAAGGCGCAGAACCCCCAGCTTGAGATCTGGGCGGTCGAGCCGGAAAACGCGGCTATCCTGTCGGGCGGCTCGATCGGCACCCACCTGCAAATGGGCATCGGCGACGGCATCATCCCGAAAAACCTGAATACCGATATTTACGACCACCTGTATATCGTCACCGACGACGAGGCCATCCAGACCTCCAAGGATCTGGCGCGGCTCGAGGGCCTGATGTGCGGCATTTCGAGCGGCACCAACGTCGCGGCGGCGCTCCAGCTGGCCAAAAAGCTCGGCCCGGGCAAAACGGTCGTCACCGTGCTGCCGGATACCGCAGAGCGGTATTTCTCCACCCCGCTCTTCTCCGAAGACTAAGCAAAAACAGCCGCTGCCGCGGCTGTTTTTTTTCGCAGGCAGGCGCCTGCGCATATTAACAGAAAACGGCCACGCCGTTTTCATCAAAAGC
>DXIC01000111.1 GCA_019113065.1 Candidatus Agathobaculum stercoravium
GTTCAATGACTTCACCTCATTTCTGATTGGGTGTTGTCATGTGCCTGCATAACAGCCCTGGAAACAACAAAAGCCGCCACTTAAAACAAGTGACGGCTTCGCTTAAATCCAATATTCTGTTGTGTTTGGAATCAAAAGGTTTTGAGTTCCTTTCTGCTATTCATTTGTCGTTAATGAAACACCTCCTGCAATTCGACTTATTTCAGTATGATTTTTCGGTTTGGAAAAGGATGAAAAAATCAGACTGAAAACCTCAAAACCCTTGATCCTACGGGGCTTTTCCGGTTTGTCGTAATTATACCGTAAGGGCACACATTTGCTACAATATCATTTCAATCTGGTGATGATCCCAAAACAGTGCAAGAGAACTTGGGACACCATTCCGCGGCCTTTACCCTTGATGTCTATGGACATGTCACTGACCGTATGCGGCGCGAAAGCGCCGAGCGTATGGAACGGTTTATCCGTTCTACAATTGCCCGATAAGGGTCAAAATAAGGGTCAATCTGATATACATAGATTTTAACTCCGAAAATAAGTTCTGAATATGACTTCAAATATAAAAAATACGGCATTAAACCGAAGTTTAATGCCGTATTTCTGGCGGAGAGTCAGGGATTTGAACCCTGGAGACGCTCATCACGCCTACACGATTTCCAATCGTGCGCCTTCGACCACTCAGCCAACTCTCCATGTTCGCTGATCTGCTCTCGCAGAGGACGAAAAATATTATACCCGATAAATGGCATCCCGTCAAGCCTTTTTCCGACTTTTTTGAAAATTTCCCCGATTTATTTTTGTATGCTCACAATCGTCCAAAAAAGCCGCCTGCGAAAACGCAGGCGGCACATTTTCACTTCTGGAACTGGGAGCGGACTTCCATATACTGCACAATCTCTTCAACAACACCGTCAAACCCCAGCACACCGCTGTTGAGCGACAGGTCGTAATTGCGCGCATCGTACCAGTCGTGGCCGGTATGGTGCTTGTAATATTTTGCACGGTAGTCGTCAATCTCCGCGATCTTGCGGACGACCTCCTCTTCCGGCAGGGAGTCCACCAGCATTGCCTGCTCAAGGCAGAAATCCGGGTCCGCATGGACGAATACACGCACAACGTCCGGACGCCCCTTGAGGATGTAGTCCGCGCAGCGGCCGATCAGCACGCACGGACCCTGGTCGGCCAGCTTGCGGATGATCTTGGCCTGATAGTCGAACAGGGCGTCGTCCCGCAGGTACACCTTGGAGGAATCGTTTGGCAGTGGATACTGCCCTTTGTAGCGCGCCTTGAGCCGCGTGATCAGGTCAGGCTTGAGTCGTTCGTCCGAAAACAGCACCGCATTGACACCGCTGTCCTCAGAAGCCATGGTGATGATTTCGCGGTTATAGTACGGGATATGCAGCTTGTCTGCAAGCATTTTGCCTACCGTTTTCCCGCCGGAGCCATACTGGCGCGCAATGGTGATGATATACGGTTTCATAACGTCTCCCCCTTATTCACCCAGATAAGCCTTTTTGATCGAATCATCGTTCAGCAGATCGGATGCCTTGCCGGACTTCACGATCTTGCCGGTTTCGAGTACATAGGCGCGGTCCGAGATGGAAAGCGCCTTCTTTGCATTCTGCTCGACCAGCAGCACAGTCGTACCGGCGGCCGAGACCTCCTGAATGATCTTGAACACCTCGCCTACAAACAGCGGCGACAGGCCCATCGACGGCTCATCCAGCAGCAGGATACGCGGCTTTGCCATCAGCGCACGGCCCATGGCAAGCATCTGCTGCTCGCCACCGGACAGCGTGCCTGCGGCCTGGTTTTTGCGCTCCTCCAGACGAGGGAATCGTTTGTATACGTCCGCAAGCGAGCCTTCGATCTCCGCTTTGGGACGGGTGTAAGCGCCCATGCGCAGGTTTTCCTGTACGGTCAGCCCCGCGAACACACGGCG
The DNA here is from genome assembly GCA_019113065.1 of Candidatus Agathobaculum stercoravium. Classification (GTDB taxonomy): domain Bacteria; phylum Bacillota; class Clostridia; order Oscillospirales; family Butyricicoccaceae; genus Agathobaculum; species Agathobaculum stercoravium. The sequence continues at coordinate 1,943 of DXIC01000111.1, forward strand.
GCCTTCCGGCACATGGCTCATGCCCAGACGCACGATCTCATGCCCGGGCTTTTTGGTGATGTCCTTGCCCTCAAAGGTCACCGTGCCGCCCTTGGACGGCAGAAGGCCGGTGATCGTATGCAGGGTGGTGGTCTTGCCCGCGCCGTTCGCACCGATCAGCGCGACGACCTCGCCCTCGTTTACCTCGAAGGAAACGTCGCGCAGCGCGTGGATCAGGCCATAATATACATTAATATCCTTGACTTCCAGCATTGCCATACTCCTGTTTCCCCCTTTCTTATTCGCCGAGGTAGGCCGTAACGACCTCCGGGTTTTTGAGCACCTCAGCAGGTGTCCCCTCAGCCAGCAGGCGGCCGAAGTTGAGCACATACAGGTATTCACAGATACCGGATACCAGCTTCATATCGTGCTCGATCAGCAGCACGGTCACGCCGAACTTTTTGCGCACCAGCTCGATGGTCTCCATCAGCTCGCCGGTCTCATTCGGGTTCATACCCGCCGCCGGCTCGTCGAGCAGCAGCAGCTTGGGATCGGTGGCAAGCGCACGGGCGATCTCCAGCTTGCGCTGTTTGCCGTACGGCAGGTTCGACGCCTTGTAATCCGCCACACTTTCCAGGCCGAACACGCTGAGCAGCTCCATCGCCCTTTCGTTCATCGCGCGTTCCTTTTTCCGGTAGGAACCGACGTGGAACAGGCTTTCCGCCAGCGAATAGGTGATCTCATTGTGCAGGCCGGTTTTGACGTTGTCCAACACGGTCAGGCCCGAGAACAGGCGGATATTCTGGAACGTACGCGCGACGCCCAGCTTGCAGATCTCATGCGGCTTCTTGCCGATCAGGTTCTGCCCGTCCAGACGGATACCGCCGTCGGTCGGGCGGTACACACCGGTCAGCATATTAAAGACCGTGGTCTTGCCCGCGCCGTTCGGGCCGATCAGGCCGACCAGCCCGCCCTTTTCAATTTTCATGGACAGTTCGTCCACGGCGCGCAGGCCGCCGAACGAAATGCCCAGCGAGGTAACTTCGAGCATCGCCATGTTACGCGCCCTCCTTTCCGGACTGTTCCGCTTTTTCCAGCTTCTCCATCTGCTTCATGCCGCGCTTTTCCAGAATGCGCTGCTTGAGCGAGGAGTTGTTGAACAGCATCATGACAATCAGCAGGATCGCATAGATCAGCATGCGGTAGTCGCCGACTTCGCGCAGCATTTCGGGCAGGACGGTCAGCAGCGCCGCCGCAATGATCGAGCCCCAGATGTTGCCCAGGCCGCCCAGCACGACGAATACCAGGATCAGGATGGATGTGTTGAAATCAAACTTCGTAGCTGTGATCGTGGTGTAGTTCAGGCCGTACAGCGTGCCCGCCATACCGGCGAACGCCGCCGAGATGACAAACGCCATCAGCTTGTAGCGCGTGGTCGAAATACCGATCGAATCCGCCGCGATCTTGTTGTCGCGCACCGACATGATCGCACGGCCCGCGCGGCTGTTGATCAGGTTGAGGATCAGGAACAGGGTGATCAGCACAAGCACGAAGCCCGAGGTGAACGAGGCAAGGCGCGAAACGCCGGAAACGCCCATCGGGCCGTTGATGATCATTTCGCCGCCCTCTGCCAGCTCGAAACTCTGCTGGAGCAGGCTGAAGTGCAGGCCGTTGCTGTCCATGCCGATATACAGCACGTTGACAATATTCTTGATGATCTCGCCGAACGCCAGCGTGACAATCGCCAGATAGTCGCCCTTGAGGCGCAGCACCGGCACGCCGACGATCACGCCCGCAATCGCGGCGCAGATGCCGCCGACCACAATGGCGATGGCGAGCCGAAGCGGCTCAAACGCCACAGTGTCCGCCAGGTAAGTCGAAGCGACAACGCCGGCAAATGCGCCGACCGACATGAAGCCCGCATGGCCGAGCGACAGCTCGCCCAGGATGCCGACCGTCAGGTTGAGCGAAACCGCCATGACGATGTAGGCGCAGATCGGCACGAGCAGGCTTTCGAGCAGGCTGGACACCATGCCGAGCGACAGCAGGACCTGCATCACAATAAAGGCGACGATCACAATGCCGAACGAAATCAGTGTATCGCGCCCGGGCTTGGAAGCGGCATATCTCCTGAATTTCTGCATGACTTTTTTCATGGATATCCGCCCCCTTAAACCTTTTCACTGATGTGCTTGCCGAGCAGGCCGTCCGGCTTGACCAGCAGCACGATAATCAGCACCGCGAACACGATGGCGTTGGACAGCTGGGTCGAAATATACGCGCCTGCGAAAATTTCGATCACGCCGAGCAGGATGCCGCCGATGAATGCGCCCGGGATCGAGCCGATGCCGCCGAATACCGCCGCGGTAAACGCCTTAATGCCGGGCATCGAGCCGGTGGTCGGCATCAGGGTCGGGTACGCCGAGCAGAGCAGCACGCCCGCAATCGCCGCAAGGCCCGAGCCGATGGCAAAGGTCAGCGAGATGGTCGTATTGACGTTAATACCCATCAGCTGCGCCGCGCCCTTATCCTCGGATACCGCGCGCATCGCCGTGCCCGCCTTGCTCCTGTTGGTAAACAGCGTCAGCACAACCATGATCACCACACAGGTGACGATCGTGACAATGGTCACCGGTGCGATGGTCAGCTGCCCGCCGAACAGCTGGATCGGGCTGCCGCCGACCACCGAGGTAAAGCTCTTCTGGCTGGAGCCCCAGATCAGCAGCGCCATGTTTTGCAGGAAATAGGATACGCCGATCGCGGTAATCAGCACCGCAAGAGACGGCGCCATGCGCAGCGGCTTGTAGGCCAGACGTTCGATCACAACGCCGAGCGTCGTACATACCACAACCGCAAGCGCAACGCCCGCGAGCGGCGGCCAGCCGAGATAAACGGTGGCGCAGAAGCACATATACGCGCCGACCATGATAACGTCGCCGTGGGCGAAGTTCAGCATCTTGGCAATGCCGTAGACCATCGTGTATCCCAGCGCGATGATCGCATAGATGCTGCCCAGACTGACGCCATTGATCAGATGATTCAAAAAGCTCATGGTTAGGAACACCTCAAATCTTTTATTTTCTCTCTTTCATCACTTGTGGGATGGGGCGGTGGCTTGGCGACTGCGTCAAGCCGTCGCCCCACCCCATAATAATCGAGGAAATGGCGCAAAGGAGGGCCGCCCATTTTGATGCAGCGCCCTCCTTTGCTCACCATTGAGACTTCTTTTGCAATTTTCCCCTTCAGCGGGGAAGGAAACCATCGGTTCCCTTTTTTAAACAGGGATATGCTCCCTTAGTCCATGCCGACGTATGCGCCGTTCTCGATGACCATGCCCTTCGGGCTCTTGGAAACAGCGCCGTTGCTGTCCCAGGTGATGCCCGCGCCGTCGCCGGTCAGGCCTTCAAACGTAATGGTCGGGAAGGTCTCGATCATCTTGTCGCACAGCTCGGAAGCCGACATATCCGGGGTGCAGCCCGCGGTCTCGAGCGCCAGCTTGTATGCGTAGACGCAGTCGTAAGCGTCCGCCGCGAACTGGTTCGGGGTCTCGCCGTAAGCTTCCTCGTACTTGGTAACAAAGTTTACCGTCGCCTCATCAGTTGCGTCCGCATTGAACGGAGTCAGCAGCATAACGCCTTCCGCCAGTGCAACATCAAAGTTCTCTACTGCCAGGATACCGTCCATGCCGTCAACACCGAACACCTTGGGAGCATAGCCCATTGCATTCGCCTGGGTCAGGATCAGGGACGCCGGGGTGTAGTAGATCGGCAGGAACAGCAGGTCAGCGCCCGCGGACTTGCAGGCGTTGAGCTGGACAGAGAAGTCGTTGTCCGCGCCGTCCATGAATGCCTGCTCGGTCACGATCTCAAGCCCCTTTACCTCAGCTTCCGCCTTGAACTGCTCAAGGATGCCGGTGGAGTAAACGTCATCGCTCTTGTAGATGATGCCGATCTTGGTGCCCAGCTGCTGGTCCGCAATATAGTCCGCGGAAGCAAGGCCCTGGTTCGGATCAGAGAAGCACATCTGGAACACAACGTCGTTGCCCTCGATGTTTGCCGGGGAGGACGCGGACGGGGTCAGCGCAAAAATGTGATCCTCTTCGAGCAGCGGTGCGATCGCCTCGCCGGGCTTGGAGGTTACCGCGCCAAGGGACAGCTGGATCCCCTCGTCCTTGAGCGCGTTGTAGGCGCTTACCGCCTTCTCGGTGTTGTTCTCGTCGTCCTCAAAGAGCACTTCGAACTGGATATCGCCGCCCTCGGCGTTGATCTCCTGTGCCGCAAGCTCAGCGCCGTTCTTAACCGCGTTGCCGTAGATGGCAGCGGAGCCGGTCAGCGGGGCCGTGCCGCCGATCTTGAACGCCGTACCGGTTGCAGTGTTTTCTTCCGTGCCGCCGTTGTCGGTGGTGGCCGCATCCGAACCGCCGCCGCAGCCCGCCAGCGTGCCGACCAGCATCGCGCCGGCCAGAAGCATGCTCAGACTTTTCTTCATGGTAATCTTCTCCTTTACTGTATAATCTTCCCCGCTTCAAACAAATCTGTTTTAAAGCACTCGGATTATTTTCTTATTATACTACTCTTTTGCAAAATCGGCAGACTTTTTTTCATGTTTTGTACAATTTCAGGCAAACTACCGATTATCTTTTTTCAATATATGCAAATTTTGTGCTTTCTTCCGAAAAACATTTGTCCGCAGTGCAAGGAATCATGCAATCGTTTTCAGATGCGCAGCCCGGATTTCACGCAGCCCGTTTTATCGGGCTGCCCCGCGGCGGGAGCAGCAAAAAAACGGCTGCTTTCGCAGCCGTTTTTCAATCGGAATCCGTTTTGGCAAGCTGTGCGGTCAAACCGGTCATTCCAGCTCGAACGCGCCCGTATACAGCTGATAGTATTTGCCGTGCTGGGCGATCAGCTGTTCGTGCGTGCCGCGCTCGATGATGTGGCCGAGCTCGAGCACCATGATGACATTGGAGTTCTGCACCGTGGACAGGCGGTGCGCAATGACAAACACCGTGCGGCCGTACATCAGGCCGTCCATACCCGCCTGCACAATGGACTCCGTGCGGGTATCGATGCTGCTCGTCGCCTCATCCAGGATCATGACCGGCGGGTCAGCCACAGCCGCGCGCGCGATCGAGATCAGCTGGCGCTGGCCCTGCGACAGGCTGCCGCCCTCGCCGTCGATGACCGTGTCATAGCCGTCCGGCAGGCGGCGGATGAAGTCGTCCGCGTTGGCGAGCTGCGCCGCGGCTTCGACCTCCTGGTCGGTCGCGTCCAGATTGCCGTAGCGGATATTGTCGCGGATCGTACCGGTAAACAGGTTGGTGTCCTGCAATACGATGCCCAGCGAGCGGCGCAGATCCGCCTTTTTGATCTTGTTGATATTGATGCCGTCGTAGCGGATCTT
>DXIC01000112.1 GCA_019113065.1 Candidatus Agathobaculum stercoravium
GAGCACGGCGGCGGCAACAACTCCTCGTTCACCGTGCGCGTCACCTCGTCCTCGGGCACGGATACCTATTCTGCGATCGCGGCGGCCGTTTCCTCGCTCAAGGGCCCGCGCCATGGCGGCGCCAACCTGCGCGTCGTGCGCCAGTTCGACGAGATGAAGGCCAATATCAGCAACTGGAAGGACGAAGGGGAGGTTGCCGACTACCTGCGCAAAATCCTCGACGGTGAAGCCGGCGACGGCTCCGGCCTGATCTACGGCATGGGCCACGCGATCTACACCCTGAGCGACCCGCGTGCGGTTGCGCTCAAGCGCGCGGCGCGCCCGCTTGCAGAGAAGAAGGGCTTTGCAGACGAAATGGACCTGATTGAGCTGGTCGAAAAGCTGACCCCGGCTGTGTTCAAGGAGAAAAAAGGCAGCGACAAGCCGATGTGCGCAAACGTGGATATGTATTCCGGTTTCGTTTACAAAATGCTCGGCCTGCCCAAGTCGCTGTATACCCCCCTGTTCGCCACAGCGCGCATCGTCGGCTGGATGGCGCACCGGCTGGAGGAGGTCACCACCGGCGGCAAGATCATCCGCCCGGCCTACAAGCCGCTGGCAAAGCCGGTCAAATACGTCAGCCTGGACAAGCGGAAATAAGCCCTGCCCGGAGTGCAGCCAAACATACAGAAAAAGGGACGGACCCGCGGGACCGTCCCTTCTGCTTTTTACTTTGCGTAATCGATTGCGCGCGTCTCGCGCACCATATTGACCTTGATCTGGCCGGGGTAATCGAGTTCATCCTCGATCTTCCTGGCAATATCGCGGGCAAGCAGCACCATCGCGTCATCCGAAATCTTATCCGGGTTGACGATAATGCGGATCTCGCGGCCCGCCTGGATGGCATACGAGCTGGAAACGCCGGGCGTCTCGTTGGCGATGCCCTCGAGCTTTTCCAGACGCTTGATGTAGTTCTCCAGATTCTCGCGGCGTGCGCCCGGGCGCGCGGCGGAGATCGCGTCCGCCGCCTGCACCAGGCAGGCGACAACCGTCTTTGCCTCCACGTCGCCGTGGTGCGCTTCGATTGCATGGATGATCTGCGGCGCTTCCTTGTACTTCCTGGCAAGGTCTACGCCGATCTGCACATGGCTGCCCTCAACCTCGTGGTCGATCGCCTTGCCGATATCATGCAGCAGGCCGGCGCGGCGCGCAGGCACCGGGTCAAGCCCCAGCTCGCTGGCCATCATGCCGGCGATGTGCGCAACCTCGATCGAGTGCTGCAATACATTCTGGCCGTAGCTCGTGCGGTAGCGCAGGCGGCCGAGGATCTTGACCAGCTCCGGATGGATGCCGTGGATGCCGGTCTCAAAGGTTGCACGCTCGCCCTCGGATTTGATGATCTGCTCCACCTCGCGGCGGGACTTTTCGACCATTTCCTCGATGCGGGCGGGATGGATGCGGCCGTCCACAATCAGCTTTTCGAGCGCCAGGCGCGCGATTTCGCGGCGCACCGGGTCGAAAGAGGAGAGCGTGATCGCCTCCGGCGTATCGTCGATGATCAGGTCCACGCCGGTCAGCGTCTCCAGCGTGCGGATGTTGCGGCCTTCGCGGCCGATGATGCGGCCCTTCATCTCGTCGTTGGGCAGCGGCACGACCGAAACCGTAGCTTCGGAAACGTGATCCGCCGCGCAGCGCTGGATGGCGGTCGAGATGATCTCGCGCGCGGTCTGCTCGCTCTCATCCTTGAGCCGCTGGGTGATCTCGCGCAGCTTGACCGCCGCATCGTGCGTCGCTTCGGACTCGATCGAGGCGACCAGCATCTCGCGCGCCTCGTCGCGGGTCATGCTGGCGATGTGCTCGAGCTTTTCGAGCTGCTCGGCCTTGACGCGCTCGAGCTCTTCCTTTTCCTTCTGGGTCGCTTCGAGCTGGCGGTTCAGCTCTTCATTCTTGCGTTCAATGGTGTCGCTCTTCTTGTCCAGCGCCTCCTCGCGCTGGATCAGGCGGCGTTCGAGCTGCTGGGTCTCGTTCCGGCGCTCCTTGAGCTCGCGGTCGGCTTCGGTGCGCTGTCTGTGGATCTCGTCCTTTGCTTCAAGGATAGATTCCCGCTTTTTGGTCTCACCGGCCTTGATGGCCTCGTTGATGATGCGCGTTGCTTCCGTTTCAGCGGAACCGATCTCTTTTTCCGCAACACTTTTGCGGTAATAGAAGCCAATGACTACGCCCACAACGAGACACACGATACCGGCGATAATCGGTATGATGATGTCGATCATTGTTCTGGTGTGTCCTCCCTTAATGTATTGTAGTTGGTTGCAGCGTTTGCCGCACAAACGCCGCGGTTATAATGCCCTTGAAAAAAGCCGTGCGCGAATCGTGCACCGGCTATATTACAGCAGGTATTATACTACACTTAATTGTAAAGCCTGTTGGTCAAACTGTCAAGAAAAACACGTCCATTGCCGTATAGATTTTGGCGTTTTTTGAGAACACACTGCCCCCGCCCTTGTGGAGCAGGCTGCAATTTGTTATAATGGAACGGATAGTAAGAGCCTGTACCCGAGGGGTGGTTTTTGCATTTTCCTGCGGGAATCAGCGCCGCTTCCCTGCCCGGGCAGGCCCTCACAGGAGGAAAAAGCATGCATCAGTCCATGTGCCGCATCCAGCGCGGCCCGTTTGTCTATTATACCTGCCGCCGCCTGCCGGTGCGGCACGCCTTTACCACCAAATCCGGCGGTGTGAGCACGGGGCACTGCGAAAGCCTCAACCTCGGCTTTAACCGCGGGGATACCGAGGAAAACGTACGCGAAAACTACCGCCGCCTGGCGGATGCAGTCGGCGTGGACGAAAAGCGCTTCACGCTGACAAAGCAGATCCACGAGACCGGGGTCTCGGTCGTGACCGAGGACGAGGCCGGCATGGGGCTGCACCGGCCGATGGCGTGGCAGTCGGATGCGATCGTGACCGCCCTGCCGGACACCCCGCTCATCGGCTTTTACGCGGACTGTGTCGTGACGCTGCTGTACGACCCCGCAACGCACACCGCGGGCGTATGCCACGCGGGCTGGCGCGGCATGGCGGGCGGCATACTGCCCAGGACCGTCCAGACCATGGCGGAAAAGCTCGGCACCAAGCGCGAAAGCCTGCGCGCCGTGCTCGGGCCGTCCATCCGGCAGGAATGTTTTGAGACCGACGCCGACGTGCCCGAGGCGATGGAATCCCAGCTCGGTGCGCTCGTGCGGCCGTATATTCTGGAGAAAGGCGCAAAATTCCACGTGGATTTACAGGGCATCGGCGTCATGCTGCTGCTGGACGCCGGGCTCCAGCCGGAAAATGTAATCGACAGCGGCATCTGCACCATGTGCCACAGCGACGAGTTCTGGTCGCACCGCAAGACAAACGGCTTGCGCGGCGTGCAGGGCGGCATGATCTGCCTTTGACCGAAAGGGAGTCCTTTAGCAATATGAAATGGAAAAAACGCGTGCTGGCCGCGTCCCTCGCCGCGCTCTGCCTGCTGAGCGCCTGCGGCGTCATCGGCAGCCAGGACGGCGAGGAAGGGCCGGTAGACAACGTCCAGGTGTCGGATGCGTATTTCGGCCTGGCCTGGTACCAGAACGGCACGCTCAACCCGGTGCTGGACAGCACCAGCATCAACCGCGTGCTGTGCGAAGCGCTGTACGAGGGCCTGTTCGAGGTGACAAACAACTTCACCGCGGAGAATGTGCTGTGCGAGAGCTATGAGGGCGACGGCACAACCTTTACCTTTACCCTGCGCGAGGGCGTGACCTTCTGGTCGGGCGCATCGCTGACCGCGGCCGACGTGGTCGCAAGCCTGCAAACCGCGCAGTTCAACGAGTCCTCGCCCTACCATAACCGGCTGGTCGAGGTTTCCTCGATCGAGGCGCTTTCCGACCGCGAGGTGCGCATCGTGCTGACCTCGCCCAACGTCAACTTCCCGCGCCTGCTGGACATCCCGATCTACCGGGAAGGCTCGGCGGACAGCGGCGAATTCGCCGACGGCACCGGCCCGTTCCGCCCGGCGGAGGACGGCACCCAATGGGTGCTGACCGCCAACGAGAACTGGCATGACGGCTTTTTAGGCTCCATCCGCCGCATCACGCTGGTGGAAATGACGCGCGCAGACGCTGCAATGAGCAGCTTCCAGACGGGCGATGTTTCGCTCATGCGCGCGGCGCGGATCGACCCCAACCCGCCCAATGTCGGCGGTTCGGTGGACACCGTGCAGACCACGGGCGCTTCCCTGCACTATCTGGGCTTCAATTACAGCAACCCCGACCTGGCAAACGCCGGTGTACGGCGGGCGCTGAGCGCGGCGCTCGACCGGCAGGGCCTGTGCTCCACGCAGCTCCAGACCTTTGCCGACCCGGCCATCCTGCCGGTCAACCCGCAGCCGACGGACAGCAGCCTGTCGCTCAACATGTCCGCCGACCCCACCGGAGCGGCGCAGCTGCTGCTGGAAGCCCTGCAAGGCGGCAGCACGGACGACGGCAGCGGGGACGGCACGGACGGCTCGTCCGAGACGCAGGCGGACGGCACCGGCGACGTGACATACGAAGAAACGTATTATGACGAGGAAACCGGCGAATACTACACGGTTGAAGCCGACCCCCCGGCGGACGATACCGGCGACGGGGAAACCGGCAGCACAGCGCAAACCACGCTGTCCATCCGCCTGCTGGTCAACTCGGACAACGCGTTCAAATCGGCGGCTGCCGACCAGATTGCAGCCTCGTGGAACGCACTGCCCGGCGTGCGCGTCACGGTGGATAAACAACCCTATGACACCTATCTTTCCATGCTCCAGTCGGGCGATTTCGACGTATACTACGGTGAAACCCAGCTGACCGCGGATTTTGACCTGCGGCCGCTGCTGTCCTCCGGCGGCAGCCTGAACTACGGCGGCTACGCGAGCGAGTCCATGTCCGCTGCAATCGCGGCGGCGCGCAGCGGCGACAGCGTAACCGAGCTGTACCAGACCTTCCTCGCGGAAATGCCCATCGTCCCGGTGGCATTCGAGCGCGGGCAGATGATCATCCGCAAAGGGCTGATCGATAACTATGCACCGACGCCGTACAACGCGTTCGCCGGGCTGGAAACGTGGACGTCGCTGGCGTAAAACTTCCTTTATAGGGGCTTCAGCCCGTAGGCCACTATCCTCATTTGCCGTTATACGGCGTTTAATGAGTACAAGCCCCCTATATACGAAGAGCGGTTTCAAAGAAACCGCTCTTCGATACCCGAATGGCGCCGCCCAAGGCGGCTGAGTCGGGGTATAAAAAGTCAGCCCGTAGGCCTCTATCCGCATTTCTGCGCTTTGCGCAGTTTTCATGAGAGTGCACATGTCCTGACTTTTTATAAATGAGCGCTTTGCGCTCATTTTCTTTTTAAAGCGCGCCAAGGCGCGAAAACGAGTTCCCCTTTTTATATATTGTAGGAGATTTTACAAGAATGGCAGAGAAAATTGTGTTAGGATTATCCGGCGGCGTGGATTCCGCAGTCGCGGCGGCGCGCCTGCGCGCGCAGGGCTTCGAGGTGCACGGGCTGTTCCTCGAGGTCGGCCTCGGCGGCGAAGAAGCCGCGCAGAGCACCGCAGACGACCTCGGCATCCCGCTTTATATCGCGCACCGACGCGAGGCGTTCGAGCAGCAGGTATGCGCCTGCTTTGCGGACGCCTTCCGCAATGCGCGCACGCCCAACCCGTGCGTGGTGTGCAACCCGCTCATCAAGTTCCGCGCGCTGACCGACTATGCAGACGAGATCGGCGCGCCCTATATCGCCACCGGGCACTATGCGCGCACCGGCAGGGACGCCGAGGGCCGCGCGCTGCTGCTGCGCGCCCGCGCGCCCAAGGACCAGACCTATATGATGCACCGCCTGCCGCGCAAAACGGTAGCGCGCTGTGTGTTCCCGCTCGGCGAGAGCACGGGCAAGGACGAGGTGCGCGAAAATGCGCGCGAGATCGGCCTTGCGGTTGCGGACAAGCCGGACAGCATGGACATCTGCTTCATCCCGGACGGCGATGTACACGGCTGGCTCGCGCGCCACGGCGCGGCCTGCCCGCCGGGCAATTTCGTGGACGAGGACGGCAATGTGCTCGGCCGGCACAAGGGCATCCACTGCTATACGGTCGGCCAGCGCAAGGGGCTGGGCGTGGCCGCGGAGGGGCGGCTGTTCGTACACGAGCTGCGGCCGGAGACCAACGAGGTCGTGCTGTCGCTCGAGGATGTGTTCCGCCGGGAGATCGAAGTGCGGGACGTGCACTATATCGCGCCCGAATACGCGGCAAACGGCGCGTTTTCCTGCGAAGTACGCGTGCGGTTTTCCAAACGCAGCGACCGTGCTGCCGTCTATCCCGATGGCGAAAACGCCCGCATCGTGTTTGAGGACGCGGTGCGTGCGCCCGCGCGCGGGCAGTCCGCCGTGTTCTACGACGGCGACGTTGTGATCGGCGGCGGGTTTATCGTCTGAACAAGCAAAAGCCCCGCCGGGCGGGGCATGGGGTGAGGGAAATGAAAGAAAACCACAGTTTACAGGGGCACCTGCTCGCCATATTCACCGAGCTGGTCTGGGGCACGACCTTTGTCTCGACCAAGGTGCTGCTGCGGGCGTTTACGCCGCTCGAAATCATGATCGCGCGGTTTGCGCTCGGCTTTCTGGCGCTGCTCATCGCCGGGAAAGGGCTGATGAAGGCGCAGAAAAAATCGCATGAGGCGCTGTTTGCGCTCGCAGGCCTGACCGGCGTGACACTGTACTTTTTGATGGAAAATATCGCGCTGACCTACATTTCCGCATCGCTTGTCGGCGTGATCGTGGCCGCGGCGCCGCTGTTCACCGCGCTGGTCGCGGCTGTCCTGCTGCGCGAGCGGCTCAGCCTCTGGTTTTTCCTCGGCTTTGTGTGCGCGATGACGGGCGTAGCGCTCGCTTCACTTGCAGGCGTCAGCGAGCTGGCGCTCGACCCGCGCGGCGTGCTGCTCGGCGTGGGTGCCGCCTTTGTCTGGGGCGTATATTCCGTGATCGTGCGCAGGCTGGGTGCGATGGGCTACCGCACTGTGCCGCTGACCTGCCGCATTTTCGGCTACGGGCTGCTGTTCCTGCTGGTCCCCGCCTGCATCGAGGGCTTCCCTGCCCCGCTTTCCGCGTGGACCGAGCCGCTGCATATCGCAAACCTGCTGTTTTTGGGTCTGCTCGCCTCTGCGACCTGTTTTGTGACCTGGAACCGCGCAGTGTTCCTGCTCGGGCCGGTCAAGACCAGCGCGTACATCTATGCTACGCCGGTCATCACCATTGTCAGCTCGGCCATCGTGCTGCACGAGACCATGACGCCGGTCATGTGGTTGGGCACAGCGCTGGCGCTCGCCGGCCTGATCCTCAGCGAACATAAAGAAAAAGAAAAGGCCGCCGGATAGGCAGCCTTTTCTTTTTATCCCCTTCCGGGTCAGTTAAACGCCTCGTCGTCCCGCGCGGCGAACATCCGCTCAACGCGCGCGCGCAAGACCGGATAGCCCGCGAGCGCGGGGTCGTGCTGCAAGATCGCCTCCGCTTCCTCGCGCGCATCCTGCATGAGCGCGAGGTCGGCCGCGAGATCCGCAACGTGCAGCGCGGGCAGGCCGTGCTGCCGCCGGCCGAAAAAGTCGCCCGGCCCGCGCTGGGCGAGGTCGGCGCGCGCGATCTCAAAGCCGTCGCCGGTTTTGCACAGGATCTTCAGCCGCTCGCGGGCAGCTTCGCCCTTGTCCGCGCCGAAAAAGATGCAGTAGGACTGCCGCGTGCCGCGCCCAACGCGCCCGCGCAGCTGATGCAGCTGGGACAGGCCGAAGCGGTCCGCGTCCTCGACCACCATCAGGTTGGCGTTGGGCACATCCACGCCCACCTCAATAACGGTCGTGGCGACCAGGATGTCGTACTTCCTCGCGGCGAAAGCCCGCATGACCTGATCCTTGTCCGCGTTTTTCATCCGCCCGTGCAGCACGGCAACCCGGCGGTGCGGCAATGCTGCCTGCAAATCCTTGGCATGCTGCTCCGCGCTTTTGAGGCCGCTCTCTCCCTCCTCGACCAGCGGGCACACCACATAGGCCTGCCCGCCCGCCTCGACCTGCTTGTCAATGAAGGCAGTGATGCGCTTTCGCATGTTCTGCCCCACCGCGTAGGTCTCGACCGGGCTGCGGCCGGGCGGGATCTCGTCCAGCACGGAAACGTCCAGATCGCCGTACATAATCAGCGCGAGCGTGCGCGGGATAGGGGTCGCGGACATGACCAGCACATGCGGCATTTCGCCCTTGGCGGACAGTGCGGCGCGCTGCGCCACGCCGAAGCGGTGCTGTTCGTCCGCGACAACCGCACCCAGCCGGTGAAAGGTCACGCCCTGCTGGATGAGCGCATGCGTGCCGACCACGACCTGCGCCGCGCCGCTCTCGATCGCGGCAAGCGCCGCGCGCTTCTGCGCCGCAGTCATCGAGCCGGTGAGCAGGGTGCAGGAGATGCCGAGCTTTTCCAGCATGGGCGCGAGCGTCTCCGCATGCTGGGCGGCCAGGATCTCGGTCGGCGCCATGAACGCGGCCTGCCAGCCGTTCTGCGCCGCGAGCGCGCACAGCGCCGCCGCCACGACCGTCTTGCCCGAGCCGACGTCGCCCTGCACCAGCCGGTTCATCGGCTTCCCGGAGGCGCAGTCCGCCGCGATTTCCGCGATCGCGCGCCGCTGCGCGCCCGTGGGCGCAAACGGGAGCGCTTCAAAGAACGCATCCAGCCCGTTTTGCGCAAATACGATGCCGGTATCCGCCTTGCGGCGCTCCTTGAGCTGCTGGAGCCCGCAGCAGAGCAGGAACAGCTCCTCAAACACCATGCGGCGGCGCGCCTGCCCGACCTCGTCCGCAGTCTGCGGGCGGTGGATGGCGGCAAGCGCGTCCGCAGCATCCAGCAGGCGGTATTTCGCGCGCAGCACCTCGGGCAGCGGGTCGGGCCAGCCGCCCGGCACGGCCGCAAGCGCGGCGTCGGTCACGCGCTCCATGTCGCGCTGGGTCAGCCCGGCGGTCAGCGGATAGACCGGCACGATGCGGCCGGGATGCGCCGCGTCCGGCATAACCTTTTCCGACTGCGGGGAGATGAGCGTGCGCCCGCGTCCCCAGCCCTGCACCTTGCCGTAAAACACATACTCCTGTCCCACGCGCAGCAGGGCCGCGGCATAGGGGTTGTTGAAGTAGGTCACATTCAGCGAGCCGGACTCGTCGAAGATCGTGCACTTGACCAGCGTCAGCCCCTTGCGGATGCGGTTTACCTTGGGTTCGGTGCCCACGACCGCGCGGATGGCGTACTTGTCCTCCGCGTCGATGTCCGCGATGCGGGTGATGCGGGTACGGTCCTCATAGTCGCGCGGATAGGTCTCGAGCGCGTCGCGCAGCGTGCGGATATGCAGTTTTTCAAACAGCTTTGCCTTTTTCGGGCCGATGCCCTTGACAAACTGTATGCTGTCATCCAGTGCCGGCATGGGGATACTCCTTCAGGGATGGGATAAGCGGCAAGAGGGGAGAAACCGTGGTTCCTCCCCTCTTGCCCGGCCGCCGCGCAGGCGGCAGAAAAACGATCTCAATACCGCATCAGCGGGATCTGGTGCGGCTCGGACTCGCCCGCCGGCAGCAGCATCGCCGTGATATCCGGCCGCGCGGTCTCGATAAAGTTGACCCCGTTGCGGATCAGCATTGCCAGCGACTTTTCGTTATCCGTCCGCAGGCTCATGGTAAACAGGCCTGCCTGCCGGCATGCCTGGATCAGCCGCGGCGTCAGATCCGACGGCGCTGCGCGCAGGCCGAACAGCCCGGTCGTCTGCGCCGCGCTCACCAGCGCGTCGATATTATCCGGCAGCGCGGGCAGCTCGCCCATGATGTGCAGGTCCGGATTGGCGACCGCAATGCGCGCCGCCTCCACCAGCCCGAGGCCGACAAAAATCGTGTCGTCCAGATAGTTCACATGGCGCAGCGTCATGCGCAGCTGCGGCAGCAGGGTATGGTTATGTACCGTGATGGCCAGCTTGGCCTGGCAGGTGCGCGCCAGCTCGATGGCCTGCCCGGCCGGGATGAGCTGCGGCGCAGCCTGATGCAGCTCTGCATAGCTGTAATCCGATATGTTCATCTGCGTGCCGTCGGTCGCAATACAATAGCCGTCCGACGAGAGCACGGCAATGCCGTCCGCCGTCATATCGACCGACAGGCAGCAGCCTTTCGCGCCCTCATCGTTGCCGGCGAGGATGGATTCCAGCCCATCCCGCTCGGTGTCCATGCACCCGACAGCGGACAGGACAAAAATCTCCTTATTGGTATAATACAATACCGATCCCCTTCTTTCTGCTTACAGGGTTTCGGGCGCCTCGTACTCCACGCCCATGGTATCGACGGTGACGGTCTTCATGCGCTGCTCCTGACGGGGGCGGTCATGCCAGTCGCGCGGGGTGTTCACAATGGCGTCTACCACGTCCATGCCCTCGGTCACCATGCCGAAGGAAGCATACTGGCCGTCCAGATGCGGCGAATCCTCGGTCATGATGAAGAACTGGCTGCCCGCAGAGTCCGGCGCCATGGTGCGCGCCATGGACAGCACGCCGCGGGTGTGGTTCAGGTCGTTCTGGAAGCCGTTGGCGGTAAACTCGCCGCGGATCTCATAGCCCGGGCCGCCCATGCCGGTGCCTTCCGGGTCTCCGCCCTGGATCATAAAGCCCGGGATGACGCGGTGGAAAATCGTGCCGTTATAAAAGCCCTTCTGGATCAGGGAGATAAAGTTGCGGACCGTATTGGGCGCAACATCAGGATACAGCTCCGCGCGGATGATGCCGCCCTGCTCCATTTCAATCGTTACGATTGGATTGCTCATTGCCTATCACTCCATTATCGCTGTATATCAGCATATATTCATTATATCACTCATATTGTAACAAATTTCCCTGCATACGGCAAGAGATGTTTCCATAATGAAACTCTGCGCCGCCCTGTGAAAAAAATCCACTTTATACACAGGCCTATCCACAGGCACTATGGGGATAACCTTGTGTATAAAGTGGATAACTTAGGGTATTATCCCCGTGAGCATCCACAGAGGCGGGCGTCTGCCGTTTACGGATTGTAATATACCCTGTGGAAAACGCCTGCGGTGGATAAACCGCCGCCGGATGCGGCAAACTGCTAGCAGCCTATATTTTTGTCCGAAAGGGAGGAACAGCATGAACGAGGAAAACCCGTCCATTGGGGCGCCCCAAGAAAATAATAT
This sequence comes from Candidatus Agathobaculum stercoravium, assembly GCA_019113065.1. Classification (GTDB taxonomy): domain Bacteria; phylum Bacillota; class Clostridia; order Oscillospirales; family Butyricicoccaceae; genus Agathobaculum; species Agathobaculum stercoravium. Next base: position 11,245 of record DXIC01000112.1, read on the forward strand.
TGCCGAAACCGGGTCGATCACCGCGAAAACAGCGCGCGGCACGGTGCACTGCATCACGATCGTCGGGCAGATCGAGGGGCATATGGAGCTGCCCGCGCAGAACAAAACCACTAAATACGAGCACCTGATCCCGCAGATCACCGCGGTCGAACAGGCGGAGGAAATCGACGGCATGCTGGTGCTGCTCAACACGGTCGGCGGCGATGTGGAAGCCGGGCTTGCGATTGCCGAACTGATCGCCGGCATGACCAAGCCCACCGTGTCGCTCGTGCTCGGCGGCGGGCACTCGATCGGCGTGCCGCTCGCGGTGGCGGCCAAAAAGAGCTTTATCGCGGCCTCCGCCGCCATGACCATCCATCCCGTGCGCATGAACGGGACGATCATCGCCGTGCCGCAGGCGTTCGAATACCTTGCCAAGATCCAGGAACGCATTGTGGATTTCATCACCGCCCACTCGGGCATTTCCGCCGAGCGGCTCGGGCAGCTCATGCGCGAGACCGGCCAGCTCACCGCGGACGTCGGGACGGTGATCTCGGGCAAGCAGGCGGTCACGCTCGGGCTGATCGACCAGGTCGGCACGCTGTCCGATGCGCTCGACGCGCTGTATGAGATGATTGCCGCGCGCCGGAACAGCGGGAATCGCCCCACCGAACCCACATGACCGCGCCCCGCGCGCTTATGAAACAGAAAATGCCTGCATCGCAGGCATTTTCATAAAAACCCGCGACATGTGCGTGGGCTTTTATACCAGTATGGAAGAAAGTTTCGCTTCGCGGAACTTTCTGAAACAATGAATGTGTCCGCGCTCTGCGCGGCACATTCTCTCTCGATTGAAACTGTATGTTTCAATCGAAATAAACCTAAAGGCCCCGTCACCCGACGAGGCCTTTTACTTCCAGATTTCCATATTGTCTCTCTTTTCTCAGCAGGATATTTCCCGCTGTCATTTTAAGTGGTGCAATTAATATATGAAATATCTTTTTCGCTTTTTGTTTGCAATGGATTTTGCCATTACGAAAAGCGTTTTGGATGTTTCCCTATATCTTTTGCAGTTTTGGGAAGATTATGGGTTCATCAGCGCAGGTATTTATCCTTCTGCCCCTTTTATTGAACCGATCTTCCTGTGCTATGCTGATCCCATACCTCCCTGCCATCGGTTTTGGTCTGCTTACCCATCCTACGTTCACGGGAGCCCGCCCGGCTGCGGTTCGTCTGGTAATGAACTTGTTCGGTTTGTTACCTTTTACCTACATTCGGGAACTCTATATCAATTTCAGGAATGCGTCACTTCTCGGCGGGTGATCGTTCGATTCTGTTCCTGCCTTGCCCGGACCACTTTCAGCAAGTTTTGATATCATCTCCAGCTTGTGCTCTGATCCGCTTTTACGACACCATACTCATCAGTATGCCCATCGGCCATTGGGTGCGTACTATTTTTGGCATTGTGCAGGTTTTATCGTTCGGATTCTGTTTTCATTCGCCGACGCATTGTTCAGGGTTCTTTCATGCCTGCAAACCTTGCTTTCCTGCTGCCTCGATCCGCTTGCATCGTCCGTAATGTTCTCACGGATGGATATTCACGAGGATAGCTTCCTCAAAGGTGCCGTTCCTTACGTCGCTAGAAGCCGATCGCGCTTTTCAGGCGGTTCGCCTGTTTGATTTGGAACTCGCTCTTTTTTATAGCTATCACCTTGATCGTTTCGGTTACAGCGCCGCGGCGAGTCCCGCGAACTGGTAGGATGTCTCTTCTGATACCATTGGACTCACCCCTTTCTCAGGTATCATTTGGCTTTTGCCATCCCTTTTCAGAATCGGAAAGGGTTGCGCCTTTCTTGCAAGGCCCCTGCCTTGCTTCCCTCTGGTGTTTGCCCTTTTCTTTTCTGTGACATTATAATATCATCAACATTGCACAACGTCAAGTGTTATTTTTCGTTTTTTCATGGTTATATTAGACAAAGAAATCCGGTCTGTTTCAGCGTTTTCCCCTCTTTTCAAGCGCGGCCGGATTTGTTATAATGGTATTGTTGGGTGTGTTATATCCCCCAACCAAAATGGGAATACAAAAAACGCTGTGTCAGGGGGCCTTTGCGCCCCCTTTTTTCAAAGGAGGTTATCAAATGGATATTTTCAGCTTCTATATGCCCACCCGCCTGTATTTCGGCAACGGCGCGGTCAAAAAGCTCGCCCGGGCGCGCCTGCCCCAGGGCCGCGGCCTGATCATCACCGGCGGTACGTCCACCACCCGCCTCGGCTATGTCGGCAAGGTGCAGGACGCGCTCGCCGAAGCCGGGCACGAGACCATCGTCTATAATAAGGTACAGCCCAACCCGACCATCGATGGCGTGCGCGAATGCGCGGCGCTCTGCCGTGCGGAGAACATCGCGTTCGTCGTAGGCCTCGGCGGCGGCTCGTCCATCGACACCGCCAAGGCGGTCGCCATCATGGCCACCAACGACGGCGACTGGTGGGACTACATCCACGGCGGCACGGGCGGCGGCAAGCGCATTGCAAACGACGGCCTGCCGATCGTCGCCATCCCGACCACCGCGGGCACCGGCACCGAGGCCGACCCGTTCACGGTCATCACCAACGGTGAGGAAAAGATCGGCGGGGGCGGCGAAAAGTGCTTCCCGACCATCTCGATCGTCGATCCGGACTTCATGATGACCGTCCCGCCCCACCTGACCGCCTACCAGGGCTTTGACGCGTTCTTCCACGCGGCGGAGGGCTACCTTGCCAAGACTGCAACGCCCATCAGCGAGATGTTCTCGCTTAAGGCGATCGAGCTGATCGGCAAATCCCTTGCCACCGCAGTGCACGAAGGCGGCAACGCGGATGCGCGCGCGGACGTTGCGCTCGCCAACACGCTGGCAGGCTTTGTCGAGACGCTGTCCAGCTGCACGGGCGAGCACGCGATCGAGCACGCGCTGAGCGCGTTCCACCCCGCCCTGCCGCACGGCGCGGGCCTCATTATGATCTCCAAGGCGTACTGGAGCCGCTTTATGGAGTCCTCGGGCGACCGTCTGGTCGCCATCGCCCGCGCGCTCGGCCGCACGGATGCGGACAAGCCGGAGGATTTCATCGACGCGCTCGCCGACCTGCAAAAGCGCTGCAATGTGCATGAGCTGCGCCTGTCCGGCTACGGCGTCCAGCCGGAGGACTTCGGCAGGATCGCGGACAACGCCATCGACACCATGGGCGGCCTGTTCCGCGTCGACCCGCGGCCGCTCGCGCGCGAGGACATCATCGGCATTTTAGAGGACAGCTACAAATAAATATATTCGATGGAAGCGTACAGCTTCCATCGAGCAGGCTTTGCCGCGCGTAGCGCGGACAAAGCCAATACGCGATATTTGCGCGCCGCAAGCGGCACACAAAATCGCTTTCCTGTATAAAATCCGAGGTACATGCCCCCGGATTTTATGAAACCGGCCATCGTCATGGCCGGTTTCTATTTGATATGCGCCATTGGCGCGGGAATGTGAGGAATTTTCGTGAAACAGGTGCTTTTGATTGCAACGGGCGGGACGATTGCCTGCCGCGAGACCGGGAACGGGCTTTCGCCCGCGCTGACAGGGGAAGAGCTGCTCGGTCTCATGCCCGAGCTGGGCGGCATCTGCGCGGTCGAGGTGTGCGACCTGATGAACCTGGACTCGACCGACCTGACCGCCGCCGACCGCGCGGCCATCGCCCGCACGGTATGGGAAGGCCGCGACAGATTCGACGGCTTTGTCATCGCGCACGGCACGGACACGCTCGCCTACACCGCCGCGCTGCTCTGCCACATGCTGCCGGGCTTCGGCAAGCCGGTCGTGCTGACCGGATCGATGCTTCCCATGGGCGCGCCCGGCTCGGACGCGCCGCGCAACCTGCTGGACGCGTTCCGCGTCGCGGCGACGGACTGCGCCGGGGTGCTCGCCGTGCTGCACGGCAAGATCATACCGGGCAGCCATGTGTGCAAGCGCCACTCGTCCGAGGCGGACGCGTTTGTCTGCGTAAACGCGCCGCTTACGGGCACGGTGGACGAGACCGGCCTGATCCGCTGGGACGCACCGCCGCAGGTGTCCGGCGAAGCGGCCTTTATAGAGCGGATCGACCCGCATGTGCTGGTGGTCAAGCTCACGCCCGACCTCGAGCCCAGCTTTTTCTCCGCCCTGCATGGCTACCCCAAAGTCATTCTGGAGGCGTTCGGCGCGGGCGGCGTCCCGCAGCGGCTCGAGCAGGCGGTACGGGAACTGATCGGGAGCGGCACGCGGGTGTATATCACAACCCAGTGCGCCGAGGGCGGCGTGGACCTGCACAAATACGAGGTCGGCCGCCGCGCCGAGGCCATGGGCGCGGTGTCGCTCAGCAACCGCACGACCGAGGACGCGCTCGCGGCCATCATGTGCGGCGAGCTCTGAACAGCAGCCGCCCGCGCGGGTGAAAAATCCCTGCGCGGGCGGTTTTTTGTGCCCAAACGGGCGGCTCTACTTTTTGTCGGGTGCGCAATTCCTCTGATTCTGCTATACTGAAGGCAGGGAAACCAAAGGAGGGGTTGGGTATGGATGCAGCAGCTACCGGCAAACGCATTGCCGCGCTGCGGCGGCAAAAGGGCTGGACGCAGAAGCAGCTGGCGGAACAGCTGCATGTTACGGACAAGGCGGTCAGCAAATGGGAGCGCGGGCTGAACTTCCCCGACCTCGGGCTGATCGAGCCGCTCGCCGCTGCGCTGGGCACCTCAGCCGCCGCCCTGCTCGGCCTTGCACAGCACACCCCCGACCAGACGGTCGCGGCGGTCTCCGAGCTGGCGGCGCAGGAGCGGGAACAGGTCAAGCGGCAGATCCGCCTGCGGGCGCGGCTCACGCTCGTCATCGGCCTGATCCTGTTTGCCGCGCAGATCGCCGCTTCCAAACTCTTCGCGGATAACGGGCTGTACGGCCTGCCGCAGATCCTGACGGCAGGTATGCTGGGATTCACCGGCACGCTCATCGGCGGCGCAGTTTATACGCTCAAAAACGCGCGGCGGTTATAATTTCCGCGCATTCGGTGCATACTCCCTGCTAGAAAGGAGTGTTGCATATGCAGATCAATATTGACCGCGGGGGCTGTATCTCGTGCGGCCTGTGCGAAGCGACCTGCCCGGCGGTGTTCCGCATCGCGGATGACGGCGTCGCGGAGGTCTATCACCAGCCGTCGGACAGCGCCGAGCAGGCCGGCGCGCAGGAAGCGGCGGACGCCTGTCCGGTCTCGGTTATCCACACAGAGAGCTGATTTTATCTGTATTGCACAAATAATCAATCTTTATTTTGTGCTATTAGTACAAGAGCCCCCTTGTTTTCGCTGTGCAAAAGCGGTATAATACCATCATCAGGAAAAAAGCACATTTCAATATGCATCCGCTGTGCGGGCCCGTCCTGCACGCGGCATATTGACCGACATCAGAAGGAGGCTTACACCATGAACGCTTATGTGGATACGCTCGTCAAGATGAGCGCGAATGCAGTCCGCACGAACGGTTCTGTGCGTTTTAGCCGTAAGGCTGCGCGCAAGGCCGCGCCGCAGGACTAAGCATCCGCAACCATACCGGCAGCCCCGTGCTGCCAAAAGATCCCCGGCTGCAAGCAGTTGCTTGCGCCGGGGATCTTTGCTTTCATGCCCTGTCCCGGATATTTTCCCTGTAATACGCCTCAAACAGGCTCATCATCAGCCCCTTGCGGCGGTTTTCCCCCAGATGCCGCAGGTATTTCCAGCAGGAGGCCGCGGTGATCAGCCCGCCCACTGTGCAGACGATCACGTCCTGCATGGTGTCGCCCACGCCGGTGGTCAAAACGTGCTGCGGGTCTGCGCCGAACTGGGACACGAAATACTCCCAGATCTCCCACAGCACCGCGCTCATCATGGCAAACATCCAGGTATACAGCGACGCGTTGAACGCGTCCGCGCGCTCGAGCCTGTGCCCGGGCTTGCAGGAAAAGTACACCGCCGTGCCCAGCACCGCGAACAGGAAGCCGGACAGGAAGTGCAGGATTTTATCCCAGTACGGCACGAAATCATACCCGCCGAACAGGCTGGCAAACGGCACCGCCGCAAGCACGAACCCGTCGAACACGATCTCGAGCAGGTAGACCGGCCGCAGACGGCACGCGCGGTACAGCAGGAAGGGCACTGCGGGCAGCGCGAACGCCGCAAGCGCCAGCAGCAGGTTGTACACCGCGGCGTCGCGCCGCAGGCAGAACACCGCCCCGCAGGCCGTGAACACATAATAGAAAATCAGCATGGCATTCCGCGCGCGGCGCATCCGTTCCATAAGCAGGGCTCCTTATTTGTATTTCCGGTAGGCGGCGACCGCCAGCTCATCGCAGCGGTTGTTGTACGGGTTATCCGCGTGTCCCTTCACCCAATGGAACTTGACCGCGTGTTTGTCGAGTAAATCGAGCAGCCGTCCCCACAGCTCCGGGTTTTTGGCGGGTTTTTTGTCACTCTTCACCCACCCCCTGGCGCGCCAGCTTTTGGCCCAGCCCTTGGTGATGCCGTCGACAACATATTTGCTGTCCGAATACAGGTCGACCTCGCACGGCTCGGAGAGCGCCTCGAGCGCGGTGATCACGCCGAGCAGCTCCATGCGGTTGTTGGTGGTGGACGGTTCCGAGCCGGAAAGCTCCTTCTCGTGCGCGCCGTATTTGAGGATCGCGCCCCAGCCGCCCGGCCCCGGGTTGCCCGAGCAGGCGCCGTCGGTATAGATGGTTACGTTTTTCATAGTCTCTCCCTGATCGTTTTTTCTTAGGCAACACCGAACAATTATGTCTGCGGCGCTTTGCGGAAATTTTGCCCCC
>DXIC01000113.1 GCA_019113065.1 Candidatus Agathobaculum stercoravium
GCACCGCTTTTGGCGGTTACACAGAATTTGGGATTGTCCCCATGTCGCCAAAAAACTCCTCCAGCTCATTTACACGCTGCAGGCCAAAAACATCCGTTACGATCCAACTATGATCGCTAACATGCATCCGCTCTCTTGCAAGTCCTCCGCAGGAGTGCTTGGGTTTCTGCACCCTTTTTCTTCTCTTAAAAATTTCTTCACAAAAGGCTTGACTTCTTATAGTTGGTCACTCCGCTGCTCAGTATTTACGAGTGGGGATTCAAAGAGCTTGGATGGACTTATGCAGTAATTACGGTAATCAAATCTGGCTGTCTGTGTGATCCTGTTTTCCCACCCAGTTGATAAAATGCGGCTGGACGGCAAGGATGCCAAGCCAGCAGCTCGGCTCACCTGATCCGGAAATTTATAAAAAAATCAAAAACACAGCGCATTCCTGACGGATCAGGTGGTGTGCTGTGTTTTTTTCATTTCTGCTATTCAGGCTTGCACCAGCCGAGCGAGCGGCCGACGGCCTTGTCCCAGCCCGCGAGCAGTGTGCGGCGGGCCTGCTCCTCCATTGCCGGATGGTACAGTGTATCGCAGCGCCAGAGCTGTTTCAGCTCCTCGCGGTTTTTCCATACGCCGGTCGCAAGCCCGGCGAGATAGCATGCGCCGAGTGCGGTCGTCTCGCGGATGACAGGGCGGCGGATGGTGCAGCCCGAAATATCCGCCTGGAACTGCATCAGGAAGCTGTCCCGGCTCGCGCCGCCGTCCACCGAAAGGGTGGAGAGCGGCACGCCGGTGTCGCGCGCCATGGCATCGAGCAGGTCGTTCACCTGATAGGCGATCGACTCCTGCGCCGCGCGGATGATGTGCTCGCGGCTGGTGCCGCGTGTCAGCCCGATCAGGCAGCCACGGGCGTACATATCCCAATGCGGCGCGCCAAGGCCGGTGAACGCGGGCACGAGATACACGCCGCCTGTATCCGGGACTTTTTGCGCATAGTATTCTGCGTCGCGGCTTTCCGAGAAAAAGCGCATTTCGTCGCGCAGCCACTGGATGACCGCACCGCCGACAAATACGCTGCCCTCCAGCGCATACTGCGTTTCGTTGCCGATGCGGATCCCGATCGTGGTCAGCAGGCCGTTCTTGCTTTCGCATGCCTGCGCGCCTGTGTTCATCAGCAGGAAGCACCCGGTGCCGTAGGTGTTTTTGGCGTCGCCCGCAGCAAAGCAGGTCTGGCCGAACAGGGCGGCCTGCTGGTCGCCCGCAATGCCTGCGATTGGCACATCCCCGCCCGGCAGGGCAACATGACCGTATATTTCGCTCGAGGAGCATACGCGCGGCAGCATGGCGCGCGGGATGCCGAGCGCCTCCAGCAGCGTATCGTCCCAGTCCAATTTGTGGATGTCGAAAATCATCGTGCGCGCAGCATTGGTCGCGTCCGTGATATGTACCTTGCCGCCGGTCAGCTTCCACACCAGCCAGGAGTCCACCGTGCCGAACAGGATTTCGCCGCGCGCGGCCTTTTCGCGTACCCCCTCCACATGATCAAGGATCCATTTGATTTTGGTGCCGGAAAAATACGCGTCTGGTACAAGACCGGTCGTCTCTCTGATATGCTCGGACAGACCCTGCTGCACCAGCCTGTCTACAATATCGGCTGTGCGGCGGCACTGCCAGACGATCGCATTATAAACCGGCCGTCCGGTCGATCTGTCCCAGAGGATCGTGGTCTCGCGCTGGTTGGTGATGCCGATGCCCGCCACCTCGGCGGGGGATACGTCCGCAGCTGCGAGTACCTCGAGCATGGCGGCATACTGGGTCGACCAGATATCCATCGGATCCTGCTCGACCCAGCCTTCATGCGGGTAATGCTGGGTCAATTCGTGTTGGCGGATCGCCAGGATGTTCTGATCCCGGTCGAACAGGATCGCGCGCGAGCTTGTCGTGCCCTGATCCAAAGCAAGGATGTACTGCGCCATTGTCCGTCGCCTCTCTTTCGTTCCTTTATCATACCGTGACGGGCGGGGCTTGTCAACATTGCTGCCCCGGGAGAAAATCCGTTGCAAGAAAGGGTAAAATATGATATTATTACAAATAAGTATGGAGTAGTCTTCTCTGTACCCACAAAACCGTAATCCAATATGTAAGGGAAGTCATATATATGAGCGAAAACCAGAAACAAACGATTTTTTCCGGTGTTCAGCCCTCCGGTAAGCTGACACTGGGCAACTATCTTGGCGCAATCCGCAATTTCCCACTGCTCCAGGAGGATTATAACTGCATTTACTGTGTGGTTGATATGCACGCGATCACGGTCCGGCAGGATCCGGCTGCACTGCGCCGCGCAACGCTGGAGGTGCTCGCGCAGTATATCGCCTGCGGCCTTGACCCGGAAAAAAGCATCCTTTTCATCCAGAGCCATGTGCCGGCGCATGCCGAGCTGGCGTGGGTGCTCAACTGCTTTACCATGTTCGGCGAGGCATCCCGCATGACGCAGTTCAAGGACAAATCCGCCAAGCATGCGGACAATATCAACGTCGGCCTGTTCACTTATCCGGTGCTCATGGCGGCGGATATCCTGCTGTACCAGACCAATCTCGTACCGGTCGGCGTGGATCAGAGCCAGCATATCGAGATCTGCCGCGATATCGCAAACCGCTTCAACGGCCTGCATCCGGGCACGTTCACCATGCCGGAGGGATACTATCCCAAAGTGGGTGAGGGCGCGAAGATCACCAGCCTGGCCGACCCGAATATGAAGATGAGCAAATCCGACCCCAACCCCAACGGCTATATCCTGCTGATGGATCAGCCGGATGATATCATGCGCAAGTTCAAGCGCGCCGTTACCGATTCGGACTCCCGCATCATCATGGACCCGCAGGGCAAGCCGGGCGTGTCCAACCTGATCCAGATCTATGCGCTGGCGAGCGGCAAGACGATTGCTGAGGTTGAGGCAGAGTTCGCCGGTAAGGGTTATGGCGAGTTCAAGCCTGCCGTTGGCGAGGCGGTCGTCGAGCTGCTGCGCCCGATCCGCGAAAAGACCGAGGACCTGCTGCGCAACAAGGATTACCTGGAGCAGGTATATACCGAGGGCGCGCAGAAGGCGTCCTATCTTGCGCGCAAGACGCTTGACAAGGTTTACCGGAAGGTTGGCTTTGTGGGGCGCTGAGCGCCGTTGTGAGAGGAAGTAACCATGCCTGAATATATCGTGATCGGTACGGTCGTCGCCGCGTTCATTGCGGCGGGCGTCCTGTCCTATCTGTTTACGCCGCCTGTTAAAAGGTTTGCGCACAAGGTCGGCGCAATCGATGTGCCGAAGGATAACCGCCGCATGCACAAGGAGCCCATCCCGCGGCTGGGCGGCCTTGCCATCTTCGGTGGGTTCCTGTGCTCGATCCTGGTCTTCGGGCAGCTCGACCAGACCATGCTCTGCGTGCTGCTCGGCGCGACGATCATCGTGGCGCTCGGCATCTTTGACGACGTGCTGGCGCTCGGTGCAAAGCTCAAATTCGTCGTGCAGATCGTTGCGGCGGCAATCCCTGTATGCGTCGGCAATCTGAAGATCGAGCTGTTCACAAACCTGAACCCGTTTTCCGAAGCGCCTTATTTCCATCTTGGCATTTTTGCCATCCCGGTGACCATCATCTGGATCGTCGGCATCACCAATGCGGTCAACCTGATCGACGGCCTGGACGGCCTTGCGGTCGGCGTATCATCAATCGCCGCCATTACCATGCTCGCGGTCGCGCTGCTGACCGGCAATATGGCGATCGCCATTACCATGGCGGCGCTCGCGGGCGCGTGCATCGGCTTTATGCCGTACAATCTTAACCCGGCGAAAATTTTCATGGGGGACACCGGGTCGACCTTCCTTGGCTATATGCTGGCGACCGTGTCCATTATGGGCCTGTTTAAGTTTTACGCGGTCATTTCGTTTGCCGTACCGTTCCTCATCCTGGGGCTGCCGATTTTCGACACCGCCAACGCGATCATCCGCCGTGTGGCGGCGGGGCGCAGCCCGATGAGCCCGGATCGCGGGCATGTGCATCACAAGCTGATCGACATGGGCTTCAACCAGAAGCAGGCGGTCGCGATTTTGTATGCGATCAGCGCAACGCTCGGCCTGACCGCAGTTGTGCTGACCTCGTCGGGCGAGGTCAAGGCGATTGTGCTGCTGCTGGCGGTGCTCGTGGCGATATTGGTCGGCGCAGGTATCATTTACGGTACAGAGCATTGGGGAAAGCATCCCCATGAGCAGGACAGGGCGGAAACCGAATCTGAGGAGCTGTCCGCCGAGGAGATACAGGACAGCGCCGCACAGGAGGAGAAAAAAAGCGATGAATAAGATCAAAGTGATGACGGTGTTCGGCACGCGGCCGGAGGCGATCAAAATGGCACCGCTGGTGCATGCGCTGGAGCAGAATGAAAATACCGAGTCCATTGTGTGCGTCACTGCGCAGCACCGTGAAATGCTCGATCAGGTGCTGGATATTTTCCGGATCCAGCCGGATTACGACCTGAACATCATGCAGCCCCGGCAGACGCTGGCGCTCATCACCGAAAAGAGCCTGCACGGCCTTGACGAAGTCCTCGAGCAGGCAAAGCCGGACATCGTGCTCGTCCATGGCGATACGTCGACGACGTTCGCGGGCGCGCTGGCGGCGTTTTACCATAAGATCCCGGTCGGCCATGTGGAAGCCGGCCTGCGCACCTATGACAAATACTCCCCCTTCCCGGAGGAGATGAACCGCAAGCTGACCGGCCAGATCGCAACGCTGCACTTTGCACCGACCCCGCGCAACCGCGACAACCTTGCGCGCGAGGGCATCACGGAAGGCGTTTCCGTGGTCGGCAACACGGTTGTGGACGCGATCCACATGACGGTAAAGCCGGATTTTGTATTCCGCGATGAGGAGCTCCAAAAGCTGGACTTTGCAAACAACCGCGTGGTGCTGGTCACCGCGCACCGCCGCGAGAACTACGGTGAGCCGATGGAGAACATCTGCCGCGCAATTGCGGAGCTGTCCGCAGCGTATCCGGATGTGCACTTTGTCTATCCGGTGCATCTCAGCCCCTATGTGCGGGAGACCGCGGAGAAGTTCCTCGGCGGCAACGAGCGCATCCACCTGATCCATCCGCTGACCGTGGACGAGATGCACAACCTGATGGCGCGCTGCTACCTGATCATGACCGACTCTGGCGGTTTGCAGGAGGAAGCGCCCAGCCTTGGCAAGCCGGTGCTGGTGCTGCGCCGCGAGACCGAGCGCCCGGAGGCGATCGAGGCCGGTACGGTCAAGCTCGCCGGCGTGGAGCAGGAGAATATTGTGCGCCTTGCGCGCGAGCTGTTCGACGATCCGAAGGCCTATGAGGCGATGGCGCACGCTGTCAACCCCTATGGCGACGGTAAGACTTCGGCACGCATTTTGCAGGCGATTGAGCACTATTTCGGGCTTCGCGCGGACGGCCCTGCGCCGTTTGCACCATGAAGCCGCACAAAAACATATCAGCCCCGATGCTTGCCGCCATCGGCGCGGGGGTGCTGGTGGGGCTGTTGTTTTTGAGCTATGTGCTGTCCTCCGGGCTGCTGCACGCACGCGATACGGGGATCACCCTGCCGGATGGCAGTGCGGACACCCCGGTTGTCAGCCAGGGCAGCCATATGCTGACGGCGCAGAGCGTTGCGGATGTGGAAATCGGGACATACAACGCCCAGTCGGTTATTGCCTCCCTGACGCGCCCCACCACATACAGCTGCTCGATTGAAAACACGCTGTATTATACCGGTGGGTCATCCGCGCTGCGCTGCCGCCGGTATGCACGCGAGGGTGTGGTGCGCACGGATACGCTTACCGCGTCAGGGTCAGTACAGAGCATACTGATACGCGATGGTGAGACGGCCTACGCTTGGAACACAGGCGACCGCACGGTTTACCAGGGCGCGTGGGGCGACTTTTCAGACGACGCTGCGGCCATGCTCCCAACGTACGAGGATGTACTTGGGGAAGGGGTTGCGCTGATCAGCGCCGGACGGCAGGACGTGGATTTTGAACCCTGCATCATGGTCGAGTTCGAGCAGGGCGGGTACCGCTGCGTATATTATGTTTCGGCAGCGACCGGGCTGCTCAAAACCGCATCCTTTTACAGCGGCGACACACTGACCCGCCAGGTTACGGTCAGCAATTTGCAGACCGATACGCCGGATGAGGCGCTGTTCACCCTGCCGGACGGAACAAAGCTATTAGGAGAATAGGTTGGAAATGGCAGAATATTTGCAAATATCAGAGGAAATCCGCGCGCTCGGCCGGGAGGCTGAGCGCGAAATTATGCCGTATTTCGCGCATATTGAGGAGATCTGCGACCGGAATACGGAAAAAGTGCTTGCGGCGTTTGCGAAAAACCGCGTATCGGACAACCTGTTTGCCGGTACGACCGGCTACGGCTACGACGACTACGGCCGTGACACGCTCGACCGCATTTACGCCGATATTTTTGGTACGGAAGCCGCGCTGGTGCGCATCGGCTTTGTCAACGGCACGCATGCGCTGTCCTGCGCGATGTTTTCCGCGGTCAAGACCGGGGACACGGTGCTTTCGGTCACCGGCCCGGCATATGATACGCTCCAGAATACCATCACGGGCGACTACTGCGGCAGCATGAAAAGCTACGGCATCGGCTATAAGCAGGTCGACCTGAAAGACGGTGCGCCCGACCTGCCCGCGATTGCCGAGGCTGCAAAGGACGGGAACGTCAAGCTGGTGTTCATCCAGCGCAGCCGCGGCTATGCGGTGCGCAAGACGCTGTCCTGCGCAGAGATCGGGGAGATCTGCAAGACGGTGCGGGCGGCCAACCCGCACGCGGCGATCATGGTGGACAACTGCTACGGCGAGTTTGTCGAGGACATCGAGCCGACGCAGGTTGGCGCGGACATCATCGCGGGCTCGCTGATCAAGAACCCCGGCGGCGGCCTTGCGCCGACGGGCGGCTATATCGCGGGCCGCGCGGATCTTGTGGAAAACGCGTCCTACAAGCTGACCGCACCCGGCATCGGCGGCGAGTGCGGCTGCACGATGGGGCAGAACCGCCTGCTGTATCAGGGTCTGTTCATGGCGCCGCACACCACGGCGCAGGCGCTCAAGACCGCGATTTTCTGCGCCAAGGTGATGGAAAAGCTCGGCTATGAGGTCAGCCCCAGGGCGGAGGAGCCGCGTTACGACATCATCCAGACCATTGCATTCGGTGCGCCCGACCCGCTGCGCCGCTTCTGCGAGGGCATCCAGGCCGGCGCGCCGGTGGATTCCTTTGTCACGCCGGAGCCGTGGGCCATGCCGGGCTATGACGACCAGGTCATCATGGCGGCGGGCGCCTTTGTGCAGGGCGCTTCGATCGAGCTGTCCGCGGACGCACCGATGCGCGAGCCGTATGTGTGCTACATGCAGGGCGGCCTGACGTATTCTTCCGGCAAGGCAGGTATCCTGCTTGCGGCGGAACGCATCAAAAACCAGAAGCACTGACCAAAAGGGCGGCGTTTGGCCGCCCTTTTTCTGCACAATGCAGGTTGCGTATCAATGGGTTTCATGGTAAAATACATTAGTTAAGAGACAGAGGTTTTCCTGATATGACGATTCTTGGCATCGACCCGGGCTATGGCACGATCGGCTACGGCGTCGTACGGTTTGACAACATGAAATTCACGCCCGTGCAGTACGGCGCGGCAAAAACCGAACCCGGCATGCCGATGCACCTCCGGCTGTGCGAGATCTATGAAGATATCTGTACGCTGGTGGATACCTTCCATCCGGACGAGGTTGCCATTGAGGAACTTTTTTTCTCGAAAAATATCACGACCGGTATCCAGGTCGCGCAGGCGAGGGGGGTCATCCTGCTCGCGCTTGCGCAGAAGGGCCTGAACCCGTTTTCCTATACGCCCAATCAGGTCAAAATGGCGGTGGTCGGCTACGGCAACGCGGAAAAACGTCAGATGATGGAGATGACCAAAAGCATCCTGCACCTGACCAGGCTCCCCCGGCCGGACGACGCAGCGGACGCGCTTGCGCTCGCTATCTGCCATGGCCATTCGAGACAGGCAATGCGATATGAGGGATTGCGTTAATGTTTTATTATGTAGACGGAACGGTCACCGTGCTCAAGCAGGGGCTTGCGGTGATCGACTGCGGCGGCGTGGGCTATGCGTGCCATGCGTCGCAGAATACGATCGGGAAATTGAAAATCGGCACACGCGCACGGCTGCTGACTTATCTCAACGTGCGCGAGGGCATTTTTGAGCTGTATGGCTTTATCGACGAAGAGGAGCAGTCCTGCTTTGAGATGATGATCGGGGTTTCCGGCGTGGGGCCCAAGGCTGCGCTTTCCATTTTATCGGTCGCGCCGCCGGACCGGCTCGCGCTGTCCATCATCACAGGGGATGAGAAGATGCTCATGCAGGCGCCGGGCATCGGCAAAAAGATTGCCCAGCGCATTGTTTTGGAACTGCGTGACAAAATGAGCAAAGAACAGCTCGAAAGCGCGTCTGCGTCTTCGCCGGTGGCCGCTGTTGCGGCGCCGGGCGGCGTCAACCATACGCAGGAGGCGGTTGCGGCGCTCATGGTGCTCGGCTATACCCAGGCCGAAGCGCTGCACGCGATGGAAGGGCTGGACGCGGCCAATATGGAGGCGGAGGAGATCATCCGCCAGTGCCTGAAAAAGCTGGTCAAACAGTAAAGGGGTGTCCTTTTGAGTATCGAATTTTCCGGCGGTATGGCCGATGATGAACGCATCATTTCGACGCGGCAGCTTTCGGAGGACGAAACCGAGAACTCGCTGCGTCCGAAAACCATGGCGGACTACATCGGGCAGACCAAAGCCAAGGAAAACCTGAAGGTCTATATTGAGGCCGCCAAAATGCGCGGCGAGTCGCTCGACCATACGCTGCTGTACGGTCCGCCCGGTCTCGGCAAGACGACGCTCGCGGGTATTATCGCCAACGAGATGGGCGTGAACATCCGCATTACCAGTGGCCCCGCGATCGAAAAAGCAGGAGATTTGGCGGCTCTGTTGACAAATCTGTCAGAAAATGATATTTTGTTTATCGACGAAATCCATCGGCTCGACCGCGCGGTCGAGGAGATCCTCTATCCGGCGATGGAGGACTTTGCGCTCGATATCATCATCGGCAAGGGGCCGTCGGCGCGGTCGATCCGCATCGACCTGCCGCGTTTCACCCTGATCGGCGCGACAACGCGCGCCGGGCAGATGACCAACCCGCTGCGCGACCGCTTCGGCGTTATGCTGCGGCTGGAGCTGTATTCGCCGGAGGAGCTTTGCGAGATCGTCGAGCGGTCGGCCGGCATCCTGAACGTGCCGTGCGAGCATGCGGGCGCGTTTGAGATCGCACGCCGCAGCCGAGGCACGCCGCGTATCGCCAACCGCCTGCTGCGCCGTGTGCGCGATTTCGCGCAGGTGCGGGGCAGCGGTACGATCGATAAACAAAGCGCGGATATGGCGCTGCGCGCGCTCGAGATTGACGAGCTGGGGCTGGACAACATTGACCGCACCATGCTTACCAGCATCATCCGCAATTACGGCGGCGGGCCGGTCGGGCTGGACACGCTGGCCGCGACGATCGGCGAAGAGGCAATCACGCTGGAAGACGTATATGAGCCTTATCTGATGCAGATAGGCTTTTTGAGCCGCACGCCGCGCGGGCGCTGCGTCACACTTCAGGCATACCGTCATTTGAACATGGAACCGGCGGACGGGCAGCAGATGCTGTGATCCCGCCTTTATCATAAAGAAAGTTAGGTGTATTGTATTGGGCAGATATTTTGGAACAGACGGCGTACGCGGTGTAGCAAATCTGGAGCTGGACGCGCTGCTCGCCTTTAAAATCGGCGCTGCGGCGGCGTACGCACTGACGCAGGAGTCCACCCATGCGGGTAAGGCCAAGCTGCTGATCGGCAAGGATACGCGTATCTCCTCGGATATGCTGGAGAACGCACTGGTGGCGGGCATCTGTTCAGTGGGTGCGGACGTAGAGCTGCTCGGCGTCATCCCGACACCTGCGGTAGCATACCTCACGATCAAGCACAAGGCGGACGCCGGCATTGTCATCTCGGCGAGCCATAACTCGTTTGAATACAACGGTATCAAGATCTTTGCGGGCAACGGCTACAAGCTGCCGGACGAGACCGAGGCGAAGATCGAGGATCTGATCGACGATTTCGACTCCATCCCCAAGGTGACGCACGAGAAGCTGGGCCGCGTGCTCAAGAGCAGGATCGACCCGGTGGTGGAATACACCGACCATCTGGCGGAGACCATCAAGGGCGACCTGTCCGGCCTGCGCGTGGCGGTGGACTGCGCCAACGGCTCTTCCTCGACAACAGTCGAGCGCCTGATGCGTCTGGTCGAGTGCAAGGCGGAGATCCGCTTCTATGAGCCGGACGGCATCAATATCAACGATAACTGCGGCTCTACCCATCTGGGCCAGCTCAAGCAGCGCGTCAAAAACGGCGATTTCGACCTCGGCGTTGCATTTGACGGCGATGCGGACCGCTGCCTGATCGTGGACGAGACCGGCGAGGAGCTGGACGGCGACCGCATTATGGCAGTGTGCGCGGCGCATATGAAGAAGGAAGGCAAGCTGCGCGGCGGCGCGTTTGTCGCGACCGTGCTGTCCAACATGGGCCTGCATGCCTATGCGGAGAAAAACGGCATGCGCATTGAGTGCTCCAATGTCGGCGACCGCTATGTTCTCGAGATGATGCTGCAAAAGGGCTATATCCTGGGCGGCGAGCAGTCTGGTCACGTCATTTTCCTGGAGTATGCCTCTACGGGCGACGGCGAGCTGACCGCATTGCAGTTTATGTCGATCCTCAAGGCAAGCGGCAAGAAGTGCTCGGAGATCGCGGCGGAAGTCGTGCCGTGGCCGCAGGTGATGATCAACGTCAAGGTGCCGAATGACAAGAAAAACACCTTGCAGGAGCTGCCGGAAGTCAAGGCCGCGGTCGACCAGGCGTCAGATGAGCTGGGCCAGAACGGCCGCATCCTGGTGCGCCCCTCCGGTACGGAGGCGCTGGTGCGCGTGATGGTCGAAGGCAAGGACAGCGCGCAGGTCGATACTTTGGCAAAAAGGGTTGCCAAAGTTGTTGAGTCTGTCGTATAATAAGAAAAAGCCGACATGAGGTGGATGTGCTTTTGCATCCACCTTGTTTTGTTGGAAAAGGAGGTGGAAGCCATTGGCGGCGACAAGTGCATAGCAGACAAAGCGCCAGAACTGCGGTGCAGCCGGTATCGCAGTTGACGAGGGAAGGGTTAATCGAAGTATTCGGCGGGTGCCCTTCGGCCACGAGTGGGTTGGTCGTGAGCAGGCTGTTAAAACGCGGGGGTGACCGCGCGGACAGAGCAGTTTCCTGCATAACGCACTATTTTTATACCCAAAATTAGAAAACTACCATCCTTTTATTTGGAGGAATTATTTTTATGTGTGGAATTGTTGGTTTCACGGGGCGCGAAAACGCGCTTCCCATTTTGATCAAGGGGCTGTACAGCCTCGAATACCGCGGCTATGACTCCGCGGGCATTGCAGCATTTACCAGGGATGGCCTGCGCGTTGTCAAGACGCAGGGGCGTATCTCCAATCTGGAAGAAAAGATCCAGGAAGAGGGCGGCCTCGACTGCACCTGCGGCATCGGCCACACGCGCTGGGCGACGCACGGCGAGCCGTCCGACCGCAACTCGCATCCGCACCTCGGCGGACGGGACGGCAAGGGCAAGGTCGCCGTTGTACACAACGGTATCATTGAGAACTACAAGGACCTGCGCGAGAGCCTGGAAGCGCACGGCTACACCTTCCAGTCTGAGACCGACACCGAGACGGTCGCGCATCTGGTCGATTACCTGCACACCGGCAAGCAGGAGGATCTTGCGCAGACCGTGCTCTCTGCGGTGCAGCGTATCCGCGGCTCGTATGCGCTGGGCGTTGTGTCCATGGACAATCCGGAGGAGATCGTTGCGGCGCGCCGCGATAACCCGCTGGTCATCGGCATCGGCGAGGGCGAGAATATGATCGCGTCCGACATCACTGCAATCATCAGCCGTACCAAGAAATATATCATTTTAGATGATAACGAGGTTGCAATCGTCCGTCCGGACAGCGTAGTTGTCATGAACGAGTTCGGCGACGTGGTGGAAAAGGCTGTCCAGACAGTAAACTGGGATCTTTCCGCTGCGGAAAAGGGCGGCTATCAGCACTTCATGCTCAAGGAGATCATGGAGCAGCCCAAGGCGGTTGCAGATACCGTCAAGCCGCGTATCCAGAACAACGCGGTCTGTTTTGAGGACAACGGCCTGACCGACGACCGCCTGCGCGAGATCGAGAACATCCACATTGTCGGCTGCGGCTCCGCGCTGCACGCGGGTATGGTAGGCAAGCGCGTGATCGAGGCCATGTGCCGCATCCGCTGCACCGCCGAGGTCGCGTCCGAGTTCCGGTATGAGAACCCGATCATCGGCAAGAAGGATATGTGCATCGTCATCAGCCAGTCGGGCGAGACGGCGGACACCCTGGCCGCCATGCGCCTTGCCAAGCAGGCGGGTGCGTTCACGATCGCGGTGGTCAACGTGGTTTCCTCCACGATCGCGCGCGAAGCGGACGGCGTGCTGTATACCTGGGCGGGCCCGGAGATCGCGGTTGCGACGACCAAGGCATATTCCGCGCAGCTGGCGGCGCTGTACCTGATCTCGGTCAAGATTGCGCGGACGCGCGGCCTGATCTCGATCGGCGACGAGCGCGCGCTCTGCGCTGAGCTCCAGCGCCTGCCGGAGTGCATCGAAAAGACGCTCGAATGCCAGAAGGATATGCAGCGCATCGCAACGCTGTACGCCAACCGGCCGAGCGTGTTCTTCCTTGGCCGCGGGCTGGACTACGCGGCGGCGCTCGAGGCATCGCTCAAGCTCAAGGAGATATCCTATATCCATTCCGAGGCCTATGCCGCAGGCGAACTCAAGCACGGCACGATCTCGCTGATCGAGGAGGGGACGCTGGTCGTCGCGCTGGCGACCCAGCCCGCGCTGTTTGAAAAGACCGTGTCCAACATCCGCGAGGTGGTCGCGCGCGGCGCGAGTGTCGTCCTCGTCACAACAGACGACTTTACCGGCGATGAATCGGTCTGCCAGCATATCATCCGTTTACCCAAGTGCCTGTATGAATTTTCGGCGTCGCTTTCGATTATTCCCATGCAGCTTTTGGCATACTATGTAGCGGTGGAGCGCAACTGCGACGTTGATAAGCCGCGTAACCTTGCCAAGTCGGTCACGGTTGAATAATGTAAAGTGGATTTCGTCAAGTATCACAAAAAAAATAGGTTTGTTTTGTGGTTAAATGGCAAAATAAACAAGAAATCCTTGACAATTCTTTAAGTATCGCATATAATGGGTTTTGACATGAGAAATGGTAGTGAAATGGCCCCATCGCCTGAGCTGTCGGACGAGGCGCTGTGCCGTTTGGCGCAGCAGGGCAGCGGCCCGGCCGCGGAAAATCTGGTCAAACGGTATACCCGCCTGGTGAAGACCTGTGCGCGCCCGTATTTCCTTGTGGGCGCGGACGAGGAGGATCTTCTTCAGGAAGGCATGCTTGGCCTGATGAAAGCAATCCGTGAATTTGATGGGCGGAAGGGCGCCCCATTTGGCGCGTTTGCCAGACTATGCGTCACGCGGAAGATTTTTTCTGCGGTGCGCGCGGCGGCGGCCTCCAAACACGAGCCGCTGAATCATTCCATGTCAATCGATCGACCTCTGTTTGAAGACCTTGCGGAATCGCACACCCGGGTTACAGCTCCGGTTAGCGACCCTGAATCGCTGGTGATCGGCAATGAGGAGAGGGAAGAGCTGATTCGTCGGCTTTACTCGCTCTTGTCTGAATTTGAGGCAAAGGTTTTAACACTGTTCCTGGACGGCTTGTCCTATGAAGAGATGTCCAGAGCGCTGCATAAACCGATCAAGTCTGTGGATAATGCCATCCAGCGCATCAAGCGGAAATCGGCAGCTATCAAACCTTATTAGGCGTTGGCAGGCAGGAATGCCTGTGCGCGATATAATTTCAGTTTCCCGAGGGAACGGTATCAAAGAGAGGTAAAAACCATGTACGAAGACAAGACTTTAGTATGCAAGGAATGCGGTAAGGAATTTGTGTTCACCGCAGGCGAGCAGGAGTTTTACGCAGAGCGCGGCTTCCAGAACGAGCCCCAGCGCTGCAAGGCTTGCCGCGATGCGCGCAAGAACGCGGCCCGCGGCCCGCGTGAATATTTCACCGCTACCTGTGCTGCGTGCGGCGGCGAGGCTCGCGTTCCGTTTGAGCCCAAGTCCGACCGTCCGGTATATTGCAGCGAGTGCTTCGCCAAGATGCGCGAGCAGGGCTGAGTTTTCAGTGATGATTGGCGCCCGGCAGTTTCCTGCCGGGCGTTTTTCCTGCATATTGGAGGGTCACTGTGCGGAAACAGGCGGATCGTTTCGCCGGTTTTCGCTGAATACAGGATATTCCTGCGAAAGCGGACTAAAATCATCGGCAAAATTTCAGATAAGTGATTGAAATTTGTATAGCAATGCGGTATACTGTATTCAGTTATCAACAAATTATCAGGAGGTCCATCATGGCTGCAATTACGAAAAAGACCACGATTGGTGAGGTTCTCAACCGCAATCTGGATACGGCGAAGTTTTTCATGGAAATCGGCATGCATTGCCTGGGCTGCCCGGCATCGCAGGGTGAAAGCATCGAGGAGGCCTGCATGGTACACGGCACCAATGCGGACGAACTGGTTGCCAAGCTCAACGCCTTCCTGGGCGAGTAAGAGGAAAAACCGGAGCCGGCAAATGCTGCCGGCTCTGTTTTTTTGGGTGTAACGATGGAAAGTATGGTTTTAACGCCGCGGCTCGCCTGCATTGCCACGCTGGTGCCGCAGGGTGCGCGGCTCGCCGACATTGGTACGGATCACGGCAAACTGCCGCTGTCGCTGCTGATCGAAGGGCGTATCGCATCTGCAATCGGTTCGGATATCGGAAAAGGGCCGCTCGCGCATGCGGCGCGCAACGCGCGTGAACATGGCGTATCGCTCTCCCTGCGGCTTGCACCCGGGCTGGACGCCGTCCGGCCGGAGGAGTGCGATACGGTGAGCATCGCCGGCATGGGCGGGCAGACGATCGCGGAGATTTTGCAGGCCGCCCCATGGACCGCGGACGGCGCGCATCTGCTGCTGTTGCAGCCCATGACCATGGTGTATGAGCTGCGCCAGTGGCTGTGGGCACACGGCTACGCGATCGAACGGGAAACGCTCTGCCGCGAGGACAGGCGGCGCTATGTGGTGCTGTCCGTCCGGGGCGGCGCAGAAGTGCGGGAGGTACCGCTTTCGCAGTGCGCGCTTTCGCCTGCGCTGCTGCAAGCACCGGGCGCGGCGGAATATCTGCGGCACCTGCTGACGCGCGAGCAGCGCGCGCTTGCCGGCATGGAGCAGGCGAGCAGGGCGGACAATGGCCGCCTGACAGAGCAGCGCGCGCTGGTACACGAAATCGAACAGGCATTGGAGGGACTCACATGACGAGTGTTCAGGATATTTTGACTTTTTTGGAAGGGTTTACGCCGCCGGAACTCGCGGAAAGCTGGGATAACGTCGGCCTGCTGTGCGGCGACCGCACGCAGGAGGTAACAAACGTGCTGTGCGCGCTCGACGTGACCGAGGAGGTCGTTGCGGAAGCGGCGGAAAAGGGTGCACAGCTGATCGTCGCGCATCATCCGGCGATTTTCACCTCGGTCAGCCGTGTCACCGCGGACGACGCGACCGGGCGCATCCTGCGGCTAGCGATCAAACAGGATATTGCACTCATCTGCATGCATACCAACGCGGACTGCGCCGAGGGCGGCGTCAACGACGCGCTGGCGTCCGCGCTGTTCCTGACCGGGATCGAAAACATGGAGGCGGGCGAAAACGGCATGCTCGGCCGTGTGGGCGACCTGCCGCGCGAGATGCAGCCGCGCGAGTTCGCGCTGTATGTCAAGGAATGCCTGCGCGCAGGCGGCGTGCGCTTCTGCGACGGCGGCAAGCCGGTCCGCCGCGTGGCGGTCGGCGGCGGTGCATGCGGTAAGCTGATGGATTATGCCATCGCCAAGGGTGCGGATGCCTTTGTGATCGGCGACTGCAGCTATGACCTGATGCAGCGCGCGCAGTCGCTCGGGCTGACGCTGGTGGACGCCGGGCATTTCCCGACCGAAAACCCGGTTGCAGCCGTATTTACCGACCGCATCAGTGCGGCATTCCCGCAGGTCGGAACCGCTGTGTCCGAGCGCCATGCGGACTGCATCCAATTTGTATAAGGAAGAATCAATATGCCACTAGACGCTATCTGCCTTGGGGCAGTGACCAATGAACTGAATGAAGCGCTTGCAGGCTGCCGCGTGGAAAAGGTCTATCAGCCCGACCGGGACGAGATCGTGCTGCAAACACGCGGGCAGGGCGGCGCACGCCGCCTGCTGCTCTCGATCGCTGCGGGCGCGCCGCGCGCGCATTTTATCGATGCCGCACGAGAAAACCCGGCCGCGCCGCCGATGTTCTGCATGCTGCTGCGCAAGCATGTGCAGGGCGCGAAAATCGCCGCCATCACCCAGCCGGCGGTCGAGCGCATGTTTTCGATCGAGCTGGATACCACAGACGAAATGGGCGTGGCATGCAAAAAGCACCTGATCTGCGAGCTGATGGGCAAGCACTCGAACGTCATCCTGTGCGGCGAGGACAACCGTATCATCGACGCGCTGCGCCGCGTGGACGGCGACCTGTCCGGTAAGCGGCAGGTGCTGCCCGGGCTGTTTTACCGCATGCCGCCCGCACAGGACAAGCACGACCCGTTCACGCTGTCCGGCACCGGGCTGGCGGCTGCCGTGGCGCAGGCGGACGGCGAGCAGACGCTTGACCGTTACCTGCTGGGCCAGCTGCTCGGCTTTTCACCGCTGCTGTGCCGCGAGCTGTCCTACCGCGCGACAGGGGACGCCGCCAAGCCGGTCGGCCAGATGACGGCGGAGGAGCGGCACAGGCTCGGCCAGGTGTTCGACGACCTGATGGATTTTGTGCGCGAAAAGCGCTGCAAGCCGTTCCTGCTCACGCGCGCGGAGGACGGCGGGGTGTTCGATTTCACCTTCCTGCCGGTCACGCAATATGAAGGTGTGATGAACGTGACGCCGGCGGACAGCTTTTCCGCGCTGCTTGCGGCGTTCTTTGAAAAAAAAGGAAAGGCAGAGCGCATGGCGCGCCGCTCGGCCGATCTGCACAAGACCGTGGTCAATGCGCGCGACCGGCTGGCGCGCAAGCTTGCCGCCCAGCAGAAGGAGCTGGACGCGACCCAAAACCGCGAGCAGTACAAGCGCATGGGCGACCTGATCACCGCCAACCTGTACCAGCTGGAAAAGGGCATGAACAAGGCCAAGGTCGTAGATTATTACACAGAGGACTGCCCGGAGGTCGAGATTACGCTGGACGTGCGCCTGACGCCGCAGCAGAATGCCCAGCGGTACTTCAAGCAGTACAACAAGGCCAAGACTGCGGAAGAGGTGCTGACGCAGCAGATCGAGCAGGGGCGCGCGGAACTGGACTATCTGGAGAGCGTGCTGGTGAGCCTTGGCGAAGCGGAGAGTGAGCGCGACCTCGCCCAGCTGCGCGAGGAGCTGACGCAGGCGGGCGTGCTGTCGAACAAGCAGGCGCGCAACAAAAAGCTGCGTACCAAGCCCGTGCAGGCAAAGCCGTTCCACTACCGCACGAGCGACGGTTTTGACGTGTTTGCGGGCAAAAACAACCTGCAAAACGACCTGCTGACGCTTAAGACGGCATTTAAGAGCGATATCTGGTTCCACACGCAGAAGATCCACGGCTCGCACGTCATCCTCGTGGCGGACGGCCGCGAGCCGACCGACCAGGCGATGACCGAAGCGGCAATGATTGCGGCGTACCATTCCAAGGCGCGGCATTCCTCGCGCGTGCCGGTGGATTATACGCCCGTGCGGCAGGTCAAAAAACCTGCAGGCGCAAAGCCCGGCATGGTGATCTACCATGTGTACCAGACCGCCTATGTCACGCCGGATGAGGCGGCAGTGGAAAAGCTGCGCATAGAGTAAGGACAACAAAGCGGCTGCATCCAGGTGATGCAGCCGCTTTTCTGTTTGCTGTTTATTTTTCCGTTTCTCGATTTCCGGCAATGGTGCTGACAGCAGCCAGCAGAAGGCATACGCTGATCAGCCAGAATATGCCGAACAGGCCAACGCTGGCCGAGTTGGAGATGGAGGCAATCCCCAAATCCATACCCAACTGGCTTGCAAACAGGCAGCGGATCAGGAACATCATTGCAATGGCCATGCAAACCGTGTGGCCAATCGGGAGTTTGCACGCCTGCCTGTGCTGTTTCAGCATAACCCACCCACAAACGAGCTCCAAAATGCATACGATACTTGCCCCGATGATAAACAGGGGGATTACTTCCGCTTCAAATGCCATATTGGTATCCTCCTTTTGTTCGTTCCATCCGTTGGACAAGCCCAGTATAGCAGTTTGCATCAGGGAAAGCAACGGGAGAGGGCACAAAAGTGCCCTCTCCCGTACATTATGACCGCATCAGCTGCATGGTTCGGTAGAGCATCTCACAGGCGGTCTGGCGGGTGATCGGCTCGTCCTCGCCGCGCATGGAGGCGAGCGGCGAAAGCACGTCCAGCCGCGTCAGGCTGCTGACCGCGCTCTGTGCCCAGTCCATTTCGGCGGCATGCTCGTCTGCAAGCGCGTACTGTGTGCCGTCCCATGTGCTGTCCAGCAGGTTGTTTACAATGACGCTGGCCTCGGCGAGCGTGATCGGGTTCTGTCCGCGGATCTCGGACAATCCGCTGGCAGTCTGGTAGCCGGACACAAGGCCGTTTGCAGCTGCTGTGCTGACAAAGGGCTTCGCCCACCCGGACAAACCGCTGTCATCGGCAAAATCGGTCTTTGCGGTCGCTTCGACCGGCAGTTCGGCGGCTGCCGTAGCCATGGCAATGAATTCACTGCGCGTTACGGTCTGCGCCGGATGGAAGAAGTACACGCCGCCGATGTTCTCTCCGGTCATGATCCCTTGTTCCGCGAGGCAGATGGCAGCATAGTGTGCAGGGTTGCCGGACATGTCTGTGTATGTCAGCCCGGCGCGGTTTTTGGAGATTGTGATCGTGATCTGCGCCGGTTTGGCTGTGTTGCCGTCCGCATCCACTGCGGTGAACGAAAACCGGTCTCTGCCGGTTTTGGTGCCGGGGGAGTAGGTGAGTGTGCTCCCCTCGATCTTCGCCGTCCCCAAACGGGGCTGTTCGGTCAGCTGGTACAGTACAATATCGTTATCCGTGTCCGTGGCGCTCAGCTTCAGCTCGATCGGGATCTCAACGCAGGTTTCCGCTTGGGCATCCTGTGCAATGGGTACATTGCCTGCGGCCTGTGCGACCGTCAGGCTGGCAGCCACTGCTGCGCCGAAAAATAGCAGGGTCACCGGCAGCAGCAGGACGGCAGTCAGAAGCTTCTTATCCTTCAAAATCAAACATCCCTTTCAAACAGGTTCTGTGCTTTGCAGTATGCACCGGAAAAGACGGCTTTATGCATAAAATTTGCATCTGTTTCCGAAATGTTTCAGAGACCTTGCCAAAAGGCGGAAAATCCTGCGAAAATGCTTGCCGAAAACGCGCGGATATGGCATAATTTATTCAGGAATGCATGGAATCGAGAAAGGAGATATTTTATGGAGAATCATCAGCTCGTTTTGGTGCTGGACTTCGGCGGCCAGTATAACCAGCTGATTGCGCGCCGTGTCCGTGAGCACAACGTGTACTGTGAGGTCAAGCCCTACCAGACCCCGGTTGAGGAAATCCGCGCGATGAACCCGATCGGCATTATCTTCACCGGCGGTCCGAACAGTGTATATGATGAAAAGTCGCCCAAGTGCAACCCGAAGCTGTTTGAACTGGGGATCCCGGTGCTGGGCATCTGCTATGGCTGCCAGCTTATGGCGCATACGCTGGGCGGCCAGGTCACCGCGGCGCAGGACGATACCGCGCGCGAATATGGTAAAACCGAGACCTTCTACAATACGGATTGCAAGCTGTTCAAGGGCCTGCCTGCGCAGGGTATTTCGTGGATGAGCCACGGCGACTATATGGCAAAGGTGCCGGAGGGCTTCGAGCTTGTTGCGCATACGGAGATGTGCCCGACTGCTGCCATTGCAGACGAAGCACGCGGTTTTTACGGTGTGCAGTATCACCCGGAGGTCAACCATACGGAGAACGGCACGCTGATGCTGAAGAACTTCCTGTATGAGGTCTGCGGTGCCAAAGGCGACTGGACGATGGGGGATTACAAGAACACTTCGATCAATGCGATCCGCAATAAGGTCGGCGACGGCAAGGTGCTGCTGGCATTGTCCGGCGGCGTGGATTCCTCTGTTGCAGCAGCGCTGCTCGCAGAGGCGGTCGGCAACCAGCTGACCTGCGTTTTTGTCGATCACGGTCTGATGCGCAAGGACGAGGGTGACGAGGTCGAAGCGGCGTTTGCCAAGTGGGATATCAACTTTATCCGCGTAGATGCGGAAGCACGCTTCCTTGACAAACTGGCCGGTGTCAGCGACCCGGAGAGCAAGCGCAAAATCATTGGCGAGGAGTTTATCCGCGTCTTTGAAGAGGAAGGCAAGAAGATCGGCAAGGTGGATTATCTGGTACAGGGCACGATCTATCCGGACGTGATCGAGTCCGGCGCGGGCGATGCGGCTGTCATCAAGAGCCACCACAACGTCGGCGGCCTGCCGGATTTCGTGGATTTCAAGGAGATCATCGAGCCGCTGCGCCTGCTGTTTAAGGACGAAGTGCGTCAGCTCGGCCGCGAGCTTGGCCTGCCGGAGTATCTGGTCATGCGCCAGCCGTTCCCGGGCCCGGGTCTTGCGATCCGCGTGATCGGCGACATCACCAAGGAAAAACTGGACATCCTGCGCGAGGCGGACTTCATCTTCCGCGACGAGATCGCAAAGGCCGGCTTGGAATATACCATGAACCAGTATTTTGCCGTGCTGACCAATATGCGTTCGGTCGGCGTCATGGGCGACGGCCGCACCTACGACTATACGCTCGCACTGCGTTCGGTGACCACCACCGACTTCATGACCGCGGACTGGGCGCGTATCCCATATGACGTACTGGACCGTATTTCCGTGCGTATTGTAAACGAGGTAGGGCATATTAACCGTATCGTGTATGACATCACAAGCAAACCGCCCGCCACGATCGAGTTTGAGTGATGAAATTGGATTTAGAAAGCTAGTGTTTATGCGGGTTGCAAGCAAATTTGTTTAGGCGCTGGCAACGATTTGGCAACATTTTCAACATCACGCACTAAATAATTACATCAATGGCATAAGAAAAACCTTGCTGATTTTCAGATATGGAAACTGAATATCGGCAAGGTCTTTTTTATGCTTATTTCTGCTTTTTCTTTTTAGATGTTTTCTTTTCTTCTTTCTCGATTTTCTGAAATTCTTCCATGAGCATATCACTGACCGCCTGTGAGGGGACTTTCGCCCAATGCTTTGAGGTGTCCAGTTCCGGGTACTTGTACCGCCACTGGTCGTATTCCTCTTTGGTAATCTCGCCCTGTTCCAGTTTGGCGGCTTGCTCCTGCCATGCGTGGAACATATCGAACATGGACGTATAAGTGGAATAGTCGGACTTGTCAAGGCGCAGGCAGATTTCCCCGTCAATCTCCCCGATTTTCAGCCCGTACATATCTTCCAACGCAAAGAGCGTGTGCATAAGCCCGGTATAGGTATCAATATCCGGCACGGTGAGGGCGTGGGTGCTTACATCAAAGATATTCGCCATTTCTTTTACAAGGTCGTGCTTCGGTGTCCTTGCTTCGGTTTCATACTGTGCCATACGGACATCAGAGGTCTTTCCGAGAAATCCGAGGATTTCGCCTAACTGTTTCTGTGTCATGCCTTTTCGGTTGCGGAAAAAGCGGATACGTTTGCCGATTGCCATAATAAAACCTCCGTTATTGTGAAGTGAGGTAAAGTCATGCCAGCTTGATTACGCTCCGCTTCATCTCGCTGTGGCGGTGCGCCATATACGCCTGTCAGAAAGCAGTTCAGCGTGTGCAAGCACCCGCCGTCCTGTTTTCTTCCAGTCGTGCATGACTTTACTTAAACAAATCTGTTGAAGTTAGTATAACATGGTGCAATAGGAATAGCAAGAATAACTTAAATAAAAAAAGTTAAGATTTTCTTGAAAACCACTTGACTTAACGGAATTTATTTAGTATTCTATATGCAACACTTAAACAAAAACAGTTAAACATTGAAAGGAGGGGATATCTGAATGACAGAAAAATCTTTTATGACAGTGGAGGAAGTGGCAGCGGAACTGCGTGTGTCAAAGTCAAAAGCCTATCAGATTGTAAGGGAACTCAACGCAGAAATGCAGAAACAGGGCTATCTGACGGTGGCAGGACGTGTGAACGCTACATTTTTTCATAAAAAAGTATGTTACAGCGAATAGAAGGGAGTTGATTTAGATGGCTGTATACAAGGACAACGCTACGGGGACGTGGCGGGTAATCTACCGCTTTACCAACTGGAAAGGAGAGAGGAAACAGACACAAAAGAGGGGCTTTGCAACCAAAAGGGAAGCGCAGGCGTGGGAACATGAAGCAATGCTCAAACAGGGTGCAAAGCTGGATATGACTTTCGGCAGTTTCTTTGAAGTGTACGAAGCCGACAAGAAGCAGCGTGTCAAGGAAAGCACTTGGGAGTCCAAAAGCCATGTGATACGGACAAAGATTTTACCATACTTTGAAAACCGCAAAATCGCAGAGATTGAAGCAAAGGACGTGATAGCGTGGCAGAATGAGTTAATGGCTTACCGGGACGAGAAAGGCAAGCCCTATTCCGCAGATTATTTGAGGACGATACACGCACAACTGACGGCGATATTCAACCATGCGGTAAACTTTTATAACCTGCCCTACAATCCGGCAAGACGGGCAGGGACGATTGGGAGCGAAGCCGTTAAGGAAATGGACTTTTGGACGAAAGAAGAATACTTGAAATTCTCCGAAGCCATGATGGATAAGCCCCGTTCCTATTATGCGTTTGAAATGCTTTACTGGTGCGGTATGCGTTCCGGCGAACTGCTTGCGCTCACGCCTGCTGATATTGATTTTGAGAAGCAGACAGTCACAATCAGCAAGACTTTCCACCGTTCCAAAGGGCGTGACATTATCACAAGCCCAAAGACGAAAAAAAGCAACCGCACAATCAAAATGCCGCCGTTTCTGTGTGAGGAAATGCAGGAGTACATCAAAATGCTTTATGACATCAAGCCGGACGAACGTTTATTTACGGTCACAAAATCCTACCTCAATCACGAAATGGAGCGAGGGGCGAAGCAGGCGGGCGTTAAGAAAATCCGTGTCCACGATATTCGCCATAGTGCGGTTTCGCTGTTAATCAACATGGGATTTTCGGTACTGGCGATTGGGGAGCGCATGGGGCATGAAGCAGAGAAAATCACTTACCGTTACGCCCACCTGTTCCCTACGGTGCAGACGGAAATGGCGGAGAAATTGGAAATGGAGAGAATGACAAAGGAGGACTAAGAACATGGAAAAATCACTTGATTACAAGGGAAGATGGCGCAATCATACGGTGGCGTTCCGGGTATCTGATGAAGAAGCAAAGCTACTGAATGATTTGGTGGCTTTGTCGGGACTGACAAAGCAGGATTATATTACAAGGCGGCTCTTATGCCGGGACGTTGTGGTGCAGGGCAATCCGAGGGTGTATAAGGCACTGAAAAATCAAATGTCGGCAATTTATGAGGAATTGAAGCACATGGAAAGCGTAAGCCCGGACAATGACGAACTGCTCTACACATTACAGGTAATCGCAATCACGTTAGACGGTCTGAAAGGGGAAGATGAATGACAGAAAAAAGAAAAACGACTGCTCCCGTATCATCTGTTGGCGCAGATGGGGAACAGCCGAACAATAAAAACCACAAAAAAATTATAGCAAATGAAAACGTAAAAAACAATCTGCAAGCCACAAATTGCCCGAAGAAATCCGGGCAGGGCGGCGGGCTTCAAACGGTTTCCATGACAGAACTGTATGATACGGTTTACCCGCCGAGAACGCCTGTTGTGGACGGCTTCCTGTATGGCGGCACTTATCTCTTTGTAGGTGCGCCGAAAGTGGGGAAATCGTTCTTTATGGGGCAGCTTGCCTATCATGTGGCAATGGGGCTTCCGCTGTGGAATTATCCCGTCCGAAAAGGGACGGTATTATACCTTGCACTGGAAGATGATTATGCAAGGCTTCAGCGGCGGCTGTCCGTCATGTTTGGCGTGGAGTGTGCGGACAATTTATATTTCGCAACGCAGGCAAAGACACTGAACGAGGGACTGGACGGAGAATTAGAGGGCTTTATAAAGGAGCATAAGGACGCAAGGCTGATTATCATTGACACGCTCCAAAAAGTGCGTGAGGTCGGCGGGGACAGGTACAGTTATTCCAGTGACTATGAGATTGTGACAAAGCTGAAATCATTCAGCGATAAATATGGGGTCTGCTTGTTGGTGGTTCATCATACCCGCAAGTTGGAGTCCGAGGACAGTTTTGATATGATTTCCGGCACAAACGGACTTCTCGGTGCGGCAGACGGGGCGTTTATCATGCACAAGAAAAAGCGTACGGACAATACGGCGGTCATGGACATTGTGGGTCGTGACCAGCCCGATCAAGAATTAACAATCGAATTTGACCGGGAACAATGTATTTGGAAATTTCAGAAAGCGGAAACGGAATTGTGGAAACAGCCGCCCAATCCATTACTTGAAGCAATCAACGAATTTCTGACAGAGGAGATGCAGGAGTGGGAGGGGACTGCAACGGAACTTCTGAAACAGTTGCCGGATATGCAGTTGTCGGCGAATGTGCTTTCTCGGAAATTAAATGTAGTCAACAGCCAGTTGCTTAATGAGTATGGCATTTTCTACGACAATAAGCGGGGGCATGAGAGAAAAATCATTCTGAAACGGCTAGAGCAAAAAGAGTAAGGTGCGACGATATGCGTCGGTTGCGACGGTATTTTTGATAGCGGGGCGGTATAGAAAATATCGACGCTATCGACGCAAACCGACGCATGGGGGAGCAGTAAAGCGGCGGGTAGCCGTCCACCGTCCGCAGGACGGAAAGCCCCCGGCAGGGCGCAAAGGCA
>DXIC01000114.1 GCA_019113065.1 Candidatus Agathobaculum stercoravium
CAAAATATTCTCGCAAATCGCTCTTGCCAAATGATGCGGTATTGCCATAAAAAAGGCGGCGCATTCACGGCTTCTTGACATTGCCCCTCCGGGCTGGTATTGTAATCATAACAATGCCAGTTTGGAGGGGATTTTTCGTGCCGGATTTTACGAATATCGATGCCATGCAGTTTTTCGACCGCCGCCCGCGCGAGCTTGCGCTCTATCAGGACTTCGAGCGCAAGGTGCTGGCCGCCTGCCCGGATACGCACATCCGCGTGCAGAAAACCCAGATCACGTTTGAAAACCGGCACGGCTTTGCCTTTGTGTCCCTGCCTCGGCGCAAGGTCAGGGAGCCGACCATCGTTGTCAGCTTCGGGCTGTCCTACCGGGTGGATTCGCCGCGCATCTGGGTCGCGGCCGAGCCGTATCCCAACCGCAGGACACATCACATGCTGATTTCGGATGAGAGCCAGCTGGACGATGAAATGCTGGGCTGGGTCAAAGAAGCCGCCGCATTTGCGGCGGCCAAGTAACGGGAGGTTATTATATGCTCACCTACCATCTTGACCCGCACAGCAAAACACCCTTATATGAGCAGCTGTACCGTGCGGTGCGCGCGGACATCATGTCCGGCACGCTTGCGGGCGGCACGCGCCTGCCCAGCAAGCGCCAGCTCGCCGCGAACCTGCGCGTCAGCCAGATCACGGTCGAGACTGCCTATGGCCAATTGCTCGCAGAAGGCTATATCGTCTCCGAACCGCGGCGCGGGTATTTCGTGCAGAAACAGCTCGCCGCGCCCGCACAGGCGCAGGCGCCCAAAGCCGCGGCGCCGCATCCGCATACCGCGCCTGCGGACGACTGCAAGTATGATTTCCGTACCAACATCGTGGACACCGGCTGTTTCCCGTTTGCAACGTGGGCGCGGCTGTCGCGCAGCGTGCTGAGCGAGTATTCCGACCGCCTGCTGCGCGCGACCGACCCCTGCGGTGCGGCCGAGCTGCGTGGGCAGATCGCGCGGTACCTGTACGATTTCCGCGGCATCAACATTTCACCGGATAATATCCTGGTTGGTGCCGGGTCGGAATACCTGATGCATCTGGTGATCCAGCTGCTGGGGCGCGACCGGGTGTACGCGCTCGAAAACCCGGGCTACCGCAAGCTGTACCAGATCTTTTCGGACAACGGCGCGGCGGTGCGCCCGCTCCCGCTGGACAAAAGCGGCCTGCGCGCGGATGCGCTGGCCGCGAGCGACGCTTCGGTGGTCTACCTGACGCCGTCGCACCATTTCCCGCTCGGTACGGTCATGCCCGCCGCCCGCCGCATGGAGATCCTGCGCTGGGCGTCCGCCGCGCCCGGGCGCTATATCATCGAGGACGATTACGACAGCGAGTTCCGCTATGCGTCGCGCCCCATCCCGGCGCTGGGCGAGCTGGATCACGCGGGGCGCGTGGTATATGTCAACACCTTTGCCAAAAGCCTGTCGCCCAGCCTGCGCATCGGCTATCTCGTGCTGCCCGATGCACTGATGGCGCGCTACCACGAGCGGTTTTCGCTCTATTCCTCCACCGTGCCCAGCTTCGACCAGCATACGCTGGCGGCGTTCATGCGTACGGGCGGGTTTGAGCGGCACATCAGCCGCAGCCGTAAGGTGTATCAGGCGCGGCGCGATGCACTGATGGCGGCGCTTGACTGCGAGCTGGCGGATCTACCGCATGAGGTTTCGCGGTCGGAAGCCGGGCTGCATCTGCTGCTGCACATGCGCAACGGCATGCTCGAGCGCGAACTGATCGAGCGGGCGAGCGCGGCAGGGGTGAGGGTGTACGGCCTGTCCGCGTACTATACGCCGCCGGTCAAACCGCCCAAGGCGACGCTCGTACTGGGCTACGCAGGCCTGACCGAACAGCAGATCAACGAGGCCGCCGCCCTGCTGCGGCAGGCGTGGTCCTGAAAAAACGCGATAAAGGCAATCAAAAAGCCCGGCTTTTCAGTCGGGCTTTTTTGGCGTATTTTCGGTATTTTCCTGCTTTTTCTTTACGGAATGCGCAAAAATGACCGACTGGTTCCCAAACCTGCGGCGCAGCTCGTCCACGGTCTGGTCGAGCTTGTGCTGCTTGTCGCGCCGCTCGATGGCATCTGCGGAATCGAACAGCGAAAGCTGCTCGCACGACTGTTCTTCGGGCAGCAGGTTCGCGGCCGTGACCGACAGCAGGCGCACCGGCTTGTCCATCGGCCAGTGCGCGCGCAGCAGGGCCATGGAGGTCTCGATCAGCGCGCGGGTGGAGTTGGTCGGGCGCTCGAGCGTCACCTGCCGCGAGCGGTTGCGGAACTCCGGGTCGCGGATGCCGAGCTGCACGGTCTGGCACACCATGCCGCGGCTGCGCAGGCGGCGGCCGACGTTGTCGCACAGCGCGGTCAGCCCCATGCGGCATTCAGCCTCACCGAGCAGGTTGTGCGCGAAGGTCATGCTGTTGCCCACGCTCTTGACCTCGCGTTCCTCATAAAACGGGCGCACCGGTTCGTCGTCCTCGCCGCGGGCGTAGCGCAGCAGGGTGTCTCCCATCTTGCCGAAGATGTGGTGCACGAATGCCGGGTCGCACGCAGCAAGGTCGCCGATCGTGTGCACGCCCAGATGGGAAAGCCGGTCGGCCGCGCGCTTGCCGACGTACAGCAGCGTGTTCACCGGCAGCGGCCAGACGCGCTCCTTGTAATTCTCGCGCGAGAACACGGTCGTGCCGTCCGGCTTTTTGTAGTCGCTGCCCAGCTTGGCAAACGCGCGGTTGAACGACACGCCGACCGAGATCGTCAGCCCAACCTCCTCGCGCATGCGGCGGCGCAGCTCGTCCGCGATCTGCTCGCCCGTGCCGAACAGGTGCATCGACCCGGTCACGTCCAGAAAGGATTCGTCGATGCCGAACGGGTCGACAAGGTCGGTGTACTGCAAATACAGCTCATTGCACCTGCGCGAGTATTTGACGTATTCCGACCGGTGCGGCGCGACCAGCCGCAGGTCGGGGCACTTGCGTTTGGCCTGCCAGATGGTTTCGGCGGTCTGCACGCCGAACGCCTTGGCCTTTTCGTTTTTTGCAAGGATGATGCCGTGGCGGCTTTCCGGGTCGCCGCAGACCGCGCTCGGCCCGTCCGCGAGCGTGGGGTCGAGCAGGGTCTCGACCGAAGCGTAAAATGAGTTGCAGTCGCAGTGGAGAATGGTGCGGTCCACGGTGCACCCTCCTTCCGAACATTTGTTTCTTTTATTATAGCCCGAAATTTGCGTCTTGACAACCGTATCCGGCAAGACTATACTGAAAAGGCAAGCAAGGGTGCCGCGATGAGCGGCTGAGAGGGCGAGAGCCTAACCTTTTGAACCTGTTGGTTAGCACCATCGTAGGGAAGCTGTCGCATCGGAAAAACAAATGCCCCGGTTTACCGCATGGTGGACCGGGGCATTTTTCTTGCGGAAAAGAGGTCATTTTGTGAGAGTAAATGGTAAAGAGTATCCCTGCATAGCGAAAATGACCGTGCGGTCGCTGTTGGAATCGCTCGGCCACGACCCGCAGCGCGTCGCGGTGGAGAAGAACGGGCAGATTGTGCCGCGCGCTCGCTTTGCGGAGGAGCCGCTGTGCGATACGGACACGCTTGAGATCGTGCAGTTCGTGGGCGGGGGCTGAGCATGTACCTGACACAGGAGGAGCTGCACGCCGCGCTGGTCGAGCGGCACGGCGCAGCGATACAGGACAGGCTCGACCGCGCCTCGGTCGGCATCGCGGGGCTGGGCGGGCTTGGCTCGAACATTGCGGTGCATCTGGCGCGGCTGGGCGTGGGGCGGCTGGTGCTGGTGGATTTCGATGTGGTGGACATCACCAACCTCAACCGTCAGCATTACACGATGAAGGACATCGGCATCCCCAAGACACTCGCATTACAGGAACAACTGGAAGCAATCAACCCATACTTAAATTACGAAACGTATACGGAACGCGTGATCCCGGCGAATGCCGCGCGTCTGTTCGCGGACTGTGATGCGGTGTGCGAAGCGTTCGACCGCGCTGATCAGAAAGCCATGCTGATCGAGACGCTGCTCGAGCGCCTGCCGGATACGCCCATCGTGTCGGGCAGCGGCATGGCGGGGTACGGCTCCGCAAACGCCATGCGCACCGAGCGGCGGTTCGGGCGGCTGTACGTCTGCGGGGACGGCGCGAGCGATATTGCGGACGGCATCGGGCTGATGGCGCCGCGTGTCGCACTCTGCGCTGCGCAGCAGGCGACCATGGTACTGCGGCTGCTGCTGGGGGAGCGCGAACCCTGACGGGAAGCCCCATACCGCGCATTTGATATGAGAAAACGGACAAAAAAGGAGATTACCTGACATGGAAGACAAACTGGTTCTGGGCGGGCATGCATTCACCTCCCGCTTTATCCTCGGCTCGGGCAAATATTCGCTCGACCTGATCAACGCCGCAGTGCACAACGCGGGCGCGCAGATCATCACGCTTGCGCTGCGGCGCGCGAACGAAGGCGGCGCGGCCAATATTCTGGACTACATTCCCGAGGGCGTGACCCTGCTGCCCAACACCTCGGGCGCGCGCAACGCGGATGAGGCGGTGCGCATCGCGCGGCTGTCGCGCGAGTGCGGGTGCGGCGACTTTGTCAAGATCGAGATCATGCGCGACTCCAAGTACCTGCTGCCGGACAATCAGGAGACCATCAAGGCGACCGAGATACTCGCGAAAGAGGGCTTTGTGGTCATGCCGTATATGTACCCCGACCTGAACGTCGCGCGCGACCTGGTGAGCGCGGGTGCGGCGTGCATCATGCCGCTTGGCGCGCCGATCGGCACGAACAAGGGCCTTGCCACGCGCGAGTTCATCAAGATCCTGATCGACGAGATCGACCTGCCGATCATCGTGGACGCGGGCATCGGTCGCCCGTCGCAGGCGTGCGAAGCGATGGAGATGGGCGCGGCCGCGGTCATGGCGAACACCGCGATTGCCACGGCAGGCGACATCCCGGCCATGGCCGAGGCGTTCAAGAAGGCGATTGAAGCCGGCCGCACGGCGTATCTGGCGGGGCTCGGCCGCGTGCGCGAGACCGCCGCGGCATCCTCGCCGCTGACCGGCTTCCTGCGAGACTGATTGCTTCCAAGGGGGGACTCCGTCCCCCTTAGATACGCATTTGGTTCCTGAAGAAACCAAAGTGGGGGGCGCATTGCGCGCCCGCTCCACCGCATAAAACCCGATATTATATCTGATATAAAGAAGGTATCACCCTATGAACGACACCAAAGAGGAGATCATCTCCGCGAAATATATCACCGCCGAGACCGACCACATGGCGTACCAGCCGGGCATGGACAACATCGGCTCGGAGATCCAGGACGAGGTCATCGCCCGCATGAACGCCTACGACGCGGACCGCTACACCGCCGCCGATGTCCAGCGCGCGCTGAACAGGGACGTGCTCGGGCCGGAGGACTTCGCCGCGCTGCTGTCGCCCGCGGCAGCGCCCTTCCTCGAGCAGATGGCGCAGCGCGCGCAGGCCGAGACCCGCAAGCATTTCGGCAACTCGGTGCAGATGTTCACGCCGCTGTACATCGCCAATTACTGCGAAAACTACTGTATCTATTGTGGTTTTAACTGCCATAACAAAATCCGCCGCGCGAAGCTCGACATGGACGAGGTCGAGCAGGAACTGAAAGCCATTGCGGAGACCGGCTTGCAGGAGATCCTGCTCCTGACCGGCGAGAGCCGCACCATGTCGCCGGTCAGCTACATCGGCGAAGCAGTCAAGCTCGCACGCAAGTATTTCCGTGTGATCGGCATTGAGATCTACCCGCTGAACGTAGACGAATACGCTTACCTGCACGAGTGCGGTGTGGACTACGTCACCGTGTTTCAGGAGACCTATGATGCGGACAAGTACAAGACCCTGCATCTCGGCGGGCACAAGCGCATTTTCCCGTACCGCTTAAACGCGCAGGAGCGCGCCCTGATGGGCGGCATGCGCGGCGTGGGCTTTGCCGCGCTGCTCGGCCTGTCCGACTTCCGTAAGGACGCTTTCGCGACCGGCCTGCACGCGTACCTGCTCCAGCGCAAGTACCCGCATGCGGAAATTGCGTTCTCCTGCCCGCGCCTGCGGCCAATCATCAACAACGACAAGATCAACCCCAGGGACGTGCACGAGCCGCAGCTGCTGCAGGTGGTCTGCGCGTACCGCATTTTCATGCCGTTCGCGTCCATCACGATCTCGACGCGCGAGCGGGCGGGCTTCCGCGACAACATCATCGGCATCGCTGCTACCAAGATCTCCGCAGGCGTGGACGTCGGCATCGGCGGCCACTCCGGCGAGGAGAAGGGCGACGAGCAGTTCGAGATCTCGGACGGTCGCTCGGTCGATGAGGTCTATGCGGCCATTCAGGCGCACGGCTTGCAGCCGGTCATGGCGGATTACCTCTATGTATAAGCAAAACGGCTTCGGAACCAGGTTCCGGAGCCGTTTTTTTGTCAGCAGCGGCGGCAGATACGGCAGATTTCGGTTGCTGTGATCTGCGGCGGCAGGCTGCGTGTGGAAGCGCCGCTGTAACGGATGCGGGCGCGGTCGCCCGGGCGGAAGCAGCTGGTGCCCTGCGTGTGCACAAGGATCTGCCGGCAGGTGCAGCAGTCGCGCACAAGCAGCGCGCCGTCCAGCACGGCGAGCACGGTTGCGCATATGGTCATGGTATCACGTATAATAAAACCATCTCGAAAGGGGTGGTTTTATT
>DXIC01000115.1 GCA_019113065.1 Candidatus Agathobaculum stercoravium
CTGCGGCGCGAAAGACTTTTTCGATAAACTGAAACAGGCCGCAGAATGCGGCCTGTTTTCTGTTGGTGCGCATGGCAGGCGGGCGAGAATTAGCATATGCTAACTAAAATGCTTTCCTTTTTTCGAAAAAAGTGGTATACTATTAGAAAACACCTGTAAACTGAATTGAACGAGGCGAAAACAATGACGAAAATTGATATTATTTCGGGCTTTCTCGGCGCGGGCAAGACTACGCTGATCAAGCGCCTGCTGGCGGACGCCCTCAAGGGCGAAAAGGTCGTGCTGATCGAGAACGAGTTCGGCGAGATCGGCATTGACGGCGGCTTCCTCAAGGATTCCGGCATTGTCGTCAACGAGATGAACGCGGGCTGCATCTGCTGCTCGCTGGTGGGCGACTTCGGCAAGGCGCTGCACGATGTAGTAGACCAGTACAGCCCGGACCGCATCCTGATCGAGCCGTCCGGCGTGGGCAAGCTGTCCGACGTCATCACGGCGGTGCAGAACGCGCATCTGGATGTGACGCTCAACTCGTTTGTCACGGTCGTCGACGCGCTCAAGGCCAAAATGTACCTCAAGAACTTCGGCGAGTTTTTTGAAAATCAGGTGGCGCACGCGGGCGCGATCCTGCTGTCGCGCACCGCAGAGTGCCCGGCGAACCGGCTGGAAGAGGTTGTCGGCCTGCTGCGCGGGCTCAACCCGCATGCGCGCATCGTCACCACCCCGTGGAAGGAGCTGACCGGCGTGCAGCTGCTCCAGACCATGGAGGGCAGCCGCGACCTGGTGCAGGAGGTGCTCGACGAGATCGCGCGCGAGCCGCACCATGAGCACCACCACCATCATCACGACCACGATCATGAGCACGAGCACCACGATCATGAGCATGAGCACGAACACCATCACGACCATGACCACGGCCCGGACTGCACCTGCGGCTGCCATGACCATGACCACGATCATGAGCACGAGCATCACCATCACCACGATCATGACCACTGCGGCTGCGGCCACGACCATGACCACGACGCGGACGAGGTGTTCACCTCCTGGGGCGTGGAGACCCCGCATAAGTACACCGAGGACGAGCTGAAAAACGCGCTGACCGCGCTCGGCGACCCGTCGCTCGGCACGGTGCTGCGCGCCAAGGGCATTGTCCCGGCGGCGGACGGCGGCGAGTGGCTGCATTTCGACTATGTGCCGGGGGCACCGGAAATCCGCCGCGGCAGCGCGGACTACACCGGCCGCCTGTGCGTCATCGGCGCGGAGCTGGACGAGGAGCGCATTGCCGCCCTGTTCGGTGTGGCTTAAGGGGGCGTTCCAATGCCAAACAGAGAACCCATCCCGGTTTATGTATTCACCGGCTTTCTGGAAAGCGGCAAGACCCAGTTCATCAAGGAGATCATTGCCGACCCGGATTTTACTGAGAACGAGCGCACTGCGCTGCTGCTGTGCGAAGAGGGCATTGAGGAGTACGACGAGCGCGAGATGATGCGCTACGGCACTGCGATCGTCCCGATCGAGTCGCCCGACCGGCTCACGCCCAATATCCTCAAGCGCGTGGAGCAGAAGTACGACCCCGACCGCATCCTGATCGAGTACAACGGTATGTGGAAGCTGGACGACCTGGTCGCCGCCTTCCCGGCGCGCTGGGAGCTGTACCAGATCGTCACCACGGTGGACGCTTCCACGTTTGAGCTGTACTCCAACAACATGGGGCCGATGATGTTCGAGCATATCACGACCGCCGACCTTGTGGTGTTCAACCGCTGCACGGACGCGCTCAAGGAGATGCTCTATCAGAAGAACATCCGCGCGATGAACCCGCGCGCGACCATTTATCTGGACGATGTGGACGGCAATTCCGAGGACTACAACCGCAATATGCCGCTGCCGTTCGATGTGGACGCGGACGTCATCGACATTGCGCCTGAGGACTACGGCTTATGGTATGTCGATGCGATGGGCGACCCGGGCAAGTACGACGGCAAGACCGTCCGCTTCCTGGGGCAGGTATATGTCGGGCAGAACGTGCCCGCCGGGTCGTTCGTGCCCGGGCGGTTCGGCATGGTCTGCTGTGCGGAGGACATCAGCTTCCTGGGCTTTATCTGCCGCTGGCCGGGCGCAAAGGACCTCAAGCAGCGCGATTGGGTGCGCGTGACCGCATCCATTACGGTCGAGGCGCTGCCGCAGTACCGCGGCGAAGGCCCGGTGCTGCACGCAAGCGAGGTCATCCCGGCGGAAAAACCGGAAGAAGAGCTGGTCTATTTCAATTAAGGCTGGAACCATGGGAAACGGGCCTGGAGCAATGCTCCAGGCCCGTTTTGCTGCCTTGGCGGCAATTTGGATAGCGGATTTACGGTTTTGCAGCGGTTTGCCGCTGGAAAATCAGACGGAATACCAGCCGTACGGCCGGGCCGGCAGCAAAAAACTGCCAAAGCAGCGCCATGGGGAAATTCAGGACAGTCGTCTCAATCCAGATGGAGAGCAGCCCGCTCTGGAAGCCGCCCTTAAAGAGAAGCGAAGCGAGCAGGCTCATGCAGGGGCACATCAGCCAAACAGATGCAGCAGAGACCGCCAGCATGACAGGCGTTGGGCTGACCTGTGCCGGATTGACCAGACGGAACGCGACAGCCCTGGAAAGACGGCCGACAAAGAGCAGTTCCAGCAAAATGGCGGCAATGGCCATGAGCGGCCATTCGCCCAGCGCCATGGCAAACACCCCGTTGGATAAACCGCCCAGTTCGAGCGATATGTTGTAGCAGACCAGGCCATAGACCATGGCCGCAGCCATGAGTATGGTGAAAATGATTTCCTGAAATTTGTTTTCTGGCATTTGTTGTTCTTCTCCTTTTCCTGTTTTGAGCAAACAAAAAGGACGCAGGAAACTTTCGTTTCACTGCGTCCCATGGACTCGCTCAACTACCATTCATTATTGATAGCTTAACAGATGGACGGCGTCTTGTCAAGCGGGCGGGTGGACGGCATAAGAAAAAGGCTTCCCAAACGGGAAGCCTTTTTGCATGTACCATGTACGGAAGATGAGGATTATTCCTCTACCTTGACGTAAACACCGCCGTTGCGGCAGGACTCGGTGGCAGCCTTAGCCATCAGGACCGGACGCAGGCCGTCGACAGCGCCGACCGGAACCGGCTTGTCGTTCTGGATCGCGTCAACAAACGCGATAACCTGGTCGATGAACGCCTGATTGTAGCGCTCGAGGAAGAACCACAGCGGCTTCTCGGAGTGCGCGCCGTCAACCGTGGTGATGGTGGTGGTGTTGATCAGGTCGTTGCCGTCCGCAGCCATGCCCTTGGAACCGAACGCCTCAACGCGCTGGTCGTAGCCGTAAACTGCCTGACGGGAGTTGTTGATAACAGCGATGCAGCCGTTTGCCATCTTCATGGTTACGACAGCGGTGTCAACGTCCGGGATACCGGACTCTTCCTGCAGGTTCGGGTTGACCAGGCAGGAGCCGACAGCCGAGATCTCGACAGCCTCGGAACCGGTGACGTAGCGCACCATGTCGAAGTCGTGGATCATCATGTCGTAGAAGATACCGCCGGAAACCGCAACATAGGATGCCGGGGGCGGCTCCGGGTCACGGGAGGAAACGATGACGATGTGGGGATCGCCGATCGTGCCGTTCTTGACAGCGTCAGCCACAGCCTTGTGGTTGTGGTCAAAGCGGCGGTTGAAGCCAACCTGGAACTTGACGCCCTTTTCCTCTACCATTGCGAGCAGCTTCTTGATCTTCTCGATATCGTAGTCGATCGGCTTCTCGCAGAAGACGTGCTTGCCGGCCTGGACAGCCGCCATGGATACGTCGCAGTGGGTGTCGGTCGAAGAGCAGACGAAAACAACGTCTACCTCAGGGTTGTTGATTACGTCCATAAAGTCGGTGGAGACGTTGGTGATGTTGCGCTCCGCCAGCCACTCGCGCGCGCCGGACTTATCCAGCATCGGGTCAGCAACCGCAACAACCTGTACGCCAGGTACGCTGTTGATCAGGTTGTTGATGTGCAGCTTGCCGATACGGCCGCAGCCGACAACGCCGATTTTCAAAATGCCCATTTGTAATCCTCTCCTTTTCATAAGGTAACTTTATTATAGCCCACTTGGCGGGGCGCTTCAAGTGCGCATGTCCAATTTCGGCGCACCGCCCAATTTTTGGGGGGCTGATTGGTCAAAATGGCGCCTGCAAAGCGCACGGATGCGTGCAAAAAAGGTGTGCATTGTGCATAAAATAAAAATGCACGGAAGAATGCAACAATTCTGACGCAGATGTCTAAATTGGACGGAATCGCTTGTGCAGCCCGGGCTGCTGTGCTAAAATGTACGATGTATTGCGGTATATATGCCGCGATAGACACATAAAGGGGCATTTATTATGAAGGTAACTGCACAGTGGATTGCAGAACAGTGCGGCGTATCACGCGGGACGGTGGACCGGGTGGTCAACGGCCGCCCGAATGTCGCGCCCGAGGTGCGCGAGCGTGTGCAGAAAATGATCAACGAATACGGCTATAAGACGCCTGCCCAGCGGCAGGCGGCGCGGGCGGGGCGGGGCGCCTGCCGGATCGGTGTGATCCTGCCCAGCTGGGACGCGTTTTTCATCCGCCGGATGCGCGAGGGCATCCGCGTGGCGGTGCACAACCGCGGCCTGAATGATGTGAACGTGCTGGTGGAAGAGCTGAAAAACCGCTCGCACCGCTCCTATTTCGAGGCCATCGGGCGGCTGGAGGAGCGCGGCATCGGCGGGCTGA
The DNA here is from genome assembly GCA_019113065.1 of Candidatus Agathobaculum stercoravium. Lineage (GTDB taxonomy): Bacteria > Bacillota > Clostridia > Oscillospirales > Butyricicoccaceae > Agathobaculum > Agathobaculum stercoravium. The sequence continues at coordinate 4,761 of DXIC01000115.1, forward strand.
TCGTCACGGCTCCGGATACGGTCGCCATGAGCGAGGAGATCGACCGGCTGGTCGGCGCGGGCATCCCGGTCGTGACCTGCGACTCGGAGGTGCGGCAGAGCCGCCGGCTGTACCATGTCGGGCAGGATATGGTCAAATCCGGGCGCATTGCAGCGGGGCTGCTCGCCCCGTATGTAGCGGATGCGGAGGTGCTGGTCGTCACCGGCAACCGGGAGTTCACCGCCCACGGGATGCGTGTGCGCGGCTTCCTTGACCGGCTGCACGAGATCTTCGGCGACGGCGTTACCGCGCATGTGATCGAGAGCGTAGAGCAGTATGAGCTGACCTATGACGGCGTATTGCAGCAGGTGCGGCACAACCCGCGCCTGCGCGGCGTCTATATGGCTAACGAGTCCGTGCGCGGCTGCATGGACGCGCTCGAGCGGGCGCGTCCCGCGCGGCGGGTGCATGTGGTATGCCATGACCTGACGCCGTATGCCCGGCAGTATCTGGAGGACGGCAGGCTGGACTTTATCATTGACCAGGACTTTTCCGCGCAGACCACGCGCGCGATCGAGGTGCTGGCCCATACGCTGCGGACGGGGGAGACGCCGCGTCAGGATATCGAATATATCCACACAAGCATTATCACACGCGAGCTGCTGTGAGCAGCAGGAGGAGACGAGCGCGAAACATGAAACGGGAAATCATCAGTGTGCTGCTGGCGGGCGTGCTGTGCGCGTTTCCGGCTGTGCCTGCGGGCGCGGCCGGAGAGGCGGCAGCACCCGCCGCGCAGGAGGAGCAGGCCGGCCCCGCGGAGCCTGCCGTCAGGGAGATGGGGCTGCGTGCGGTGGCAAGCGCGGTGCAGGAGAACAACCCGACCGTGCAGGCGCTGCGCGAGAACGCCGAGAGCATCGAGGAGAGCGGGGCGCTGGCCGGGACCTCGGGCGGTTCCGGCTCGGTTTCGCCGATCGATATTCTGAACGCGCAGATCCAGGGGCTTGAGCAGGCGATGCAGGGGCTTGACACGGAAAGCGACCTGTATAAGACCTATGCGGTGCAGAAAAGTCTGCTGGAAGCGCAGGTGGAAGAACTGGAAGGGAGCCTTTCCAGCTCGATGGCGCAGGGCGAGATGGCGCTGCTCCAGCTCGGGGATGCGGCCTATCAGGTGCGCAGGCAGGCGGACAACATCGAGGGGCAGCTGGCGCAGACCGCGCAGACCCTGCTGATCACGATCCAGAACCTCAAGTATAACCGCGGGCAGCTGGAGCGGCAGCTCGCATCGCTCGACCGCACGATCGATGTGGCGGAGGTGCAGCTCTCCATCGGCACGATCAGCCAATATCAGATGGACCTGTACCGCAACCAGCGCGACAATCTGGCGCGCACGATCGACACCCTGCAAACCCAGTGCGAAAGCCTGGGCAGCAGCATCGCGCTGCTCTGCGGCTATGACGCGGATACCGTCGTCATGCCCTCGACGCTCGCGCCGGTCTATGACAGCCAGCTGCGCGAGATGTCCTATGAGGACGATCTGGAGCTGGCGAAGCAAAACAGCTTTTCCATCTGGCAGAAGCGCAGCGAGCTGCGGCAGGCGCAGAATGCATACGATGAGGATATTTCCGGCACGGATTATGCGGTGCAGTCCGCCAAGGATGCGCTGGCAGCCGAGCAGCAGGCGGTCGAGTCGTCGTTTGGAACGATCTTCCAGGGCGTCGCGGACAGCCGGGCCGCCCTGGATGCAGCCCGCACAGCCGAGCAGCAGGCGGAGCTGGACTTCCGCACGAGCCAGGTGCAGTACAGCCGCGGCATGATTTCTGAGCTGGCCTACCGGCAGGCGCAGGACACGCTTGAGAATGCGAAGGATGCGGTGGAGATCGCGCAGCTCAACCTGACCTCTGCCTATAACCAGTATGAATGGGCCAAACAGGGCGTCATGACGACCGCAGCATAACGCGAAAGGAGAGATTTGGATGAAACGATATATTGCCGCCGGGCTGTCCGCACTGCTGCTGTGCGGCATGTGCGCACCCGCCTATGCGGCGGATACGCAGACGGACGCCGCGGAACAGACGGAAACCGAAGAACAGGCCGGGCCGGTCAAGCTGTCCTTTGACACGCTGGAGCAGACCGTGCGCGAGAACAACATCACCATCAAGGCGTACGAGAGCACGGTTAAAAGCGCGGAGGAAACCGACGTAAGGGACGATTTCTTCTTCGATTCGCTGGAGCTCGAAAACCAGATCGCCGGCTACCGCCAGCAGATCCGGGAGCTTGACCGGGCGATCAGCGAGCTGGGGGAGGGCTCCGACGCACTGCGGGCGTCGCTCGAGGCGCAGCGGAATATCCTTCAGGCGCAGCTGGACGCCGCGCTTGCACAGGACGACAACCTGGACGACGACGAGGACGACGCGGAAGAGGATCAGGAGAAAACGGTCGTCAGCACCCGCCGCGAAATGCAGAACGCGGCCGACCAGGTGTGCATGGATGCGGAGGAGACCTATATCTCGCTGCAAACCATGCAGTATTCCATCAATGAGACCGACCGCAGCATTGCCCAGCTCGACCGCAGCATCGCTGCAACAGAGAAGCAGGTGGCCATCGGCATGGCGGGGCAGAATACGCTCAAGAGCCTGCAAAGCCAGCGCGAAACGCTGGCGGCAAACCGGCAGTCGCTCGAGACCCAGCTGGAAAACCTGAACAACACGCTTGCGCTGCAATGCGGCTATGCGCTCGGCACCGAGCTTGAGACCGAAGCGCTCCCCGCGGTGACGCAGGAGCAGCTGGACGCGCTGGACTATGACGCGGACCTTGCGCAGGCCATGGAGAACAGCTATTCGATCTGGTCGCAGGAGCAGGCGGTAGAGGATGCTTCGGACGACTATGCCGATAACGTCACGGATAACCTGCACGCCTATAACGCGGCGCAGATCCAGCTGGATGCGGAGAAGGAGAACGTAAAGGCTTCGTTCCGCGAACAGTATAAGGATATCCGGGAGAAGCAGGCTGCGCTCACTGCGGCGCAGGCCAACCTTGAGCAGGCGCAGAAAACCTTTGCCGTGCAGCAGGTGCAGTATGACCGCGGCATGATCTCCCGGATGGAGTACAGGAATGCACAGGACACGCTGGCAGCGGCGGAAGAATCAGCGGCTTCCGCGCAGATCGACCTGTTCACTTCCTATAATACATACCAGTGGGCAAAGCGGGGTGTGACGGTCAACACAGCCCAATAAGCAACGGCAACACCGCACGATGCGGCATTGCCCAAAACTCATCTCAGGCAAAAAAGTTGGAGGACATCGATGGAAAGTAAACGATTGATTGCCGCAGCGCTTGCAGGCGCCATGCTGTTCTGCGCGGGCTGCGGCGGGCAGGAGGAGACCGTGGAGGAAGCCCCGAGCGGCACCGCGGTCGAGGTGATGGAGGTCGTCCCCGGCCCGATGAGCGCGTCGTATTCGCTGACCGGGCAGGTCGCCGCGGTCAGCTCGGTGCAGGTGTTCCCGCTTCTTGCGGGGCAGGTGCTGACGCTCTCGGTTGAAGAGGGGGATACGGTACGGCAGGGCCAGACCCTGTTTACCGTGGACACCTCGACCGTCACCTCGACGATGGGCGCGCTGCAGGAGTCTTACAGCGCTACCCGGGCCGCTACCGACAGCGCGGTCGCATCCGCGCAGCTCGGCGTGGAGCAGGCGCAGCTCGGCGTGGAGCAGGCGCAGCAGGCGCTGGACAACGCCGAGGCGCTGCTTGAGGTCGGCGCCGCTGCGGAGCAGGATGTGACGAGCGCGCGGCAGGGGCTGCAGCAGGCGCAGTCCGCGCTGGCGCAGGCCCAGGCGGGCGTAGCGCAGGCGCAGGCGCAGCAGTCGGCGTCCCTCGCGCAGATCCAGGCGTCCATGGACCAGATTACCACCCAGGCGGAGCTGGGTACGGTGACCGCGCCCTGCGCGGGCACTGTGACCGCGGTCAACCTGGTGCGCGGCGGCATGGCGTCGTCCGCGCAGCCCGCAGTCGTGATCGCGGAAAACGGCGAAGTAGAGGTCACGGCCTCGGTCGCGGAGGACGTGTTCATGAACCTTGCAGTGGGCGACACCGCAGGGGTGACCATCCCGGTCCTGTCGGACGAGATGGTGGAAGGCACGATTTCCGCGCTGCCGGCGGCTGCCAACGCGCAGACCAGCCTGTATGACGTTTCGGTTTCGCTCCCGTCCGACGTGGAGCCGCCGATCGGCGCGTTTGCCACCGTCACGTTCTATACCGACCGCCGCGACGACACGCTTTCCGTCCCGACCGAGGCGATCCTGACCGGTGCGGACGACGAGCAGTATGTCTTTGTGGTGGATACTTATGCCGAGGGGGATACCGCAGTGCGCATCCCCGTGGAGACCGGGCTGGTCAACAGCACGGATACCGAAATCCTGTCCGGCCTGTCTGAGGGAGACCGCGTGGTCGTGAAGGGCCAGTCCTACCTGTCGGACGGCGCAGCAGTGCGCATTGTGACCGGCGAGGATGACTTCGCGGCAGATACGGAAGGGGCGGACGAGGATACCGCCGCCGCGGACGGGGAGGCATGAAACCCCTATGAAAATCGCGGAAAATAGTATCAAACATAATGTAATGACCATCCTGGTGTACATCCTGATCGCCGTGTTTGGTTTTTACTGTTTCCAGTCGCTGCCGCTCGCGCTCATGCCCGAGATGGAGCTGCCGGTGGCGATTGTCTATTCGACCTATGCGGGCGCGGGCCCGGAGGATATCGAGCAGCAGGTGACGGAACCGCTCGAATCCGCATGCGCCAGCCTGTCCGGGCTGGAATCGCTGACCTCGACGTCGGCGGAAAACATGTCCATGGTTATCGCGCAGTTTGACTACGGCGTCAACCTTGACGAAGTGCTGACCGATATGCGCGATAACGTCGACATGGTCAAGTCCCAGCTGCCCGAGGACGCCTCCGACCCGACGGTCATGTCGATCGATATCGATTCCATGCCGGTCATCATGGTGGCGCTGCGCGGCAGCGACCTTGCCACCATGCAGTCGATTGCAGAGGATGAACTCGCCCCGGCGCTCGAGCGCCTGGACGGCGTGGCTTCGGTCGATATTTCGGGCGGCTACGAGAACGAGGTTGCGGTCAAGACCGATGCGGCGCGCCTGCGCGGCTATAACCTGACGGTCTCCTCTGTTGCGCAGCAGATCGGCGCGGACAACATGGCCGTGCCGGGCGGCGAGCTGGACAGCGGCTCGCAGACGCTGGCCGTGCGCACGGACGGCGAGTACCAGTCGGTCCGGGATGTGGAAAACGCGCTGATTTCGCTGCCCGCGGGCGGCACGGTGCGCCTGAACCAGATTGCGGACGTCTCCCTCCAGCCCAAGGACCAGGATGCGCTCGCCAAGGTAAACGGCGAGGAATGCCTGCTCCTGTCGGTCAACAAGCAGTCCGGCTCGAACACGGTGGATATTGCCGAGCGCGCAAAGGCCGAGCTGGACAGCCTGACCGCAGATAACAACGCGCTCGACTGGGATCTGGTCATGGACCAGTCGGATTACATCAACATGACGGTCGACAACGCCATGTCCAACATCTGGATGGGCGTGCTGTTTGCGGCGATCGTGCTGATCGTGTTCCTGCGCGATATCGGCGCGACCGTGGCGATTTCGGTGGCAATGCCCTGCTGCATCCTGTTCACCTTCCTGATCATGTTTGCGCTGGACATCACGCTCAACATGATGTCGCTCGGCGGCATTGCGCTCGGCGTCGGCATGATTGTGGATAACTCGATCGTTGTGCTGGAGAATATCTTCCACTACCGGTCGGACGGCTACGACCGCTGGGAGTCCTGCGTGCAGGGCACCAGGGAGGTCGTGCTGTCGGTTACTGCGTCCACGCTGACGACGATCGCGGTATTCCTGCCGATCGGCCTGTCCGGCGGCATGACCGGCATGATGTTCAAAGAGTTCTGTATTACGATCGTGGCGCTGCTCTCCTCGTCGCTGATCATTTCGCTGACGCTGGTGCCGCTGCTGTGCTACATCCTGCTCGACCGCGGCGGCGTGCACCGCATTTCGGCCAGCGACCCGGGCGTCAAGGAGCGCATGATGGCGGATAAGCCGATGATGCGCAACTACAAAAAGGTGCTGAAGCTGTTCATCACCCGCCGCTGGGTGGGGCTTGCGGTTACGTTCGGCATCTGCGCGATTTCGGTTGTGAGCATTGCGCTGGCAGGCTCCGAGCTGATCCCGGAGATGGACCAGGGGCAGATCAGCGTGTCGGTCGGCATGCCGAACGGCTCGACGATGGAGGAGACTGCCTCCATCCAGGACCGCATTGTCTCCATTGCAGAGCAGACCATCCCCGAGATGGAGCAGGTGTATTACAGCACCGGCAGCTCAAGCTCGGTCATGTCGGGCACATCCAGCGCGAGCGTGACCATCACGCTGGTGGATCTGGAGGACCGCGACCGCTCGTCGAATGAGGTGGCAAACCAGCTCCGGCGCGACCTGTCCAACATCGCGGGCTGTGAGATCACGGTTTCCGCAAGCAGCATGTCGGTCGGCGAGGGCTCGGACATCAGTTTGCAGCTCTCGGGTGAGGATTACGACGTGCTGGCCGAGGCCGCAAACGACCTTGCAGCGGAGATTGAGGCGCTGCCCGATGCGATCAACGTGGAATCCTCGGCGGGCGAGCAGGTGCCGCGTGTGGCGGTCAAGATCAACCGCGACAACGCGTCGCGCTTCGGCCTGAGCGCCTCGACCATCGGCGGGCTGGTCCGCGGCGAGCTGACCGGCTCGACTGCGACCACGCTGCGCATGGGCGGCGAGGAATACGACGTGACCATTTCGGGCGACGAAGCGCTTACGCAGGATATCGACGCGCTGCGTTCGCTCCAGCTCCCGAGCGCCACCGGCGGCACGGTGCCGCTGTCCATGGTGGCGGACGTGTACACCGAGCTGTCCCCGCAGACCATCAACCGCATCGACCAGTATGAGACCGTAACGATTACCGGCGAGTCCGAATCGGGCGACAGCGTCGGCATTACCCAGGCAGTAAACGGGCTGCTGGCGGACTACCAGCTGCCTGAAGGCGTTGAGATCGAGGACGGCGACACCGCGGCTTCCAGCATTGCGGAGACCACCCAGTCGCTGATGACCGCGCTGATGGTTGCGATTCTGCTGGTATACTTCATCCTGGCCAGCCAGTTTAACTCGTTTGTCCTGCCCGTTGCGATCATGCTGATCCTGCCGATTGGCCTGCTGGGCTCGCTGATGCTGCTGTGGCCGCTGGGCTACAAGATCTCCATGGTCGCGCTGCTGGCGGTTATCATCCTGGCCGGCACGGTGGTCAACTCGTCGATCGTGCTGGTTGACTATACCTTGCAGCGCAGGGAGCGCGGCGAGGACAAGGACACGGCAATCCTCAACGCCTGCCCGCGCCGTGTGCGCCCGGTCCTGATGACCGCGCTGACCACCATTCTCGGCCTGGTGCCGATGGTGTTCTCCGGCGGCGAAGGCTCGGAAATGATGCGCCCGATGGGCATTGTCATGATGACCGGCATGGTTGTTTCGACCATCGCCACGCTGTTTATCACGCCGGTATATTATTCGATCACGGATAGCATTGTCGAGCGGGTCAAAAACCGGTTTAAACGGACGAAAAAAGAGAGCCGTTGGCGCAGGAAGCTGAAAAAGAAGGAAGATTGACCGATCAGACGGACAACTGGCTGTTGCTTTTTCCGGCCGGATACGGTATGATAAAGGCGGCACCGCAGCATGCGGTGCCGCCTTATCCGTATGAAAAGGGGAAACCGGGGAGGACAGGCAGGATGAAACGATCGATTATAGTTGCGGCGCTCTGCACCCTGTTTTTATCCGGCTGTACGCAGCAGGAAAGCGTTGTGGAACCGGCGGCTGAGCAGGCGGGCGCGGTAAACCCGCAGGTACAGGCGCTGGAACAGGCGGAGCAGGCGGGGCTGCTGGAGGATGACAGCGGCATGCTGAGCGAGGAAGAGGCGCTGGGGCGCGTATCCGCGCCGCTTGATGAGGCGCTGTACACGGTGGAACTGACCGATGAGACGCTGTCCGTCGGCGGGGAAGACGGGCAGGCGCACGAGTATTTTGTGTTTGCGGTCAGCCACGCGGCGGGGGAGCCGGTGGGCAGGATCGCCATTGACCGGGAGACCGGGGAAAAGTATTATTATCTGGGCGACGGCGTGCTGGAGGACTATACGTCCTTCCCGCTGTATGATGCAGAGGCGGAAGAGCAGGCCGGCTGGCCGGGTACATACGTCAATGCGTCGGGGCTGTCGCTGACGGTCACGCAGGAGGAGGAAGGCTCCTTTGCCTACGCCTTTTCGGACGGCACCGAGGGTACAGCCGCGGTGACGGGCGAGACCGCGAAGTCCGCGGACGGGGAGATCAACTTCCTGCTGGCGGACAAGGTGGTCACGGTCGCAGGCGGCGGCCTGACCGGCAACTATACTGCACAGTAACCAAAGGGGGTAATACGGTGCATCGGTTGTGGAAAGGCACTGCGCTCTTGCTTTTTGGTATTCTGCTGATGCTGGTGGAGGGGGACGCTCCGTGGATACCGGTGATTGGCGATGTGCCATGGAACCTGCTGGCACTGTTGAGCGGCATCGCGGGCTTAGTGCTGGCGCTGACCGGCGGAAAAGACGAATAGCGAATGCAAAAAGCCGCGGGGCGTCTGCCCTGCGGCTTCTGTATACCCGGAACCGGGCGGTCTCCGTGCCGCAGCGCACAGGGAAACG
>DXIC01000116.1 GCA_019113065.1 Candidatus Agathobaculum stercoravium
CGCCACCGCCGCCACCGCCGCCGGAGCCGCCGCCCGGCTCATCCGGTTCCTCATACCGCGTCCAGCTGACGGCAAACGGCGAGAGGCTGTCTGTATGGAATACAAGCCCGTCCTCCGTATTGCTTACCTCCAGCAGTTCAACCTGTCCTGCGTCCGCGCCGGCAGACAGCATGTGCGCCACCGCAAACGTGTCCCTGCTGTCCGTGCCGTCCGGATAGGGCAGCGTCACATCCACGCCCTCTTCCGGGAAGCTGTCCTCGCTGACGTCTGCCCACGCAGTGCCGTTCCAGTATTGCAGTGTGATGTCATAGAAGGCAATGCCGTCCTCGCTGCCGGTGAAGGAAGCATGCAGCGCAGACTGGATCCTGTCCACGGTGTCAAAGCCCTTGTCGATCAGCGCCTGCGGGATCTCGTAGCCTGCAAGGCCCTCGTCAATGTTCATCTGATGGGTCACGGGTACGATCGAAATATCGCCGGACACACCGGTGATGGTGACCGTGTACGAACCGTCCGCGTTCTTTACGCTGGAAACCGATTCGCAGCCCTGTGGCTCCCCGCTTTGCGTGAAGCAGTCCCAGCCGTTGATGACCAGGCCGTCCATGCTGCCCGCTGCCGCGTCATCCGGCACGATGGTGAAGGTCAGGTCGCCGCCGCGGCGGACTTCGCCTTCCCGCGCCGGATCGGCCGGATGCACAGCCACATCATCGCGGATGGTGTAAACCCCCGGCTCGCCTACTGGGACAGCATAGCCCATGTACGGTTCAAAGGATACCCGGACTTCCAGATCGTTGGTCATATTGGCCGTAAGCCTGCCGGACAGATGGTGATCCATATGCACGCCCAGCTCGTCCATGTTGTCGCGGGTGACGTCGGCAAATTCACCGTCGCCCCACTTGACCGACCACTTCGCTACCATATTCCCTGCATCCGGCTCTGCGGTAAAGGCCACCGCATCGCCGGTGCCGACAACCGCGCCGCTGTCCACATTTGCCCGGATCGTGCCGCCGGGGCCCGCCCCGTAATCGACGGTAAGCTCCTCATACTGCTCGAATGCTACGGTAACATGGGTATCCGCGTCGATGCTGTATATGGTCAGCGTATCGCCGGTATAGTTCGAGCCATCCGCTTCGGTCTGCACCTGGTCGTTGACCGTCCAGCGGGTGATGATGTACTCCTCGCCGGCAGGCTGCGCGGTGAACACCACGGGGCTGCCGCTGACGACCTGCTTACCCGATTCAAGGGCTTCGTCCCTGTACTGCGCGGTCAGCGAGCCGAACGCTTCCGTCCCCTGCTCCACGCCGAAGGACACTGCATGGGTACCCGTTCCAAACTGTACCTGTACATCGATCTCGTCCGAAAGGTTTTCTACACGCAGCTGGTTGTAATTATCCCAGTCGATCTGGATCGAACCGATCGCGCCGTCGACGCCGCCGGTCCAGACCCGGCCGTTGATCGTCCAGCCGCTCACTTCGTAGCCCTGCGCAGGCTCTGCCGTAAAGGTGATCGTGCTGCCGACCGGAACGGTGCTGCCGCTTGCCACCTCTTCCGCACTGCTACTCTGGTTGCGGACTGCCAGCGCGCCGCCTTCACCGGCCGCATAGTTCACCTGCACTTCGCCTACCGTAACCCGTACCGTGCCGTCCTGCAAAGTCAGGCTGTACTTTGCGGTCAGGCTGCTGTAACCGGGATCATCCGTGTCCACAGCAACCGACAGCGGGTAGCTGCCCGCAGCGGCAGCCACGTTATCGTGGTTAAGATGGAACAGGCCCCGGTAATCGTCGCCCGCAATCAGGCCGTCAAATACAAGTGCAACCGCATCCCAGTCGTAGTACTCCAGATTTTCGCTGCGGATCGGGTCGATCGCCGGTACCGAAACCGTCAGCGCCCGCCTGGACACGGTCACCAGCTTGCTGGCCACCACCGTGCCGCCGGATTCCGCCTCGATGCGATAGTCGCCCGGGAGCAGGATGCTGCCGTTGCTCCAGCCGGTCTCCTCCTGGTATCGGCCGTCCGTATACCGGTAAGCCGTAAAATCATAGTCTGCGGAAAGCGAATCGTTCCGCTCGCCGTCTTTAATTGTCCAATGGTTTACCCGGAAGTCCAGTGCGTTGCCATACACCAGCGACTCCGGCTGAACCAGCTCATAACCGTCTGCGGAGCCATCCGCCGTTTGCTCGCCATATGCATAATAGGTCAGCTCGCCGAGCGAGACCAGAAGCTGGTCGTTGCCCTGATACTGTGCCGTGATGGTATAGACCCCGGGTTCGGCCGGCGTCCACGTCCAGAAAGCCTGTCCGTTTTCGTTGATACTCGCTGTGCCGCCGCTCTTGACCCCGGTCGCATTGTTGACGATTTCAAACTCGATCAGGCCGGACACCGCAGCGCCGCTCCCATTCGTCACCGTAGCGGTCAATGTGACCGGGTCGCCGTTCACCGTGCGGCTGCTCTCGTTGATCACAGTGTATCGGGTCGTGCTGGCCTCTCCCAGACGCACCCGGTTGGAAATCATGCCAAATTCATCCACCGTGCCGAATTCATCAGCATCCGGCAGGGTCAGCGGGACATACTCCCCCGCTGTATCGCGGGTAAAATACCGGATTGCCGTATCGCTGCCCAATGTATAGACATTTGCGTCCGTGTCGCCGACCCGGTAGACGGCATACCCGTTTTCGGTCTCCGTTTCATCCGCCCAGTCCGCCTCCGGCGTGCCGAAATAGGTCAGGTTTGCCAGCGTGGTCTCCGAACCATCGGCATCTGGCGTTACCGGCGTCAGGATCATGGTGCCGTCCGCATCAAAATCGCCTTCCAGCTGGACATAGAACGTGTCATCCGGGCCATCGGCCTTCTGGTACAGCGTCAGAACAGAAATATCCTGCGCGCCTACCTGTACCTCTTCCTCCGAGGTGCCTGCCTCGGTTGCCGGGATCGCAATGCCCCGTGCAGTGAACACATTATAGGTGACTGCACTGCCTTCCGGGCCGATCGCCTGTGTGCTCTGTATGGTGGAATGCAGGTCGTTCAGCAGGCCGTAGACCCGGTTCCCGTCCGTGACCAGACGGTTTGCCAGCCCGGTAAGCGCTGTCCTCCGGCCGCCCTCGCCGACAAAGATAGTATCGCTTTCGTGATGGAATTCCACGCCGTCCAGCAGGTAATATCCATCCGGGCTCAAATAGACGTAATCCGTGTCCGGATTGCCCGCATATACATTCGCATACCGGGTATAGCTGTCGCTGCCCAGCCGGTAAACCGAGTTTGCGACCGTATCGGTTTCCGTCCTGTCTGTCACCGTATGGGTCGCCTGTCCGGATTCGCCCGTATCCGCAGTCAGCGTTGTGGTGCTGTCCACCCTGCCGACCGAGAGCGTAGCCGGGCTGGAATAGAGGTAAGACGGCTCGCCGTCCTGCATTGCGGTCACAAGCAGGCGGTACTGGTTGCCGTCCATCTCCGTAGTGACGCCGTTCAGGCGCAGCGTATTGCCCGAGGTGTTGGGGATGGTCTGCCATGCGCTGCTCCCTGCCTGCCGCTGCTGCCACGCCATGGACAGGTTGACGCCGGACGGCGCATTTACCTCCGCCTGGAATGCAGCGCTGCCGCCCGGTAATACGCCGACATTCCGAGGCGGCTTTGTGATCGTGATGACGCTGTCCGAAGCGGTCCAGACAGATATCGGGCTGGAGTAGTTGGAAACGCGGCCGTCCGCACCGACTGCGCGGACGCTGTATTCATATTCCTCGCCCGGCTGCACTTCTTCGTCGGCAAAGGAATAAACGCCCTCATGGTCATCGCCGCCGTCTACCGAACCGATCAGGTAGTACGGGTTGGGGGCGGAGTCGCCCAGATAGCGGTAAACCTCATACCGGCTGGCAGAGTTGTACCCGCCCTCCCAGCTGACGGTCACCGCCGTGCCGTTCTCATTGGATTCCGCATAGGCATTCTGCGGCACCGCAGGCGGTTCCACCACATTGGTTACCAGATAGCTGACAACCGGGACAGTATAGCTGTCCTCGCCCCGGCCCAGCGTCGCGTCCCAGGTCACCAGGTTCCAGTTAAAGCCGTAGCTGCCCTGATACTGGCTCGGGATCTGCATAACTTCACCCGCGCGGGTGACGGATGTGGTATCGGTAACGCTCTTGCCCGTCCCGCTTGCCGTGCCGCCGCTTGCGCCGATGGTCAGTCCGCCCGCACCGGCGCCCGCCTTGGTGGTGATACTGTGGGTCAGGCTGGTGGTCAGGGTGGAGCTTGTCGCCTTGGTCACGGTCAGCTCGGTAGTACCGCCGCCATAACCGGCCGCAATGCTCGCGCTCTGTGCCGCCGTCGCGTTTGCGCCGAATTCCGACATGCTGGAGCGGTAGCTGCCGGGCACGCCGGGCGTATTGGAAATGATATCCTCCCCGATCACATCGCCGCCCATGCCGGATGCAGCAGCGTTATACTCCTCCACGGACATCATCACATAGGACGGCTGCTGCGCCGAGCTGACATGCATATCAAATTCGTTCCCATTTGTGTCCCACGCAGTATAATGGTATACGATGACCGGCGTGCGGAGCAGGACCACCTGGTTTTCGTTCGGGCCGGTATTGAAGGACATCTGCGTTTCATAGGTCGTGTCCATCGCATACTCTTCATCCCACTGCGCTTCATAGGCAGCTTCCATCTCCATGCTGGCCACCGTTACGCCGAAAACAGAGAAATCCTGCTCAAAGCTGAAATAGGCGCCTGCGGTTGTGGAAGCGGTCTCGCTGGAGCCGGCGCTGGAACCCGAACCCAAGCCAAAGCTGGTCGAACCCGGGTTGTCGGAATACTCCTCCCGCAGGTCGCCGAAATACGGGCTGGCCTCCAGGATCGCCATGACCTCCGGGTCGGTGTAGGTATATTCCTTGCTCTTGTACTGGGCCATCATGCCGTCGTTGGTATCCGCGTCTGCTGCCACCAGGCACAAAGAATTGTGGCGCCAGCCCTGCGTGATATTGGCCAGCTTGTTTGCAGCCTCAAGGCCGCGCGTATCAGTGCTCAGGCTGCCGCTGCCGCCGCTGGTCGGCTGATAGCGGTAGCCGCCGATGCGGAAATTGTTTCCGTTCGTTCCGCGTTCGAGGGCGAACAGTACCTGCTCTCTTCCCTCGGCATTGCCATCGAAATTGCCGACCACAGGCCTGCCCATCCCATAGCAGGTGCTGAGCAGGCTATAAATATCGTCTTCCACATCAAGCATCCCGATCGTGCCGTTATCCGTATTATACTGGTATATCTTGCCGCGGGCGACGATATATTCCGCTGTTCCAAAGCCGTCAAACGCGGCCAGTGCCAGCGGCTGCGGCGCAAGGGAAGCGTTATCCGACCAGAAGCCGACCCAGTTCCCCTGCTGCTGGTTCCGCAGCACATTGCCGACAATCCTGCCCTCCCCGTTCGTCCTTACGGAATATGCACCATTTTCACACTCCGTAATGATTGCCAGCATCACCGTTCCGGCAACCAGATCCTCGTTATTGCTCTGGCCATAGCCGCCGCTGCCAAGGGTGACAATTTCCATATTGCCGTCGCCGTCAATGTCGCCGGCCTCGCTGGAAGCGGAGCGCAGGTAATACGCTCCGGTATGCTTGCCGACCTGTTCGGTGGACTGGATACCTGTCATCTGCTGCGCATAGGTTTGGCTCCATGCGCCGTTATTCTGATCCATGACGATCAGCACCGACGAGCGGTCGGTAAGTGCGCTCGCGTTCTCCCGGAACAAATCACCTAATGAGATCGTTACAAGCAGCTCGTCCTTGTTGTCGCTGTCCACATCTGCCGCAGACAGGTAAACCATTGCCGTGTTGCGCTCTACGCATTCATTGTAATCATCCCAATTATCCGTACCATAATGCTGTATGGTGGAATACGTCCGGTTACCATATCGCAGGTTTCCCACATTCAGCACCTGCCGGGCAGAATCCATTGCGCCCGACGCCGAAAACGTCTGCTCCTGCAGGGTCATATCGACCCCGTATGTATTATCCCCGGGCACATAGTAGACCACGCTGTCCCGGCCGTCGCCGTCAAAGTCGCCGGCGGCGATAGAGGTATACCCTGTGCCGTTGTCACGGTCCAGGTTGTCCACCCAACGGAACGCATTGCCGGTATTGCCGCTGACGCCGCCGGCCGGCTGCGAGCGCGGCAGTTCGCCGCTATCCGCATCCGCCTTCAACAGAAATGTATAAGGGGTATTGTTTCCCGATCCTCTGCTGAAGCCATAGTACATGATATAGTCGTCGCGCCCCGAACCCGTGGGGTCGAACGCCACACCGTTGGCATGCATCAGGTGATTGGTCGAGTTCGTGTACTTCGCGCTTGCCGTCAGCGACGAACTGATCTGTGTAAGGCTGCCGGAGCCGAACAGGGCATCCGCGTCATTAACTGCATCCAGGTCATAAGTCGCGCTGTTCTGCCCGCTGCCGCCTCCTTCATACACATTCAGCTCGGTTACGGGGTTAAAGTTGAATTTGCCTGATCCATAGGGGTTTTGCCCGTCATCCGGGTCAAATACGCTTTTATCCGGCCGTGTCAGATCAAAGCCGTATGCGTCTGTTTCAGTTACTGCCGCTGCGCTCGGGATCAGCCCCGGCAGCACAGGGATCAGCCCCACGACCATCGCCGCAGCCAGCAGGCCGGACAATACCCGTCTGCATTCTGTTTTCCTCATATGCCTTACCCCTTTCCCTTGTGCGCACCGGACGCAAACCTGTTCATCTGCTGTACCATTTTTATTCCTCCTTGTGCTGAAGCATGCCCCTCAGTGTCCCTGCGGGGGCCGGAATGGGAAAGCCTCTCCGTCCCCATCCGCTTTCGTAAAATATCCTGAACCTTTCAAAACGATTATAGCATGGATGGGCACAGGCCGTGTTTGTCGTTTGGTAGCGGATCTTTGTCGTTTGGTAACCGTACTTGCGAAATCCCCCTTTTCCCTTTACAATATCAATAAAAAGCGAGACAAAGGGATGTGTTCGCATATGGCTGTGCAAAGGGGCAGGGTGCTCAAATGGGGCATTGTTTTTTTGGCCGCACTGGTATGTGCCGGCCTGTTTGCATTCCTGTCCCTTTTCGGCAGGGTGTCTTCCTCTGTCACCTATCTGGAGTGGGAATCCGCCATGTTCATGGCAAACGGGGAGCCGCAGCACGCGCTCGACCTCTCTGATCCGGCCTTGACCCTGCACCCGGCAGGCGAAGGGGACTTTTACCGGTTTACCGCCGTTTTACCCGAAACCAGTGATGAGCAGCTGCTGCTCGAAGTATCCGGAGCCGAAATGATCCTGCGGCTGGACGGCGCAGAGCTCTACCGCAGTGCAGCACCTTCCCAGATAACGGGCGCCAGCGGCCTGTCCCAGATAGAAATCCCCCTGCCGTCCGGCGCCGCGGGGCGGACGCTCGAACTGGATTGCCGCCCGCTCGAGGGCGGCATGGGGCTGCTCCCCCTGCCGCGTCTGGAAAACCCTGTGCGCGCCGGGCAATCGGATATGGCATATGCCAACTACTACGGCATCCCCGCCGGCATGCTGGGCATGGCATTCATCCTCGTCTGTTTCCTTTTTGCCGCCCGGCTGCTTGCGGGCACGCCGGACTGGACGCTCCCCGCACTTGCCGTTGCAATCGCTTCGGCCGTTCTGCATGCATTGGGGCTGGGCTTCGGCGTACTTTTTCTGCCGGAATCCGCCGCCCGTGTGCTGGGAACCAGCCTGTTTGGCGCAGTTTCCCCTGCCGCTTTCCTGATTTACCTGCTGCTCAACCGCCGTCTGGCCTTCTGGCGGCGGCTGGGCATCCTGTCTTGCATTTCCGCTGCCACGCTGGCCGGGGCGTGGCTGATTTCCCTGTCCCGAAGCGGCTGTCTTGCCGCCTATCTTTCCGGATTGGCAATCGAAGTCCTGCAATACGGCATATATAACAATCTGGTCTACTGGCTCACATTGTATTTCATTATCACAAGCTCGCTGATCGCGGCTTACGGCTCGGTAGAAGCCCTGTCCAATGCGCGCGCAGACGCCCGGGCGCTTTCCTTCCGGGCGGAACTGGCAGAAAAAAGCTACCATTCCCTGGAAAGCCACAACCGGGAAACCGCCAGGCTGCGCCATGAAATGAGAAACCAGATCGCCGCACTGTCCCTGCTGTATCGGAAGGGCGATTTCGAGTCGCTTGGAGACTATCTTACGCAGCTGGTACAGCTGCAAGCCGCTTCCAGCCAGGTCTATTTCGTGCAGAATTTTGTTGTCAACGGCATATTGCAGGATGCTGCCGCGCGTGCTGCGGCGGCGCAGATCCGGTTTGAGGTCCACGCCTCGCTTCCCGAAAGCCTGGGCATACCGGACGGGGATCTATGCTCCCTGCTGATGAACCTGCTGGATAATGCGATCGAGGCTGCTTCCCGTGTGCCGGATGCCGACAAACGCTTTATCCTGTTCCGCTGCCATCTGCGCAACGGGTTCCTCGCAATACACTGTGAAAATTCTTACAAAGGCCCGCTCACCATCAACCCGTCCACCGGCTGGCCCGCGACGCAAAAGCCCAAATCGGCAGACCACGGCTTCGGCATCCGGCAAATGAATGCCGTAGCCGAAAAGTATCACAGTTTATTGGATATTTCCTTTACCGGGGACGTGTTTACCGTGCAGACCGCGTTAAAGCTGCCCTGACGCACCGGCAGCAGCTGAATAAAAAGCGGCATCCAGCCCTGCGCCGGATGCCGCTTTTTCTGTTTTTACTTATTGTGCCATATAACGGATGAATGTTTTCTGCGCGGATTCATAATACCGCCTGCCAATGGGGATCTGGGCGCCATCGCGCATCACCACCCGGGTGCGGGTGATTTCCGAAACCCAGTCCATATTGACCAGGAAACTGTTGTGGCAGCGGCAGAAACAGCCTGCCGGCTGGATCTCCCGCTCCGCTTCGGCCAGTGTGATACGGTAAAACGAGCTGCCCTCCCCATTATGGATCAGGATACCGTGGTTAAAGCTCTCCACAAACCGCACCTGCTGCACGGTCAGCGGGATGGTACGCGCCCCCTCCTGCAGGACAAAATGGCGCTTGCTGCCGTTCAGCCGCCAGTCCGTGCGGATCGCATCATACAGCATCGGGTAATCCACGGGCTTGAGCAGGAAATGGATTGGCTGCACCGCGTAGCCATCCCGGAGGTATTCCTCGCATCCCGTGACAAAAATAATGCTCACGCGGTCGTCCGCCCGGCGCAGCTCGGATGCAAATTGCAGCCCGCTTTTCCCCTCCAGCTCGATATCCAGAAGGAGCAGGTCAAACGGGGCGTGTCCCGCCTTCATTGCCTCCCCCAGCTCCTCTGCGCTTACAAAAGGGGTGAGCATGTACGGAACATTCAGCTCTTTCAACGCCTGCCCGCATAAACCGCACAATTCTTCCCGCATGTGCGGCTGGTCTTCGCAGACTGCAACCCGGTACACCTGCGCCCCCTCCTTTCTGCATAAACCCATGCTGCGGGTCTGCCGCAGTACTTTTTATTATATGCTATTTCTTTCCTTCCGGCAAGACCATATGCCCCCATCTTCTGCGCGCAGCTGTAGGATTACAATACATGTTGGACAAGTGAATAAAAAGGA
>DXIC01000117.1 GCA_019113065.1 Candidatus Agathobaculum stercoravium
GATAAAAAGTGGAGGAAAACGTTGTTTTCCTCCACTTTT
Source organism: Candidatus Agathobaculum stercoravium (assembly GCA_019113065.1). Classification (GTDB taxonomy): domain Bacteria; phylum Bacillota; class Clostridia; order Oscillospirales; family Butyricicoccaceae; genus Agathobaculum; species Agathobaculum stercoravium. The sequence goes on from DXIC01000117.1 coordinate 40, forward strand.
TCCCTTTCATACTGCTCATACTGCATGGACGGCCTGTGCCATCTCCTGCACATAAGCCCCAACGTGCGGCACGCAGTCCGCGCCGTACTGTGCGCACAGCTTAACGATCGCCGAGCCGACGATCGCACCGTCGGATTTTGCCGCCATTTCCGCCGCCTGCGCAGGCGTCGAGATGCCGAAGCCGACCGCGCACGGGATGTCGCGTTCCTCCTTGACCAGCTTTACCATCGCGCCGACATCGGTCGTGATGCTCGACCGCACGCCGGTCACGCCAAGTGAGGACACGCAGTACACGAACCCCTCGGCCTCGCGCGCAATCATGCGGATGCGGTCGTGCGAGGTCGGTGCAATCAGGGAGACCAGATCCAGCCCGTACTGTTTGCAGAGCGGGTCGAACTCGCCCTTTTCCTCATAGGGCAGGTCGGGCAGGATCAACCCATCCATGCCGGTTTCCGCTGCGGTTTGGATAAACTTTTCCGCTCCGTAGGAAAATACCACGTTGGCATAGGTCATGAACACCATCGGGATATCGGTTTTCTGCCGGATGCGGCGCACCATGTCGAAAATTTTGTCCGTCGTCACGCCGCCGGACAGCGCACGCACATTTGCCGCCTGGATGACCGGGCCCTCGGCCGTCGGGTCGGAGAACGGGATGCCCAGCTCAATGAGGTCCGCGCCCGCGTCCGCCATCGCGTATACCAGCTGCTCGGTCACCCCAAGCGACGGGTCTCCGCAGGTGACAAACGGGATAAACGCCTTGCCGCGGGCAAACGCCTGTTTGATCTTACTCATGGATATCCTCCCCTCTGTACCGCGCGATCGCCGCGCAGTCCTTGTCGCCGCGGCCGGAAATGTTGATGACGATGATCTGGTCTTTATCCATCTGCGGCGCGATTTTCATTGCGTGCGCGACCGCGTGTGCGGACTCAACGGCCGGGATGATGCCCTCGGTGCGAGACAGGTATTCAAACGCGTCCACCGCCTCGTCGTCCGTGACGGCGACGTATTCCGCACGGCCGATGTCGTGCAGGTACGCATGCTCCGGCCCGATGCCCGGATAGTCCAGCCCGGCGGAAATCGAATACACCGGCGCGATCTGGCCGTATTCATCCTGACAGAAATAGCTCTTCATGCCGTGGAAGATGCCCAAGCGCCCGGTGGCGATGGTGGCGGCGGTCTCCGCCGTGTCCACGCCGCGCCCCGCTGCCTCACAGCCGATCAGGCGTACGCCTTTGTCCCCGATGAAGTGATAGAACGCGCCGATGGCATTCGAGCCGCCGCCCACGCAGGCCAGCACCGCATCCGGCAGGCGGCCTTCCTTTTCCATCAGCTGTTCCCTGATCTCCCTGGAAATGACCGCCTGGAAATCGCGCACAATGGTCGGGAACGGGTGCGGCCCCATGCACGAGCCGAGGACGTAATGCGTGTCCTCGATGCGGCTGGTCCACTCGCGCATGGTCTCGCTGACTGCGTCCTTGAGCGTGCCCGTACCGCTGTCCACCGGATGTACTTTCGCGCCCAGCAGCCGCATGCGGTAGACGTTGAGCGCCTGCCGCTCGGTATCCTCTCGGCCCATAAATACTTCGCACTCCATGCCCATCAGCGCGGCGACGGTTGCAGTCGCCACGCCGTGCTGCCCTGCGCCGGTTTCCGCAATGACACGGGTCTTGCCCATTTTTTTCGCCAGCAGCACCTGCCCGAGCACATTGTTGATCTTGTGCGCGCCCGTGTGGTTGAGGTCCTCGCGCTTGAGGTAGATCTTTGCGCCGCCGAGGTCGTGCGTCATGTGCCCCGCATAGTACAGGCGGCTCGGGCGGCCTGCGTAGTTGTTCAGCAAATCGTTCAGCTCCGCCTGAAAGGCGGGGTCGTTTTTATAGTGGTCATACGCCTGTTCCAGCTCAATGACCGCATTCATCAGCGTTTCCGGCATATACTGCCCACCGTGTACGCCAAACCGTCCTTTGCTCATGGTTGTCCTCCCTTGACCAGCGCCGCCACGCGGCGCATTTTCCCGGCGTCCTTGACGCCGTCCGTTTCGATCCCGCTCGACAGGTCGAGCGCATACGCGCCCGTTTGCATCGCGCAGGCAATATTGCTTTCGTTTAATCCCCCGGCGAGGAAATACGGCTTGCCGACCGCTCCGATCAGCGACCAGTCGAATGTCTCCCCGCTCCCACCATAGGCACCTTTTACATAGGCATCCAGCAGGAAATACTCCACCGGATAGGATTTTACGCGTTCTATATCTTCATTCGTCCCCACACGCACCGCACAGATAATGGGCGCGGCAGTCATGGTCTGCAGGCGTTCAATATAGGCCGCGCTCTCGCCGCCGTGCAGCTGGATCAGGTCGATCACACCGCTGTCTGCCAGCGCCGCGATGTGCGCGGGGTCGTCATTGACGAACACGCCCACCGCCTGTATCCCCGGCGCCAGCAGTGCGCGCAGCCGCGCCGCCTGCTCATCGGTCACGCGGCGGCGGCTCTCGGCGAACACGAAACCGATGTAGTCCGGCATGGCTTCATTCGCCGCGCGGATATCCGCTTCCCGCGTCAGGCCGCAGAATTTGAGCTTCATTTCGCCGCCTCCCGCAGGGCCTGCAATGCGCCCTGCTTGTCGGGCGAACGCATCAGGTACTCGCCCACCAGGATCGCGTCCGCGCCCGCCTGCCGCAGTTTGGCCGCGTCTTCGGGGCAGGATACGCCGCTCTCCGCGACGAAGATCGTCCCCTCCGGTGCACCCGCGCGCAGCCTTGCCGCGTTGCCCAGATCGACCGAAAAGTCCCTGAGATTTCGGTTGTTCACGCCGATCAGCCGCGCGCCTGCTGCGACTGCGGACTGCATCTCCGCTTCGTCGTGCGTCTCCACGAGGGCGGACAGGCCGAGCTGGTCGCAGATGGCAAGGTATTCCCGCAGGGTGTCCGTATCCAGCAGCGCGCAGATCAGCAGCACCGCGTCCGCGCCCAGCACCCTGGCCTCGTAAATCTGGTATGCGTCTACCGTGAAATCCTTGCGGAGCATGGGCGCGTCAACCGTCAGACGTACCGCGCGGAAGATATCATCCGAACCGAGAAACCACTTCGGCTCGGTCAGCACGGAAATGCAGTCCGCGCCCGCTTCCTCGTACTGCCCCGCAATGCCGATGTAATCAAACTGCGGGTCGATCACGCCTCTGGACGGGCTTGCCTTTTTGATTTCGCAGATAAATGCAGTCCCTTTGCCCGCAAGCGCCTTTTCAAACCGGAAATCCCCGCGCGGCAGGGCTTCGGCCCGCGCTCTGATCTCTTCCAGCGGGACGCGCGCCCTGGCCGCCGCGACCCGTTCGCGCGCGTGGGCGGCGAGTTCGTCCAGGATCATGCGGATACCTCCTGCGTCGCGCGGATAAACTGCCCGAGCTTGTCATACGCCGCGCCGCCGTCGATCAGTCGCGCCGCCTCCTGGATCCCGTCCGTAAGCTGGATGCCGTCGATGCCGAGGTAGAGCGCAATGCCCGCGTTGAGCAATATCTCGGCGCGCTTTGCGCCCCTTTCCCTGCCGGACAGCACGTCGCACGTGATCTGCGCGTTCTCCTTCGGCGAGCCGCCGCGCAGGTCGGCCACGGTGCAGGACGGCAGGCCGAGGTCGGACGGCGTAAACGAATACGGCGTCAGCTCGCCGAAACGGATCTCGCACACCCTGTTTTCGCCCAGCAGGCTGGCCTCGTCCATGCCCCCGCCGCAGACCACCATGCCGCGCGTCACGCCGAGGTTGGAGAGTACCTGCGCCATCGGCATGACCAGCTTTTCATCATACACGCCGAGCAGCTGCATGGTTGCGCGCGCCGGGTTGGACAGCGGCCCCAGCACATTGAACAGCGTGCGCTCGCGCATGCCCTTGCGCACAGGTGCGACATTCTTCATCGACTTGTGGTAGCCCTGCGCAAACAGGAAGCAGATGCCGGTGTCCGCGAGCACCTTCTCGTTCTGCTCGGGGGTGAGGTCGAGCGCCGCGCCCAGCGCTTCCAGCACGTCCGCCGCGCCCGATTTGGAGGACACCGACCGGTTGCCGTGCTTGGCAATCGGTACGCCGCCCGCCGCCGCGACAAAGGACGCGGTCGTCGAGATGTTGAACGAGCCGACCTCGTCGCCGCCCGTGCCGACAATGTCCATCACTGCGCCTTTCGGCTCGATATGCGCGCCCTTTTCGCGCATAACCTCGGCGCACGCTGTAATTTCCGTGATGGTCTCGCCCTTCATGCGCAGCGCGGTGAGCAGCGTCGCCATCTCGATGTCGGTCGCCGTGCCGTTCATCATCTCCTGCATGGTAGCGCGTGCGGTATCATAGTCCAGATCCCTGCCGTTGATCACGGTGTGGATTGCCTGCTGTATCATCATGGTTTGCCTCCTTGGTTCAATGGATCGATAAAAAGTTCTGCATGATCAAATCGCCCTGCGGGGTCAAAATCGACTCCGGATGGAACTGCACGCCGTAGACCGGCTTTTCCTTATGCCGCACGGCCATGATCTCGCCGTTTTCGTCCCGCGCGGTAACTTTCAGGCAGTCCGGCAGGCCGGCCGGCTCCGCTACCAGCGAATGGTACCGCGCAACCAGCGCCTTGCGCGCCAGCCCCCGGAACAGCGGCTCATCTGTGTCAATTTCCACCATGCTCTGCTTGCCGTGCATCAGCCGCTTCGCGTGCACGATCTGCCCGCCAAACGCCTCACAGATCGCCTGGTGCCCCAGGCATACGCCGAGGATCGGGATGCGGCCGCCGAGCTTCAGGATTACGTCCTCGCAGACGCCCGCGTCCTTCGGATAGCCCGGGCCGGGCGACAGGATGATGTGCGAGGGATTCAGCCCCTCGATCTCCGAGGCCGTGACCGCGTCGTTGCGCACCACCCGGATGTCCGGCTGGATGGCTGCGGCCTGCTGGTACAGGTTGTAGGAAAAGGAATCGTAGTTGTCAATCAGGAGTATCATCAGCCGTCCACCTCCGCTGCGCGCTCGATCGCGTTTATCACCGCGCGCGCCTTGTTTGCGCTTTCCAGAAATTCGTTCTGCGGCACGGAATCCGCCACAATGCCGCCGCCCGCCTGCACAGTGACCACGCCGTTTTTCTTCGCCGCCATGCGGATGGCAATGCAGGTGTCCATGTTGCCTGCAAGGTCCAGATACCCGAGCGCGCCGCCGTACACGCCGCGCGGCTCGTGCTCCAGTTCTTCAATGATCTCGCAGGCGCGGATCTTGGGCGCGCCGGACAGCGTGCCCGCGGGCAGCACTGCCTCGATTGCATCCAGCGCGTCGCGGCCGGCCGCGAGTTCGCCTTCGACCTGTGAACAGATGTGCATGATTTTGGAATAGCGGTGGATCATCATATAATCGGTCACCTCGACTGAACCGACCTTTGCCACCCGCCCCAGATCGTTGCGCCCGAGGTCGACCAGCATGTTATGCTCGGAAAGCTCCTTCTCATCCGCGAGCAGCTCGCGCTCGAGCGCCTTGTCCTCCGCCGGGGTCGCGCCGCGCGGGCGGGAACCCGCGACCGGGAAGGTGGTCAGGCGGCCGTCCTGCAAGCGCACCAGCGTTTCCGGCGAGGAGCACATGATCTCGTCCCCGTCTATGGACAGGAACACCATGTACGGCGAGGGGTTGGTGGTGCGCAGCACGCGATAGGCCGGGAGCAGGCTGCCCGCATAGGGGCTTGTAAACTGCCGCGACTGCACGGCCTGGAAAATGTCGCCGTCAAAGATGTACTCCCGTGTCCTGTTCACAATCTCCGCATACTGCCCTTCGGTCACGTTGCAGGTGAACTGCGGCTTTCCCGTGACCTTCAGCGGCGGGAGCGGGCTCTGGCCGGTCACCAGCGCGGCCATGCTTTCCAGCTCGGCGCACGCCCTGCCGTAGTTCTCCATCACGTTGTCCGTGCGCATGTTGACGACCAGCACGATCTTCTGTTTCAAGTGGTCGTAGGCAATCACCTTGTCGAACAGCAGCAGGTCGAAGTCGTCCCAATCGCCGCTTTTGATGCTGAGGCGCGGCTCGGCGTAACCCAGCATCGCATAGGCGAAGTACCCGACAAACCCGCCGGTAAACGGCGGCATGCCCTCGATGCGCGGCGCGCGGTATGCCGCGAGCACCTCGCGCAGGACGTCGAGCGGTTTATCCGTCTGTACCGTGCGGTTTTGCATGCCCTCAAGTGTGACCGTACCCTTTTTACAGGTTGCACGCAAAATCGGGTCATAGCCGAGGAAGGAATACCGCGCCCACTTCTCGCCGCCCTCCACACTTTCCAGCAGGAAGAAACGGCCGGATTTCTCCTGCAGCCGCCGTAGCAGCGCGATCGGCGTGGTCATATCCGCATAGATCTCGCGGCAGACCGGAATGGTCGCATAATCCGCCGCAAGTTTTACAATTTCATCACAGCTTGGGGTTATCATGTCTCTGCCCTCCGTTTGAAAATGGTTTGTACATCGGGGCAACAAAAAAAGCCTTTGCCCTCACGATGCAGTCCTGCATCATGGGACAAAAGCCGAAACTTCTGCGGTGCCACCCAAATTGGCGTAACAATACGCCCGCTCAGCAGCGCGCCAACACGCGCCCTCCCCTGGTAACGGCGGGATACCCGTCAGCCATACTCTCCGGCGCGCCGGATTTGGGGCTGCCCTCACAAGCCCATTCGGAAACGTCCTTCGCTGCCGCCCTCGCACCAACGGGCAGCTCTCTGGGAGCGCGGTTTCGCTCTTACTTACTCTTGCTCTGCGGTTTTGCTTTGTTCTGTTTCACAGTATATGCCCAGTGTGATAATTTGTCAAGTATTTTTTGCCTAAAATTTCTCACCTCGATAAAATATCAAGGGAGCGGCATGGCCGCCCCCTTTCACTCGTCCTTTGGCTTTGTCTTGCGCCGCCGGCGCACCGCCTCGGTCAGCAGGTATTCGATCTGCCCGTTGACCGAACGGAACTCATCCTCCGCCCAGCGCGCCAGCTCGTCATACAGCGAGGCGGACAGCCGCAGCGGCACCTGCTTTTTCGCTTTTTCCTTGTCCGCCACGGCTTCCCCTCCCTGCCCCAGTATTCTTACCCTCTATTTTAATAGATCGAACCGCTGTTGACAATAGGCTGTGCGTCCTTGTTCCCGCAAAGCACAACCATCAGGTTGGATACCATCTGCGCCTTGCGCTCGTCGTCCAGGTCGACGACCTGCTTGCGGCTCAGTTCGTCGAGCGCCAGCTCGACCATGCCGACCGCGCCCTCGACGATCATTTTGCGCGCGTCCACGACCGCGCTCGCCTGCTGGCGCTGGAGCATGGCCGCCGCGATCTCGGGCGCGTAGGCCAGCGTGGTGATGCGCGCTTCCTCAATCTTGAGCCCCGCGCAGTCCACGCGCTTCTGGATCTCCTCCGCGAGCACGGCTGCGATCTCCTGCGACGAGCCGCGCAGGCTCTTTTCGTCGCCGCCGTCGGATACGTCGTACGGATACAGGCGCACGGTGTTGCGCAGCGCCGCATCCGACTGGATGGACAGGAACTCCTGATAATTGTCCACCGCAAACACCGCCTTGGCGGTGTCCTCGATATGCCAGATGACCGCGATCCCAATGATGATCGGGTTGCCGAGCTGGTCGTTGATCTTCTGCTTGTCATTGTTGAGCGTCATGGTCTTGAGGGACAGGCGCTTGCCGTGCGACTGTCCGGCCGTGATGCGGCCCGAGGACAGCTTACCCGCCTTGAGCGCTTCGTTTGCTTCCTCCGCCGCCTTGGCGATCACGGACTCGGCCGCAGGGTTGACCGCCGTGCAAAACGGGTTGACGAAGAAGATACCCTCGCCCTTGATCGTGCCGACGTACTTGCCGAACAGCGTCAGCACGAGCGCCTCGTTCGGGCGCAGCACCTTGATGCCCGCAAACAGCAGCCAGCACGGCAGGCACCAGTAGAGGATGCACACCGCAAGCAGCGCGATCATACCGGCGCTGCCGCCGTGCGCGGCAAGCTGCATCGCGCTGTATGCGATGCCCGCGACGGTTGCAAACATCAGCACAATGTTGATCAGCAGCACGGCCAGCCCGTTCGGCGCGTGCAGTGTTTTTTCCTGATACTCCATTTGCTTTCCGTTCATGTAAGATCCCTCACAATCATATCAATTTGATATCACTATAATACACCCGGCCGCTTGCCCTGTCAACAGGAATTTGCCGCACTGCGGTGCTATTTTACGCATGGTTCCGTAGGGCGCGAGAAGGTGAATTGCCGCGAAGCGGCAAGAGAAGCTGGTCTGGGCCACGACCTCGGCGCGCCGTGTATGCCAATTCATACCGATACATTCGCGGCTATGCGCCGCAGGCACACAAAAGGAGTGGGAACCAAGGTTCCCTCTGCCTCTTGCGAATCACCACCCCTCCTTCTGGGCGCGCTGCGCGCGCAAAAATAAGTCCCTCTTTCCGATTGCCGCCCGGTTGGTCGGACAGGGTAAGCAAAACGGCTGCCACCCCAAGGGAGCGGTCGCGCAATGCGCGCCCCTACGACGGGTTGAACGGCGCATCCCCGAGGGGTGGCAACCGCCCTTCTTGTTGCTTGGGGCAAATGGGCGGCGGAAACTTTGGCGTTACGTACCTTGCGCGCGAAGCGCGCCCTAAAGGGAAAGTGGGTGATTGACAAGAGGGAGGAAACCAACTGGTTTTTGCCCCGCGTTTTTAGGAACAATCCGCTTTCGAAAACTTTTTACAAAACTGCAACTTAGATATTTGGTAAAGCAAGCATAGTTTGAAATAATTCTACTTTTCCGTCAAATATTGCAGAAACAGGGGATTATTAAATAGAGTTGCTTCAGATTGTTCCAAACAGGTTCAAATTAAAAACTTTGGTGTAAAAACAGATGTCAAAAAACACGATGGCAGTCAGCAGCTAACACGCCAAAGTGTAATGCCAAAATACAAAAGCCAAACAGCCGTTCTTTGAAAAAAGAGCGGCTTTTTTCATTTCAAGAAAAAGGAGAAGATCATGTACAACCGAATAATCCACCGAACCGCCCTTTTGGGGTGGTTATTTTTATGCCCTGAGACCGCCGTGCACCATGCCCGGCCGCCGCCGGTATCCGTGCAGGCCATCAACCAATCACTGAAAGGAGGAAGCTCATGTATTATCATACCTGCCCCTATTGCGGGGCGAACTTAGACCCGGACGAACGATGTGACTGCCTATCCCGCATCCGTGGGAAATCCCCAAAGTGGAACGGCATGGACGGCGTGCGAGCGCGCAGTCACAAGAGGGCCGGACGTGCCTGCCCTTAAACTCGGCAGCCTCTTTGACGGCATCGGCGTGTTCCCACTTGCCGCGTCCCGCTGCGGCATTGTCCCCATGTGGGCGAGTGAGATTGCCAGAGCGCCGGTGTCCATCACAAAGCGGCATTTCCCGGACATGCTGCACCTGGGCGATATTACGCAGATAGACGGCGGCAAAATACCGCCCGTGGATGTGATCACGTTCGGCTCACCGTGTCAAAACCTGTCTCAGATTGGCAACCGTACCGGTCTGGCAGGCAGTAAATCCGGCCTGTTTTATCAGGCCATGCGTATTATTGAGGAAATGAGACATGCAACAGATAACCGGTATCCAGTTTTCGCTGTCTGGGAGAACGTCGCGGGAGCTTTTGTGTCAAATGACCGGCTGGATTTTGCAGCCGTGCTCCACGCATTCACAGATACCGAAATTCCAGTGCCTGATAGTGGTATCTGGGCACACGCCGGAATGGTGCGAGGGGGACGGGCTGACACCGCTTGGCGGCTCATGGACGCCCAGTAT
>DXIC01000118.1 GCA_019113065.1 Candidatus Agathobaculum stercoravium
GTGAAGGCGACGCTCCGGCCGGGTACCGGTATGCGGGCGCGCAATGCGCGCCCGCCTCGCGGGGTGGCAGAGATTTTGCTTACCGTGTCCCTAAAAATGGGCGGCAGGGGCAATGCGGGACTTACTCTTGCGCGCGCAGCGCGCCCTGAAGGAAGGGGTGGTGATTCGCAAGAGGCAGGGGGAACCTTGGTTCCCCCTCCTCTTGTGTGCCTGCGGCGCACAGCCGCACACCCGCCCATGATGGGCATGCACATACGGCGCACAGTGATGTATCCCCGGGCGCGCACTGCGCGCCCCTACGCGAAGGGACACATCCTACCGCCGTTTGCGCGTGGGCGGCTTTTTCCCCTTGCGGGAGCCGCCGCGCCCCTTGCCCTGCCGGCGGCGCTGGGCACGGTTGCCGCGCGGCGCGGACAGGCCGGGAGCGTCCTCCGGCGCCGTGGCGGGCACCTCTGCCACCGGGAGCGCACCCTCGGCGGGCGCGAAGTCGATCTGGCCGGTGGTTTCGCTCGCGGCGATCAACTTGACCCGGATGGGCGTGCCGATCGTGAACCGCTTGCCGGTGTGGCGGCCGACAAGCGCCATGTGCTGCTCGTCGTACTGGTAGTAGTCGCCTGCGAGCAGCTCGATGCGGATGAGGCCCTCGCAGCCATTCTCGAGCGCAGCAAACACGCCGAACGCCTGCACGCCCGACACCTCGGCGTCGAATTCCTCGCCGATGAACTGCTTCATATATGCCGCGATATACAGCTTGTCAATGTCGCGTTCGCAGTTGTCTGCGGCCTGTTCGCGCGTGGTGGACTGCGCCGCCGCATCCTCGCACAGGGTTTCGTCCGCGGCGGTAAATGCCTCGCCGGTGAGCGCCTTTTGCAGCATCCGGTGCGCGATCAGGTCGGGATAGCGGCGGATAGGGGAGGTAAAGTGCAGATAGAACTTCGCTTTCAGGCCGTAGTGCCCGATGCACTCGTCCGCGTAGCGCGCGCGGGCAAGGCTGCGCAGCAGCAGCGTGGGCAGGATGCGCTGCTTAGGATCATTTTTCGCCCCGCGCAGAACGGCCTGGAACTGGAACGTGTCCTCGGGTTTGGACGGGTCGATGCGGTAGCCGAACGGCCGCGCGAACTGCGCGAACACGCGCAGCTTTTCCGGGTCGGGGTTTTCGTGCACGCGGTAGACGGTCGGGAAGCCGCGCTTGCACATATATTCCGCGACCGCTTCGTTGGCTTGCAGCATGAATTCCTCGATGAGCTTTTCGCTCTCGCCGCGGTCGCGGTACTGGATGGCCACCGGCCGGCCGGTTTCGTCCACCGTGATCTGCGCCTCGGGGATGTCAAGTTCCAACGCGCCGCGCTCGATGCGCCGCTTGTACAGCGCATGCGCCAAATCGTTCATTTTCTCCGCGGTTTGGACAAGGAAGGCGTATTCTTCGCGCAGCGCTTCGTCGCCCGCCAGGATCTTGTTTACCTTGTTGTAGGTCATGCGCGCTTTGGAGCGGATGACGGATTTGGCGAATTTCGCACCGTAGCGCCGCCCGTCCTTATCCACCTCCATGAGCGCGGAAAAGGTCAGCCGGTCGACGTCCGGGTTTAATGAGCAGATGCCGTGCGACAGCGCGAACGGCAGCATGGGCACCACATGGCCCGGGTAATAAACCGACGTGCCGCGGCGGTAGGCCTCCTGGTCGAGCGGGCTGCCGGGCGTGACATAGTGCGACACGTCCGCGATGTGCACGCCGAGCAGGTAATGCCCGTTTTCGAGCGGCTCGAGCGAGACCGCGTCGTCAAAGTCCTTGGCGTCGTCGCCGTCGATGGTGAAGATCAGCTTATCGCGCAGGTCGAGCCGGCCGTGCAGCGCGGCGGGGTCGACCTCCTGCGGCACAGCGTCCGCCTGCCGCAGCACCTCCTCCGGGAAAAAGTCAAACACCGCGTTTTCGTGCAGGATGGCCGCGATGGAGGCCTCCATCGTGCCGTCCTCGCCCAGATCGGCCTGGATCACGCCCTGCGGCATGAATTTCTCGTCCCCGTAGTGCGAAATCGACACCGCGACGCGGTCGCCCACCCGGGCGTCCCCCAGATGGTGCCAGTCCACCGCGATTTCCGGGTATTTTTTAGAGGTCGGCTGCACGAAATAGGCCTTCCCGCGCTGCACGAGCGCGCCGGTCAACTCCCTGCCCGCGCGCCGGAGCACGCGGATAACGGTCGCTTCGCGCCGCCCGCGGCCGTTTTTGCGCTCGGTCAGCTTGACCAGCACGCGGTCGCCGTGCCACGCGCCGCCGGATGCATTCGGCGGGATGAACAGGTCGTCCGGTTTTGATTCGCCCTCTGCCGCGTCGGGCGTGACAAAGCCGAACGCGCGCTCGGTGGCGAGGTAGGTGCCCGCCACGCAGCCGTAGTGCGCGGATACGGCGAACCGGTTCTTTTTGTTCTTCATGATTTTTCCGTCCGCGATCAGGCTGTCGAGCGCGTCTTTCAGCTCGTTTTTGCCGGCTTCCGGCAGGGCGCGGCGGATCTCATCGATGCGCATGGGCTGCACAAGCAGCGAAAGCAATTGGTTTTGCAGTGTGTTGTCCTGCATGGAGCGCACCTCCTCTTCTGTTATCCAGTATACCACCTTCGGTGTAGGATTAAAAGGAAAAAAGGCGTAAGGCTCCATTTGACGTTCCTTTTGCGGCATGGTACACTAGAAACAGCAACGAATACACCCGGAAAGGGGAGGGAACGATGAAAGCACTGATTACCGGCGCGTCCTCGGGCATCGGGCGCGAGATTGCGCGCCTGCTCGCGGCGCGCGGCTATGAGCTGGTGCTGTGCGCCCGGCGGGAGGACCGCCTGCGCGCGCTCGCAGCCGAGCTGCCGACCGTGTGCCATGTGATTGCGGCGGATATCGCGGACGAGAAGGAGTGCCGCCTGCTGTATCAGGCCGTGCGCGGGGACGATCTTGAAGTCGTAGTCAACAACGCGGGCTTCGGCCTGTTCGGGGAGTTCACCGCCACCGATCTGGACGATGAGCTGCGCATGATCGACACGAATATCCGCGCGGTGCACATCCTGACCAAGCTCGCGTTGCAGGATTTCACCGCGCGCGGGCGCGGGTATATCCTGAACGTCGCGTCCTCGGCGGGCTTCCTGCCCGGGCCGCTCATGGCGGCCTATTACGCGACCAAAAACTACGTCCTGCGCCTGACCGAAGCCATCCGCGAGGAGCTGCGCCGCGCGGGCAGCCCGGTCAAGGTGTGCGCGCTGTGTCCCGGGCCGGTGGATACCGAGTTCAATAAGGTTGCGGGCGTGCGGTTCTCGCTCGGCGGGCTGGACGCGAAGCGCGTGGCGCGCGAGGCGGTAGACGGCCTGTTTGCGGGCAGGGGGATCGTGGTGCCGGGCGCGGCGATGAAGGCCATGACACTCGGCCGCCACTTTGCGCCCGACTGCCTGCTCGCGCGCATCACTTACCACTTCCAGCATAAGAAGGGCGGCGCATGACCGCGCGCGACATCCGGCGCACGCTGCAAAGCGAGTTTGTGCGCACGCTCCGCAAGCCGTTTGTGGACGCGGTAAAGGAATACGATATGGTGCGGGCGGGGGATAAGGTCGCGGTGTGCATTTCGGGCGGCAAGGACTCCATGCTGCTTGCCCTGCTCATGCAGGATTTGCAGCATACAGTGGATTTTGAGCTGCTTTTCCTCGCCATGGACCCGGGCTATGCGCCTGCCGGGCGCGCGCATCTCGAGGAGAATGCCGCGCGGCTCGAACTGCCGCTTGAGATCTTTGAGACCAACGTGCTGCGCGTCGCGGGAAACCACGCGTCGGAGCACCCCTGCTTCCTGTGCGCCAAGATGCGGCGCGGCCACCTGTACACGGAGGCGCAGCGGCGCGGCTGCAACAAGATTGCGCTCGGCCATCACTATGACGACGCGATCGAGACCGTGCTCATGGGCCTGATCTACGGCGGGCAGGTGCAGGCCATGCTGCCGCGCGTCAAGGCGAAAAACTACGCGGGCATGGAGCTCATCCGCCCGCTGTACCTGACGCGGGAGAAAGCCGTGCAGGCATGGGCGGACTTCTGCGGGCTGACCTTCCTGCCCTGCGACTGCCCGGCGAAAACGCTTGAAAACGACACCAAGCGCGCCGAGATCAAGACGCTCATCGCCTCGCTCGCCGCAGGCAACCCGCAGGTCGAGGCGAATATTTTGAACGCGGTCAAGAATGTGGACACCGCAAAGCTCATCGGCTGGCGGGACGAAAACGGCAGGCACAGCTTCCTTGACCGGCTGTAAAGCGGAATATGAAAAGGGGAAACCACCCGCGGTTTCCCCTTTTGCATTCTGGCTATTCGGTTTTCATATACAGCATGCGCACCGAGTTGAGCACGCACAGCATGGCGACGCCGGAGTCCGCGAACACCGCCAGCCACATGGACGCCACGCCGAACAGGCCGAGCACCATGACCAGCAGCTTGACGGCGAGCGCGAACACGATGTTCTCCTTGGAGATGATGTTCGCCCTGCGCGCGATTTTGACCGATGCGGGGATGGAGGACAGGTCGGCGTTCATGAACACCACGTCCGCGGCCTCGATCGCCGCGTCCGCGCCGCTGCCCATGGCCGCGCCCACATCCGCGCCCGCGAGCACGGGCGCGTCGTTGATGCCGTCGCCCACGAACATGACCGCGCCGCGCTTTTCGCGGATGTCGGCCAGCGCGGACAGCTTATCTTCGGGCAGCAGCCGCGCGCGCACCTCGTCGATACCGACCGCCTGTGCGACCGCGTCCGCACTGTCCTGCCCGTCGCCGGTCAGCATGGCGGTGGTCAGGCCCTGCGCCTTCATGCGGGAAACCGCCTGCTGTGCGTCCGCCTTGATGGTGTCCGCGATGACAATGTGGCCGATGTAGCGGCCGTCCGCCGCGAGCAGCACCTCGGTGCTGCCCGGCGTGCCCTGACAGCCGGACAGGTCGACGCCGTGGCGCGCCATCAGCTTGCGGTTGCCGCAGAGCACGGTCTTGCCGTCCAGCGTGGCCTGCACGCCCTCGCCCGCCTGCTCGCGGATGTTTTCCACCGCGCCGTCCACCAGCACAAGGCTCGGCCGGTCGGCCTTGGCGGCGGCTTCCTTGCGCGTCTCGTAGGCGGCGAGAATGGATTTCGCGATCGGGTGCGTGGATGCGCCCTCGCACGCGGCCGCGAGCCACAGCAGCTCGTTTTGGTCGATCTCTGCGCCGTCGGCCGGGACGATGTCCTGCACGACAAAGTTGCCCTTGGTGATCGTGCCGGTTTTATCCATGACAATGGTTTTTACATTGTTCAGTGCCTCAAGCGATGCGCCGCCCTTGAACAGGATGCCGCGCCTGGAGCCCGCGCCGATGCCCGCGAAGTAGGTCAGCGGCACGCTGAGCACGAGCGCGCACGGGCAGGAGATAACGAGGAAGGTGAGCGCGGTGTAGACCCACTGGCCCCAGTTGCCTGTGACAAGGCTGGGTACGATGGCGGTCAGCAGCGCGATGCCCACAACTGCGGGGGTGTAGACGCGGGAAAACCGGGTGATAAAGCGGTCGATCTTGGGCTTGCGCGCGGCAGCGTTCTCCACGCTGTCCAGAATGCGCTGCACCATGCTCTCCGCGAGCACATGGGTGACGCGCAGCTTGATCGCGCCGTCCGTGTTGACGCAGCCCGAGATGGCGCGGTCGCCCACGGCAACGCGCACCGGCACCGGCTCGCCCGTGACCGCCGAGGTGTCCAGACGGCTTTCACCCTCGATGACCTCGCCGTCGAGCGGCACGCGGTCGCCCGGGCGGACGAGCACGATGTCGCCCACTGCCGCGTCCTCCGCCGGGAGGGTGCGGATATTGCCGTCCGCTTCGACCAGATTTACGGTCTCCGGCCGCAGGTCAACTGCATCCATGATCTGCTTGCGCGAACGCTCGACCGCGCGGTCCTCGAAGTACTCGCCCACGCGGTAGAACAGCATGACGCCGACCGCCTCTTCGAACGAGCCGATCGCCCACGCGCCGACCGTGGCAAGCGCCATGAGGAAGTTTTCGTCAAATACGCGGCCCTTGCCGATGTTCTTGACCGCAGTTGTCAGCACATGCCAGCCGAGCAGCAGATAGGCCGCCAGCATGACGATCACCTTGGGCGTGCCGCCCAGCAGGAACTCGCCCACAGCGAACAGCCCCGCGCCGATCAGCATTTCCGCGAGCGGGTGGTTGTTGCTCTTCTCCTCCTCGTCCTCGGGCGCGATGACGCGGGTCTCGCTTTCGATGGACTGGCAGATCTCGCGGATCCGGGGGAGCAGGGCGTCCG
>DXIC01000119.1 GCA_019113065.1 Candidatus Agathobaculum stercoravium
AAACTACGGCTTTATCCCGCGCACCTACGCGGACGACGGCGACCCGCTGGACGTACTGGTGCTGTGCACCGAGTCGCTCGACCCGCTGGTCGAGGTGGAGTGCTACCCGATCGGCGTCATCCGTATGATCGACGAGGACGAGATCGACGACAAGATCATCGCGATCCCGTTCGAGGACCCGTCCTGGAATTTCTATCACGAGATCGGCGAGCTGCCGCCGCATTACGGCAGCGAGATCTCGCACTTTTTCGAGGTCTACAAGGGGCTTGAGCACAAGCACACGGCCACGTCGGACGCATTGACGCGCGAAGAGGCGGTCAAGGTAATCGAGGACTGCATGCAGCGGTATGAGGTGCATTTCTGCGGCCGCCGGCCGGAGAAGGAAGACCACGCGGGCGGCTGAACCACTACATAAAACAGAAAAGCGAGGGAGTGATCCCTCGCTTTTTGTTTACAGCTTTTCCAGCAGCTGCTTGAGCCAGGCCTCGTTCATCGCGGGCGTGTCCCGCAGGGGGAAATCGATCCCCAGCCGGTCGTATTTCTCGATGCACAGCTTGTGGAAGGGCAGGAACTCGAGCTTTTGCAGGTTGGGGAAGCGCTCGGCGTGCGCCTTGACCAGCCGCAGGTTTTCCAGGCTGTCGGTCAGCCCGGGCACGACCACATGCCGCACCCAGAGCGGCACGCCCTTCATGGCCGTCAACTGCAAAAACCGCTCGACCTGCCCAAAATCCGCGCGGCAGTATTTGCGGTAATCCGATTTGGTGAGGAACTTCAGGTCGCAGAGCACAAGGTCGGTGTGCCGCAGCACGCGCTCGGCTTCCGCGAGGTTGCCCACCCCCGAGGTATCGAGCGCGGTGTGAACGCCCTGCTCATGCAGCTTTGCGAAGAATTCCTCGACAAATGCGGCCTGCATGAGCGGTTCGCCGCCGGTGACAGTCACGCCGCCGCCGTTTCGCCAGTAGGGGCGGAAGCGCAGCGCCTTGCGCGTGAGCTCGTCCGCGGTATAGGCTTCACCGTCCTGCGGCAGCCAGGTGTCCGGGTTGTGGCAGTAGACGCAGCGCAGCGGGCAGCCCTGCATGAATACAACATAGCGCACGCCCGGCCCGTCGACTGCACCGAGCGACTGGATGGAGTTGACATAGCCTGTCATGCTGCACACAACCTTTCTTGTCTTATAGCATTATGATATGATTGCCGCTTTGCAGGCGGAAAGAGAAGCTGGTCTGGGTCACAACTCGGCGCGCCGCATTCCGTAGGGGCGCGCATTGCGCGCCCGAGAGACGATGCCGCTGCGCGCGGCAGGCGCACAAGAGGGGGACAACCGAAGGTTTTCCCCTTCTTGTCAATCAACCTCTTTCCTTCAGGACGCGCTTCGCGCGTAAAAGTAAGTGGCACTTCGGTTATTGCCGCCCGGCCGCCCAAAAGGGTAAGCAAAAGTTGGGTGCCGTCCAGCAGGGGCGCGCAGGCACATAAAAAATCAAATGGCTTCGTGGAATGTGCGGGAGATAACCTCGCGCTGCTGCTCGCGGCTGAGCTTGTAGAAGTTGACCGCGTAGCCCGACACGCGGATGGTCAGGTTGGGGTACTGCTCCGGGTGCTCGTAGGCTGCCATCAGCGTTTCGCGGTTCATGACGTTGACGTTCAGGTGGTGCGCGTTCTGCGCGAAGTAGCCGCCCATGATGGCGACCAGGTTGTCCACGCGCTCCTCGTCGGTCTTGCCGAGCGCGCCCGGGGTGATCGAGAAGGTGTTGGAAATGCCGTCGCGGCAGTATTCATAGCTCAGCTTGGCAACCGAGTTGAGCGACGCCAGCGCGCCCGACTTGTCGCGTCCGCTCATCGGGTTCGCGCCCGGCGCGAGCGGCTCGCCCTTGCGGCGGCCGTCCGGCGTGTTGCCGGTCTTTTTGCCGTACATGACGTTGGAGGTGATGGTCAGGATGGACAGGGTGTGCACCGCGCCGCGGTAGAGCGGGTACTGTTTCAGCGCCTCGTAGAACTTTTCGACCTGCTCGCAGGCGATGGCGTCCACGCGGTCGTCGTCGTTGCCGAACTTCGGGAAGTCCCCTTCGATCGTAAAGTCCACGATGATGCCGTTCTCCGGGTTGCGGATGGGGCGCACCTTGGCGTACTTGATGGCCGAGAGCGAGTCCGCCATGCAGCTCATGCCCGCGATGCCGAACGCCATCAGGCGGCGGACTTCCGTGTCGTGCAGCGCCATCTGGCTCTTCTCGTAGGCGTACTTGTCGTGCATATAGTGGATGGTGTTCATTGCGGAGATATAGGTCTTGGCAAGCCACGGGCGGTAGAAGTCCATGCGGCGGCAGACCTCGTCGTAATCGAGCACATCGCCCTCCATGACCGGCATCTCCGGGCCGACCTGCTCGAACTTGTTCTCGTCGCGGCCGCCGTTGATCGCCATCATCATCAGCTTTGCGATGTTGGCGCGCGCGCCGAAGAACTGCATGTCCTTGCCCACGCGCATCGCGGAAACACAGCACGCGATTGCGTAGTCGTCGCCGAAGTAGGGGCGCATCACATCGTCGTTCTCATACTGGAGTGCGTCCGTGTCGATCGATGTCTTAGCGATGAACTTCTTCCAGTTTTCGGGCAGCTGCTCGCTCCACAGCACGGTCAGGTTGGGCTCGGCCGCGGGGTTGAGGTTATAGAGCGTGTTGAGCATGCGGTAGCTGTTTTTGGTGACCATGTGGCGGCCGTCCTCGCCGATGCCGCCGACCGCCTCGGTGATCCACATCGGGTCGCCGCCGAACAGCTCGTTGTATTCGGGCGTGCGCAGATGGCGCGCCATGCGCAGGTGCAGTACAAAATCGTCCATGATCTCCTGCGCCTCGGACTCGGTCAGGACGCCGGCCTTGAGGTCGCGCTCAAAGTAGATATCGAGGAAGGTAGAGGTGCGGCCGAGGCTCATCGCCGCGCCGTTCTGCTCCTTGATGCCGGCGAGGTAGCCGAAGTACAGCCACTGCACGGCTTCCCTGGCGTTTTCCGCCGGGCGGGTGATGTCAAAACCATAGGACGCGGCCATCTGGATCATATCTTTCAGCGCCTGGATCTGGTCGGACAGTTCCTCGGCCGTGCGGATTTCCGTTTCCGTGGTCGGGACCGCGCCGAGCGCGTCCTTGTCTTTCTGCTTCTCTTCGATCAGGCGGTCCACGCCGTACAGCGCGACGCGGCGGTAGTCGCCGATGATGCGGCCGCGGCCGTAGGCGTCCGGCAGGCCGGTCAGCAGGCCGACGTGGCGCGCCTCGCGCACGTCTCTGGTATAGGCGGAGAACACGCCGTCGTTGTGCGTCTTGTGGTACTTGAACTCCTCTTCGATTTTGGGGGAGACCTCGTAGCCGTAGGCCTTGCACGCCTCGCGCACCATGCGCATGCCGCCGAACGGGTTGCAGGCGCGCTTTAACGGCTCGTCGGTCTGCAAACCGACGATGATCTCGTTTTCCTTGTCCAGATAGCCCGGGCCGAACGCCGTGATGGTGATGACGGTCTCGGTGTCCACATTGCGCACGCCGCCCTTGTCGCGCTCCTCGGCGAGCAGCGCGTCAAACTTTTCGCGCATTTTGACCGTGCGGCCGGTCGCGGGCGCGAGGAAGGCGCCGTCGCCGTCGTACGGGGTGTAGTTTTTCTGGATAAAGTCGCGGACGTTGATCTCGTTCTGCCAAGCGCCGCCATTGAAGGTGTTCCATGCGTTCATGTGATCTGTTCCTCCTGGTTTTGGTCCAGCTGCCCTTTTTTGCACACAAAAAAGGGCAGCATCGCGTATTACTTGCGACACTGCCCAGACGGTCGGCATTTATTGCGGAACCCCTGCTCCCCGGTGGTTTGCGCTCCACCTCTGCCCGTCAGTCGCAGGGAATCTGTCATGCCATCAGGATACCACAAAATGCGCGCCGGGACAACTGCCGATTCGCACAAATTTTCCCCCTGGAAAGGGCGCGTCTCTGAAACAGATAGCAAAATCGGGCGGATTTGCGGCAGGGTGGCAAAATATACAAAAAGCATCTTCACAAGCGGGCGCAAAAGGGGTATATTAGATATATGAAACTTATGCAGGAGGCGATCTTATGAAAATCGGTATGCTGACGAGCGGCGGCGACTGCCAGGGCCTGAACTCGGCGCTGCGCGGCGTGGCCAAGACCCTGTACAACGAGCTGGGCAACAAGGTGACCATCTACGGCATCCGGGACGGCTACCGCGGCCTGATCGAGGGCGACTACCATGTGATGAGCCCCAGGGATTTCTCGGATATCCTGACGCTGGGCGGCACCATCCTCGGCACCTCGCGCCAGCCGTTCAAGGAAATGCAGAAGGCGGAAGAGGACAGCGAGGAGACCAAACTCGAGAAAATGCTGAAAACCGTCCGCGACGAGGGCTTCGACTGCCTTGTCATCCTGGGCGGCAACGGCACGCACAAGACCGCCAACCTGCTGTCCCAGAACGGCGTCAACGTCGTCACCCTGCCCAAGACGATCGACAACGACCTGTGGGGCACCGAGATGACCTTCGGCTTCCAGTCCGCGATCGATATCGCGTCCACGGTCATCGACTCCATCCACTCGACCGCGTTTTCGCATTCGCGCGTGTTCATCGTCGAGGTCATGGGCCACAAGGCGGGCTGGCTGACGCTGTACGCGGGCATCGCGTCCGGCGCGGACATCATCATCATCCCGGAGATCCCGTACAGCGCCAAAGCGATCGCCAAGGCGATCCAGAAGCGCGAGCAGAGCGGCAAGCGCTTTTCCATCCTTGCGGTCGCGGAAGGCGCGATCAGCCAGGAAGAGGCCAAGATGAGCAAGAAGGAGTTCAAGGCCGCGCGCGAGAAGATGCCCTATCCGTCGATCTCCTACCGCATTGCGGACGAGCTCAAGGAGCTGACCGGACAGGAGATCCGCGTCACCATCCCGGGCCATTATCAGCGCGGCGGCGCGCCCTGCCCGGCTGACCGCCTGCTGACCAGCCGCCTCGGCGTAGCGGCGGCGCAGCTCATCCGCGACAAGAAGTACGGCTATATGGTCGCAGTGCAGAACGACAAGATCGTGCCCGTGCCGCTTTCCGAGGTCGCGGGCAAGCTCAAGACCGTCCCGCCGGACGGTGAAGTCGTCCGCGCGGCGCGTGCGCTCGGCCTGTCCATGGGCGACTGAGCGGGAGCAGAGGCGGCCGCTGGATATATTAAAATATCATGTAATATAATGTAAGCAGAGCAGCGCTTCGGCAGACGGCCGGGGCGCTGCTTTTTTGCGCGGGATAGAAAATCTGCAACAGGAAACCAGGAAAAGTGCAACAAAAACAGGATGGGTGCAACCGCCATTTTGCCGGGATAGGGATCGTGCAACAATCATATAAATTGTGTATTTACAGTGTACGGGACCGGCCCTATAATGGGCGCAAAGGACGGAGCGGCGGCCGTATGCCCCTGTGCGGGAAGCAGGCTACCGCTCCGGCTCCGGGAAAATGGATCGAAAAGAAAGGAAGGCGAATTCGTATGAAACGGAAACGGGTATTGGCATGGATCCTTACCTGTGCAATGCTGCTGACCATGCTCCCCCTGGCTGGCGCAGTATCGTTCCGCGACACCCAGGGACACTGGGCGCAGGATGTCATTGACAAGTGGAGCGGATACGGCGTGATCCAGGGCTACGATAATAACTTCGAGCCGGACGCCCCGATTACCAGAGGGGATATGGCGGTTATTATTGACCGGATCATGGACTATCAGGAGGAGGCGGAAAACACGTTTTCCGACCTCGGTACGGCTTACTACACCGATGCGGTGCTGCGCGTAGCGGCCGCGGGCGTAATGGAAGGCTACAATGGGCAGGTCCGGCCGGACGACCCGATCA
This sequence comes from Candidatus Agathobaculum stercoravium, assembly GCA_019113065.1. Lineage (GTDB taxonomy): Bacteria > Bacillota > Clostridia > Oscillospirales > Butyricicoccaceae > Agathobaculum > Agathobaculum stercoravium. Next base: position 5,853 of record DXIC01000119.1, read on the forward strand.
CCCGTGAGGAAGCGGTGTGCGTGCTGGCACGCGCGCTTTCGGTAGCGGGCGGCAGCGGTTCGGCAGGCTTTGCCGACAGCAGCAGCATTTCCGCCTGGGCGTCTGCCTATGTTGCGGCGTTCGAGCAGAAGGGCTATGTAAACGGCAAGGGCGGCAACCTGTTTGATCCGCAGGCTGACGTTACCCGTGCAGAAGTGGTCCAGATGCTGGATAACATGATTTCGGATTACATCACCGAGGCGGGGACGGTTACCTCCGTAGGGGACGGTATTGTAATCGTCAAGGCCTCCGGCGTTACGCTGGACGGCGTCACCATCCAGGAAAACCTGATCCTGGGCGGCAATGCCGGCACGGTCACCGCGCTGGGCTGCACCATCAACGGGCAGACGGTTGAGATTGCGTCCTCGACGCTCGAGACCGAGGGCACCGGCGGCACGACCGGCGGTTCTTCCGGCGGCTCTTCCGGCGGCTCCAGCAGCTCGTCCACCCCGGACGCACCGGATGCATACCCGCTGCCCAAGGGCGAGGAAACCTCCAAGAGCCTGGGCGTATTTGACTACGACATGACCTACTATGTCACGCTGACGGCTGAGGAAGGCGCAGACATCTATTATGAGATCGCGGAAGGCGAAGACGCAGCCCCCGACCCGACGACCGACAGCGAAAAGTTCGACACCTATCAGTACAAGCAGATCATGATCGAGCAGCCGACAAGTGACAGCTCGACCGCGGAAGAGAAAAACCAGACCCGCGAAAAGACCTACAACGTCAAGGCGATTGCCGTGCGCAACGGCCGCACGAGCGAGGTTTCCAGCTGGAACTATACGGTAACCAGCAAGCCGCGCAGCGAGCTGAAAATCAGCGCGCCGCTCGACTGGAACGGCAACGAGATCGAAAACGTCACGCTGATCCAGGACTACGACAGCGACAAGATGTATCTGGTCGAGGGTTCGGAGCGCGCCATGGTGCTCGATGCGGGCTACTTTGACGCGGACGCACCGGCCGACCTGTACGCGGCAGCGCGTGAGATCGTCGGCGAAGGCAAGCCGATCGACCTGGTCATCGGCCACCCGCACCCGGACCATGTGCAGATGGCGTTCCAGTTCCTGTGCGAGGAAAATAAGGCGCTGGGCGCAAAGGTCTATGTCCACGAGCGCGGTATTGAAACCCTGCGCAGCTACATCCAGGAAAAGGGTATTGCAGCAGGCGTGTTCGAGACCGAGGAAGAAGCGGACGCGGCGTATGAAAACCAGCTCGCCACCCTGTCCGACGGCGACATCTACTCGCTGGGCGACGTGGAATTTGAAGTCATTGAAATGCCGGGCCACCAGATCGCAGGCATCATGCTGTTTGACGCGGCCACCGGCAACCTGTTCACCACCGACCAGATGGGCAACAACCGCGCGCACCTGACCGACTCCTTCTGGATGCAGTTCGGCGAAGGCGCGGCGGACCCGATGGACGTTTACCTGTCCACCCTGCAAATCGCGCTCGAGAAGCTGGACGGCAGGGTCACCAACATCCTGACCGGCCACAACGACGTTGTGCTGGACGGCCAGGGCACCTATTTTGAAAATCTCGAGGCGGCTGTGCAGCAGGTCGTGGACGAGGGCGAGGACGCGCTGACCCCGACCCTGCGCACGCTGGACAGCGACGAGGCGCCGACCTACTACCTGTCCAACACCCGCACCTCGTTTGTGGGCGACCGCCTGACCGACATCAACTGGGCGGGCATCAACCTCAACCTGGCGAACTTCCTGTCCGAGGAAGGCTACCGCAGCGACCCCTCCACCATCGCAGAGCTGACCAACCTGTCCGTCCGCCTGCCGGGCGTATCGGGCAACCTGCTGTGGGAGGATGAAAACTTCGGCATCAACCTCAACTGGAAGTATCCGGACGACGTCCAGCCGGTGCGCAAGTCTGCGGACGAGCTGAACTTCACCGCAACCGTGGATGATTCGGTCACCGAGATCGAAATCGAACCGACGGCGGCTTCCACCAACGGTACGGTCACCATCAACGGCACGGAAGTGCCCTCCGGCGAGGCGACGGTGTTTGAGCTGGCCGGCGACGAGACCACCTTCACCGTAACCGGCATTTCCCCGAACGGCGAGCAGACCAGGACCTATACGGTTACGGTCGTCCGCACCGACATGGGTCAGGTTGCGGCCCCCTATACCTACACGGATTACGACAACTACACCGATCCGTTCTATCCGGATGACCCGGGCACCTTCACGGTGACCCAGTATATGGCGCTGTTCTCGGATACCGAGGGCGCGACCATCAAGTACACGCTCGATGGCAGCGACCCCAGGACCTCGGGGACCGCCAAGGTATTTGACCAGACCAAGTTTACGGCGGATTCCGGCGCGGGCGGCGCGGAAGTCAAAGAACTGATCACGATCGGCGCGGACACCGGCGACGGTTGGGACGGTTCAGCCAAGCAGACCAACGTAATCCTCAAGGCCTATGCCTATAAGGAAGGCATGACGGACAGCGACGTAGTAACCTTCGAGTATACGATCGACCGCATGTCCAAGAACGAGCACAAGAGCCGCCTGCTGTATAACGAGGACGGCATGAAGGTCTGGCAGGTCATCGATTACGACAGCGACAAGATGTACCTGATCCAGGGCGCCGACCGCGCGCTGCTGATCGACGCGGGCATGGCGCCGGGCTCGGCGGAAAGCCTGTACGACTATGCATGCGGACTGGCAGGCACCACCGAAATCGACCTGTACATCTCGCACGGCCATCCCGACCACACAACCCAGATCGGCGACTTTGTCGAGGCAAAACGCACAGTATACATCCATGAAGAGGATGTGGAGATGGCGCTGGGCTACATCAATGAAAATGTGGACGACGACGATGGCAACAATCTGACCGCCGACATTTTCACCACCATTGAGGAAGGCTACCAGTTTGACCTCGGCGGCGTGGTATTGGACAACTACTATGTGCCCGGCCACACCCCCGGCAGCATGCTGCTGCTCGATAAGGAGCATGGCATCCTGTATTCGTCCGACGCGCTCGGCTGCAACCGCCGCAGCGTGGCTGACTCGTTGACGCTGGCTTCCAACGACGTGCGCGTGCTGCTGTCCAGCATCCAGGTATTCAAGGACAAGATGCTGGCGCTTGATACCGCGGGCGAAATCGATCTGGATACGCTCGTCACCTGGACCGGCCATGACGATTATCAGATCGACGACCTGATCGGCCACCTGGATACGGTCATCGAGGCGGCGCAGAACATCGTGGACTACGGCCCCGCGGCTGCCATGCGCGTTTCCGTGCGCAACACCGGCGGCTCGGACGGCGCGTCCTTCGCGGGCGACCGCTATGCGGATAACGGCACCGGCCACTTCATCTGCATGAACGGCCAGAAAGCAACTGTCCTGAGCGGCGAGGACTACACCAGCGTTTCCGAGCTGGCAAACCTCAAGGTCACCGCAGCGGGCGATACGGAAAACCGCATGACCGGCTTCAGCACGACCCATGCGTTCGGTGAAAACAACACCGTAGGCGAGGCCAACTGGCTGGTCGCTGAGGTGCCTGCCGGCACCGAATCGGTAGACATTTACCCGACCGCCATGTCCTCGAACGCGACGGTAACGGTAAACGAACAGCCCCTGACGGACGGCAAGGCAACGGTTGCCCTCAACAACGGCTACAAGGAGATCGCCATTGTTGTCACCGCGCCGGACGGCACGACCCAGTCTGAATACACGCTGACCGTGCGCACCTACATCGACCCGATGGATCCCTACGCGACCCTGCACACCGGCGAGACGGTTGAGACCGTGACACTGGATAATGGCGAGACCCGCACCTTCACTTCCTATGTGCCGGACGGCGCGCGCGAATCCACCGCAGGCATCTTCGTCCTGCCGGACAAGGACGAGAACGTTTTCGCAACTTGGACAACGCTGGCGGACAACACCGACACGCAGGCCATTGACGAGGATTGGGACAAGCAGCAGGAAAAGTTCATCGTGATCTATCTGGACGACCTGAGCTATACCGATCTGGAAGCCGATATCGACTATGTCAACAAGGTCTATGCGCAGGCCTCCGGCCGCACGATGTACTGCATCCATGAGGCCAAGAACTACATGGTAGGCTATGGCGAGGGCGGCACCATCGCGCAGATGGCGGCAATGGATCAGACCGCGGTCTGGGCTGGCCTTGTCACGGTCGGCGCAGGCGATGTAGACGATGCGTGGATCGCTGAGAACGGCGACGAAACGGCCAGCAGCCTGAACGGCTTTAACGATGAGAGCAACTCCACCCGCAAGAGCGAAATCCTCAAGAGCACCCTGCCGCTGCCGGTGTGGATCATCAACGACGGCACCGAGACCGACGAGGGCACGCTGAACTACTGGCTGTCTGCCAACAAGATCACGGGCACTTATACGCTGGGCGACGACGCGGTAGCCCGCTATGTCCGCACGCAGGATTGGACGGACAACGAGGATGCCGGCGACTATGAAACCATGTACGGCGAGAACCGCGACAAGGATGCTTACCGCGTATGGGTAAGCGAGAAGCCGAGCGGCGACCTGGAAAGCACCATCTGGAACGAATTCGTGTTCGGCGTCCGCCGCTGGATGGCCGACCCGGGCGGCGACCTGCGCCTGACCACGGACCCGATTGCGGATCTTGGCATGGAGCGCCACTATAAAGAGGTCGGCGGCTGGATGCGCGAATGGTACGTCTATGTGCCGGACAGCGTAGATGAATCCACCGAAGACGTCCCGGTTGTATTCGCCATCCACGGCTCCACGCTCAACGGCGGCGTCTACGCCGGCCAGACCGACTGGTACAAGGTAGCGGACGACACGAACATCATCGTGGTATTCCCGTCTGCCATCAACGACAACACTTCGGACGGCGGCAACGCGCCCTTCCCCGGATGGAACATTGCGCTTAATCCCACCCGCATGGACGACATCGAGTTCTTCCAGTACATGCTGAACGATCTGGATGATACCTATGATATCGACCGCGGCCGCGTGTACGCAACCGGCCACTCCTTAGGTTCCCAAATGACCCATGTGCTCGCGCTCAACGAGCCGGAGATGTTCGCAGCGGTAGCGCCGCTGTCGGGCTTTATCGTCATGGATTATATTTTTGACCAAGCGGAGGATGCAGCAGAAGATGTGGCCGCAGCAGGCGGCGTGCCGGTCTACATGGCGGCAGGCACCGAGAGCAGCACGGAATGGCGCATCTGCCCGATCCCGCTGACTGAGAGTAATTCCTCCGGCCGGACGTTGGTAACATGGACTTCGCTCAACGGCTGTGATGAGCCCATCGACTGGGGTGCCATCACCGGCGGGAACAGTGAGATGGGCAGCCTCGACTGGCAGAACGGCGGCGCGTTTACAGAGGACGGCCGCTGGTACACCATGACCTATACCACGGATGGTGTACCGATGGTACAGGTGGAAATTGTGGACTATATGCCGCACGCCACCATGCCGGAGCACTCCGAACGCGTGTGGGAAAACTGGTTCTCGCACTTCAGCCGCAATGCGGACGGCGAACTGCAATATAACTGAGCTTCGTAAAATCATTTTATCCTCCTTTTGCAATGCAGCAGGGCGGCTCCCCATCCCGAGGGGAGCCGCCCTGCACCTGTAACCGAAGGGAAACGGCAGACAAAGAGACAAAATGGTGATATAATCTATTTATCCGACAGCAGACGAAAAGGCGGGGAAGGTATGGCTTTCAAACGCAGGGAAAAAACCTTTAAAGGGCAGCTTTTTATCTACTTCAGCTTTGCCATGGCGCTCGTGTGCGTCATCCTGTGCGGTGTCCTCTATGGACTGGAGTACAACGCCGTGGTCGATAATATGGAGGCTGACACGGAGAGCAACATGTATTACGCGGTCAGCCAGGTGGACAATACGGCGCTGCGCGTGGAGGAGTTCGCCAACCAGCTCTGCCGCGATGAAGCGGTGGCCGAGCTGCTGCGGCGGGATACGGGCGCGGTGGACAGCGCGGTCCTGGATGTGGCGGAGGAGCTGGATAACCAGTTCCAGTTCGTGACGATCACCGAGGACATCTTATCGCTGCTGCTTGTGGGCGAAAACGGGCTGGATGTGCGCCGCGGGCGCGAGGCCTCCATGGTGGATTATGAAGAGGTCGTGCACACCTTCTGCGACCCGGATTATTATGGCGGTTCCCTGATGCGTTGGGGGACAGTCTGGGAGAATTTCTGCCGGTTCAGCGAATACCAGACCATCATACCGTACAGCCGCCGGATCGTTGACGTCAGCTCGGGCGAAAACCTCGGCTACCTGATCCTGCTGCTGCGCGAGACCGCGTTCGTCGATGCCTGCACGCCGTTTTTGTCGGGCGAAGGCGAAGCCTTCTGCCTGATCGACAGCACGGGGCAGCCGGTGGCGCACAACGCGGCATGGGAAGCCCTTGCGGCGCAGTACGGCGGGGAAGGCACCGTCTTTGACGGCAGTACCATGCAGTTCCCTGCGCAGCAGACGCTGGGCGGCATGGCATACCGCTTTTTCCAGGCAGGCTCTTCGACCTATGAATGGCAGCTGGTGGAGGCCATGCCGCTCAACCAGTTCGCGCAGCAGACAAAAATCCTGAGCACCGCGGCGGTGATGGCCGTGCTGCTGGCGCTGGTGGCAGCGCTCGTGCTGGCAACGGTATTTTCGCGGCAGCTGGCGCGGCCGCTCCAGCGTATGGTGGACGCGGTCGAGGACATTGCACGCGGCAATTTTGACCGCAGGCTGGAGCGCGACCGGTACTATGAGCTGGCGCGGCTGGAAAGCAGCATAGACAAGATGCAGGGCGACCTGAAACAGCTGGTCAGCAGCCGCGTGGCGCAGGAGCAGGAGAAAAAAGCCGCGGAGATCCAGATGCTCAAGGCGCAGATCAACCCGCATTTCCTCTATAATACGCTCAATTCCATCAAAATGATGGCGGTGATGCAGGGCGCGCGCGGCATCCAGAGCATGACCGAAGCGCTGGGGAGCATCCTGCGGGCCAGCCTGAGCAACGCAGAGGAGCTGACCACGCTGCGCGACGAGCTGGACCTGCTCGAGCAGTACATCTATATCCAGAATATCCGCTATAAGGGCAATATCGAGTATGAAGTCGTGGTGCGGGACAAATCCCTGCTGGACTTCAAAATGCAGCGTTTCCTGCTCCAGCCGCTGCTGGAAAACGCCATCACGCACGGCATCGAGCGGGAAAACCGCGGCGGACGGATCACGCTGACCGCGTGGCGGCGCTGGGACAGCCTGTACATCGCGGTGGAGGACAACGGCGCGGGCATCCCGCCCGACCGGCTGGAGCGGCTCCAGCGCGGCGAGCGGCTCACCAGCCGCAGCATCGGGCTGCACAATGTGGACCAGCGCCTGCGGATGACCTATGGGGATCCCTACGGCCTGCGGTTTGAAAGCAGGCCCGGGGAATTCACCCGGATCACCGCCCGCCTGAAAATCACCGAGGAGGAAACAGACCGTGAAGAAAACCCGGATACTGATTGCTGACGACGATACCATGGTGCGGATCGGCCTGAAAACCGTGATCGACTGGGAGGAAAACGGCTTTCTGCTGGTCGGGGAAGCGCAGGATGGGCAGCAGGCGCTCGAGCTGGCGCAGACGCTGCATCCGGATATCATCATTACGGATATCAAAATGCCGGGCATGGATGGGATCGAACTGATCGAACGCCTGCGGGAGAAGGGGATCGCAACCGAAATCCTGGTGCTGAGCAGCTATGACGAGTTTGACCTGGTCAAAAAGGCGCTCAAGCTGGGGGCAAAGGACTATCTGCTCAAGCTCAACCTCGAGCCGGAGGAGCTGCTGCGCTGCCTGCGCTCGATCGCATCGGCAAAGGCCAGCGCGCCTGCCACATCCTTTTCCCGGGAGAGTGAAAAAAGCCGCGCGCTGCTGCGGCAGAATTTCCTGTGGGATGTGGTTTCGGGCTTTTACCTGAGCGAAGAGGGGCTGGAAAAGTCCATGCGGGAGCTGGAGATCCATCTGGAGGCAAGGCCGGTGTACTGCATGATCCTCAAAGTGGGCGAGATCTACCGGTTTGAGGACGTCGCGCCGGAAGAGCTGCACACACTGCGGTTTTCTGTCATGAACATTACGGACGAGATCGTCAACGACGTGGGCTGCGGCTACTGCTTTTCCGGCCGCACGGGGGAGTTTACCGTGCTGCTGACCGGGGTGGACGGCGCAGAACCGCTGGAAAAGCTGGCGCGCCGGCTCCGGCGCATGCTGCTCGATTACCTTAACCTGTCGTGTACCATCCTGATCGGCGGCAGCGCGAAACCCGGCAGCGCGGGCATCAAGGAGGCGTTCTGGCAGGCCAATGCCATGCTTTCCAAGCGGTTTTACCTCGACCATGACGGCGTCCTGTTCTGGGATGGGCAGCAGCAGGAGCCGGGGCAGGATTCTTACAGCCTGTCGGGGGTGCGCACGCAGCTGCACGATATCCTGGTCTCGGGCAGCACGGACGAGCTGGAGCGGGTGATGGGGCGCATTGCAGAAGATATGCGCCGCCTGTCGCTCAGCCGCTCCGCGATTTGTAGCGTGGCGCTCGAACTGCTGTATATTGTGGAGGAATATTTTGATAAGAACGACCTGCCGGCCGCGCGCCTGCTGCCGAACAGCTTCCGTTCCTATGAGCAGCTGATGCATATGGACAGCCTGCGGGCGGTGACCGAATGGATGCGCCAGCTGACCGGGGACCTGAAGGCCTTTTTGCAGCGGGAAGGGGAAAAGGGCTATCCGCAGGTGGTCGGCCGGGTGCTGGACTGGATCGCCGCGCATTACCGGGAGAGCGCCTCGCTTCAGGAGGCATCACAGTATGTGGGGCTGAACCCATCCTACCTGAGCACGCTGCTCAAAAAGTACACCGGCAAAAGCTACACCGAACTGTTGACCGACTACCGCGTCGAGCAGGCGAAGCAGCTGCTGCTGATGACAAACGACAAGGTCTATACCGTCGGGCAGAAGGTGGGCTACGAGGATAAATATTACTTCAACCGCGTGTTCAAGCGCATAACGGGGATGAGCCCCGGGGAATTCAAAAACCAGAACCGGAAAGGGTGAACGGGATTGCGGCGGATTGTCCTGATGATGATGGCGGCGGTGTGCATGCTGTGCGCGTGCACCGGGGAGCAGACGGCGGAGACTGCGGAACAGCAGACGCTGACGCTGGTTTTGTGGGATTATGATAAAATCAGCTATGACCGGCGGCTGGTGGAAGCGTTTGAGGCGGCGCATCCCGATGTACAGGTCAATGTGCTCAGCTACCCGGATACCTATTATGACCAGAAGATGGAATCCCTGCTGATCGGGGATAAACCGGTTGACGTGTTCCTCAGCCGGACTACCATGTCGCTCAAACATTTATGCGACTATGGGGTGGTGTATCCGCTCGATGGGCTTGTTGCAGAATACGGGCTGGATCTGGCGGAGGCGTCCTCGCTGGATGCATTGCGGTATGACGGGACGCTGTATGGCGTGCCCTACCGGCAGGACCGGTATGTCCTGTTTTACAACTGCGACCTGTTTGACCGGGCAGGGGTTGCCTACCCGGACAGCCGCATGACATGGGAGGAGCTGCACCAGACGGCGCTGCAGCTGCAAGATGCGCTGGACGGCGGGGAATATGCGCTCATGGTGCTCCCAATGGATATCCAGTGGATTGCCTCGGGCCGCGTGTGGCCCATGGACTACGGCGATCCGGACGCTGTCGAACGGCTGCGTCCGGTCATGGAGCTGCTGCTGCAAATGCAGGAGGAAGGGACGGCGCCGCGCTATGCGGACTGCATTGCGCAGGATGTCGCGCAGCAGAGCTTTGAGCTGGGCGATTACGCAATGTATGTAGGGGGCAGCTGGTATGTCAATTATCTTGCCAGCGACCAGAAGGCGGGCAGGACGGACCTGCGCTGGGGCGTGACGGAAGCGCCCTGCTGGCCGGAAAGCGGGGAAGACGGGGAGACGCAGATCTTCTCCGGGATGAGCATCTGCAAAAACAGCGATAACATCGAGCTGGCGTGGGAGTTCATCCAGTTTGCCTCCGGGGAAGAGGGGGCACGGATTATGGCGGAGGAACAGATGCAGCCCGCCTACATGGACGAGACGGTCGAGCAAACCTACCGGGAGAATTTCACCGGCGAATACCTGGACCCGGCTATCCTCGAGCGGGCGGCGTATACCCGGGGCGGCATGCGGAAACAGGATGACTCTGCCCAGCAGGAGGTCCTGTGCAATGGGTTCCGGAAGTGCATGGTCGGCGAATGGACGGTTGACGAGGCGCTGGCCAATATGCAGGCGGGATTGGAAGCGTTGGCAGCGGCGGAAGCGGCGGGATGACGTGCTTCCCGCATATATATGCATACGGGCAGCAAAAAAAGCAGCAGTTCAGCGAAGCTGAAGTGCTGCTTTTTTACTGCCTGCGCGTGCCTTTCAGGCAGCCCGCAGGCTGCTGGCCCTATTTGCCGCCCTGCGGTATTTCAATGGGGCAATGAATGTTTGCCGCAATTTCCTGTTTCATGCGCGACGTGCATCTTATTCCTGCGCAAGATATACGGATGACGTACATTCATATGCATCCGCATCCGCCTCTACTTCCGCGTAATCCCAGGCTGTATCCACATATTCGTTTGTGTAATAGTCCTCGGCCGCCAACGCAGTACGGATGCTTCCGCCGGACAGCAGGTTGTCCATCGTCTGCTGCACAATATCCATATCGAACACACCAATGGTGTGCGCCTCAATGCGGGCAAGCTGATCCTCCTCCGTCAGGCCGACCATACCCTGTACATTGCCGTTGACCGCACCGACCGCACCCTCCCAGGTGCAGTCGATCGAAGGGTAGTAATTGAAGGTAATGTCGGCTGCGGCTTCCGGGTTGCAATAGCAGAAATAGATTGCCTTGGTCACGGCGCGGGCAAACCCTTCCACCGCTTCCGGGTTTTCGGCTGCGAAATCTGTATTGACCCAGACCGAGTTTGCAATCTGCGGCAGTACATCATTGCCGGACAGGAACCCCCAGCCGCTGTATCCCAGGCCGAGGCACATCTCATATTCCGGGATCCAGGTCGCCATCGCGTCAACTGTGCCCGATTGCAGCGCCTCATATCGTGCATTGCTGAAAACAACATATTCAATGGTTGCGGTGTCCACACCGGCTGCCTCCAGAATCGGGTTATAAATCGAGGTCATGGATTCAGCGGAAATTGCAATACGCTTGCCCGCCAGATCGTCCCAGCCCTGAATACCGCTCTCCTCGCTGTACGCGAATCCGAAAATATTGCTTGAAACCTGGTTGACAACGGCCTGGATGTTGGTTGCGCCCACGTCAACCGACGAAAGCGCAACACCGGGGGAGGACCCGCCGAAATCCGCGCTGCCTGCCGCCAGATAGCGTGCATCCGAGCCGTCAATGTTTTCGATCAATTCAACTTCCAGCCCTTCATCCGCAAAGTAGCCCATCTCCTGTGCCACATACATCCAGCTGTAATCAAAGGTCGCCAGTGCGGAGGGCGAGACCCACCTGACCTGCGTCAGGCCGCTGTCTGCCGTGGCGGCCGTATCGTCCCCGCCGGATGCCGCTGCCGTGCCGCCCCCGCTGCAGCCGCTCAGCGCAGCGGCCAGCATGGCCGCCGCAAGGAACGTCCCTGCCAGTCTTTTTTCAATTTTCATAGTTTTCCTCTCCTTTATATGGTTAGATGATGGATGGACAGTTTCAGTGCATGCCTCTTGTCAACCGTTTTTCCAGAAGGGAGATCGTCCCATACAGCAGCAGGCCCAGCAGTGCAATATAGATAATGCAGGCGAATGCCTCCGGCATGCGGGAATAGCCCACCAGGCTGCTGATATAATTCCCCAGGCCGCCCGAGCCGCCCGACATTTCGGCGGATACACCGGAAATCATGGACAATACGCTGGCTAGCTTAACGCCGGTAAAGATATGCGGCATTGCATCGCGCAGGATGCAGTAGCGGAACTGCTGCAAACGCGTTGCTTTCATGGACTGCATCAGCTCGAGCCGTGTATGATCCACACCGGCAAAGCCGACGCTGGCGTTCATGTTGACGATTGCAAATGACTGGAGCACAATGACAATGATTTTGGGCGCTGAGCCCGTGCTCACCATCACCAGCAGGAGCGGTACAAGCGTTACCATCGGCACACAGCAGAGTACGATCATAATTGGTGTGGCTGCCTGCGCCAGCAGCGGTGAACACGTCAGCAGGACGGCCAACGCCATCCCGATCAGCACAGCAAGGAAAAAGCCGGCAAGGATGTTAAAACAGGTGTTGGCCAGATATGGGACGGTTTCGGAAAAACCGCTGGCCAGCGCGCGGAAAATATCGCTTGGCTTGGCCAGCATCCATTCAGGGATGCCGCGCGCAACGCATTGCTGCTGCCAGAAAGCCAGCAGGGCTGCCAGCAACACGGCGGCCGGTGCGGTGCAGCTGATAAACCGGCCGAAGGACCCGCCTGTCACCGCAATATTGTTTTTCATTGACAACCACCCCTCCTAAACAATCTGATCCAGGTTCACTGTGCCGATCATCTGCTCGATCTGGCTGCAACAGGCAGAAAACGCCTGTGAAGACAGCAGTTCGAGGCTTCGGGGTTGATCGAAGGCGATCGGGACCTCCGCAGTCACGCGCCCGGGATGCGAGGCCATCACATAGATTTTCCGGCTCATCAGCACCGCTTCCTCCACGTTGTGCGTAATAAAAATAACCGTCATGCCGGAGCGCTTCCAGATCTGTAATATTTCCAGATCCAGGACCTCGCGGGTGTCGTCGTCCAGCGCGCCAAACGGCTCGTCCATCATCAGCATCTGCGGCTTGTGCACCATGCTGCGGATCACGCCGATGCGCTGCGCCATGCCGCCGGAGATCTCCCGCGGATAGGCTGCGGCGTATTCGGTCAGGCCGATCATTTGCAGCAGGCTGTCCGCGTAACTGATATACTCCTCCGTCATCCTCCCAAGGATTTTGAGCGGCAGCAGCAGGTTTTGCCGGACGGTCAGCCACGGGTACAGGTTAGGGCTTTGAAACACAAAGCCAATGTTGGAAATCACCTCCCTGGGTACCGGCTTACAGTTGTCGTAAACCACACCGTTGACGGTAATCGTCCCCTCGGTCGGTTTAATGATATCATCGATCATACGGATGATGGTGGATTTGCCGCAGCCGGACGGCCCGACAATGGAGACAAACTCGCCTTCGCCGAAGGACATGGTGACGTCCTGCAGCGCGGTAATCGTCTGCCGCCGCGTAAAAAAGGTTTTCCCAATATGCTCCAACCGGATTATTTCTTTCATGGAACAGCTCCCTCCTTTTCCTGTCACCGGCTCCAGGCGGTTATCAGCCGCTCGAACAGGCTTACGGCCTGGAACAGCAGTACACCGAGCACCGCAGCAACCAGGATGGCTGCAAACGCAGAGTCCGTTGCTGCAAAAGAAGCATATACCGAGATGCGGTAGCCCAGGCCGCCCTGCCCGACCGACATATCCGCCACCATGGACGCGATCGTACCCAGGATACAGCCCAGCTTGAGGCCGGTAAACACCTGCGGCATGGCGTTCGGCACTGCGGCCTTGAAAAATACCTTCCAGCGGCCGCAGCCCATAGAGCGGAGCACATCCACATTGCCGGCCGGCGGGTTGGAAAAGCCGGTCAGGCTGTTGAGCGCGACAACCGGGGCGGTTTGCAGGACAATAACAATGATCTTCAGAAAGTTCCCCGCGCCCCAGAACAGCCGGAAGATCGGCACAAGCGTGGCCATCGGGGTGATCATCAGGATAATCAGGACGGGCGTTGCCGCGCGGACCACAACTTTAAACTGGGAACAGACCATCGCAATGCCAAAGCCGATCGGGATTGCAATGATATACCCGAGCAGGATATTCTGTATGGATATCAGCATATCCGACGCGATAACGGATGAAAAGTTTTCTGCCAACGCGGACAGGATCGCACTGGGCGCAGGCAGAAGCCGTTCGGATATCTGGAACGCGTGTGACGCGCCCTCCCATGCCAGCACAATAACAAGGATGGCGGCGAGGGGTGCGGCAAGGCCGGCATAACGCGGATATTTTTTTGACATGGTTATCCCTCCGATCCTATATGCTGTGGATCAGCGCAGTAATCAGTGCGCGCAGCTCGAGAAAACGCGGGTTTTCCAGCAGCCCTTCCCTGCGTTCTTCCAGCGAAAACGGCACCGTATAATTGCCCACCACCATGGACGGCTTGGGCGACAGGATGATCACGCGTGTCGCCAGCGTCAGCGCTTCGTTGATGTTATTGGTCACCATTACCATGGTGTTCTGTTTTTCCGTATAAATCCGCAGCAGCTCCTGATTCAGGGTTTTACGGGTGATGGCATCCAGCGCGCCGAACGGCTGGTCGAGCAGCAGCACCGCCGGGTTATGCACCAGGCCGCGCGCAATCCCCACGCGCTGCCGCATGCCGCCGGAGAGCTCCCTGGGATAGCAGTCCTTATATTCCCGCAGACCAACCAGCTCCAGCGCATCCTCCACACTATGCTGAAATGCCTGCGAGCGCCGCAGCCCGAAGGCCTCAAGCGGCAGACGGACGTTTTCATACACCGTGCGCCATTCCATCAGATTATCGCTCTGGAACACGACCCCCATCCTGCGCAGCAGGCGGCGTGGGATATGCTGGGCGGCGTCGACGTTGTAAAATTGAAAATAGCTCCCCGGATCGCACGGTTCAATGCCGCACATCAGCCGCATCAGCGTGGATTTCCCGCATCCGGTCGGCCCCATGATGCAGACGAATTCGTGCGCATGGATGGAAAGGTTAATGTCCCCGAGCACGCGGAAGGCGGCGCCGTGTGAAGGATAGGTCTTCTGTACCCGGTTCATCAGGAATTTAAATTCTTCCATGGTATTTACTCCAGCCTCCTGTTGTGGCTGCCCGCCTGCTTACGCCTGGTAAACAAGCCGGCCGCCCAGAAATGTTTTGAGCACCTGGGTCCGGCGGATATCCTCCGGGGATGCCTCCAGGACCGGCGTGTCGATCAGCACATAGTCTGCCAGGTTTCCCACCTCGATCGATCCCATTTTATCCTCATCATGGCGGAAATACGCGGAATTTTTGGTCCACATGATGAGCGCCTGCCGCGCCGTGACCGCTTCCTCCGGCAGATATACCTTGCCGTCCGCTGCCAGCCGGGTGACCGCAGCGTACATCCCCTCAAACGGGTTGCAGGTGACAACCGGGCAATCGGTCGAACCGCCGACGATAATGCCCCGGCGGTAAGGGGTTCCGCAGAGCTGATACTGTTTGCACAGGCGTTCGCCGATCAGCGGCTGCTCCCCCATTTGCAGGTTAATGGTCGGCTGTACTGTGATCGGGACATCAAGCGCCCGGAGACGTTCCAGCTGATCCGGGTCGGTAGTGGCCATATGGATAATGTAATGCCGCGCATCCCTGTTCCCGGTGGACCCGTATGCGGCCTCAAATGTGTCCATTGCCACATCCGCGGCGCGGTCGCCGCAGCAGTGCAGGCCGATTTGCCAGTGATATTTCCCGGCAAGCCTCCCCATTTCCGCCATCTGCTCCGGCGTATACAGCGTATCGCCGCGCGTTTCCGGCATGTGGTCGTATGGCTCGCGCATCGCCGCAGTGCCGGTCGCAGGGATACCGTCCAGCGTCACCTTGATCCCGTTCATCTTTACCATATCACTGCCGAATCCGGTTACGCATACCATTTCCCGCAGCCGCTGCAGGTGATAGGGCATATCCCCCCACGCCTTTTCCAGATAGAACATCAGATCCGCGCGGTAGGTCAGTTTGCCTTTCCGTTCAGCCTGGAGGTAGGCGCGCATTTCATCAAAGGGCAGGTTGCAGTCGATGCAGGCGGTAAGGCCAAAGCCGTTCATCACCCGGCCGATGCTCTGTATTGCCTCCACCAGGTCGTCCTCCGTCATGGCCGGGGCGGCGTCATCCATCAGGCCCATCGCTGCATTTTCAAACAGCAGCCCGTTCGGCTCGCCGTTTTCATCCCGGCCGATTGTGCCGCCAAGCGGATCCGGCGTATCCCTTGTGATCCCCGCGGCCTCGAGGGCTTTGGAATTGGCGGCGTACACATGGTGGCACAGGCGGATAAAATAGGCGGGGTGGTCGGGCGCGACGGCGTCGATTTCGTAACGGGTAGGCATCCTGCCGTCCGGCCACATCAGCTCATTCCAGCCCGCGCCCTTAATCCATTTGCCCGCAGGCGTTTTGGCCGCATGGCCCGCAATGCGCTGCTGGAATTCCTCCAGCGAGCCTGCCCCGGTCAGATCCACACCGAGAAGCTCCTTGCCTGCAAACATCGCGTGCATGTGGCTGTCAATCATGCCCGGGATCAGCGTTGCGCCGCCGGCATCCACCACTTCAGTGCCCGGACCGACATACGCCGCTCCGTCCCCTTCCCCGACAGCAATGGTTTTGCCGTCCTTGGCTGCGGCAAAACCGTCCGGAAAGATGGTAAAATCATATTTGCCCGACCGGATTTCATCGATTGTCAAATCAACCGTATAAATATTGGCGTTGCGGATGACCAGATCCGCGTAAGGGCTCCAGGTTTTTTTCATAACAGATATCTCCCTCCGTCAACTGCTGCACCTGTTCCCATTGCAGCTTTCCTGTAACAGGGAAGGGGTCCGGATGCCGTTTTGGCATCCGAACCCCTTTGTTCATGGTACAAATAAAAATTATTGCTGCGATTTTATGCCAGCGCGGGCTG
>DXIC01000120.1 GCA_019113065.1 Candidatus Agathobaculum stercoravium
GGAGACCATCTCGGTCACCGTAAGCGCCGCACCGTGTTCCCGGCAGATCTGCCGGAAGGCGCGGTCGGTCACGCCGGCCATCGGCGCAAGCGCCAGACGTCCCGCGAGCGTTACACAGCCGATTTGCATACTTCTCCCCCACTGTGCCAAATTTTACGCAGTATATTTTATCATACTGCCCCACTGATTGCAACTTGCAATGTGGTGACAAAACCGGGCGGCAAAAAAATGCGCCCCGCAGGCAGGCCCGCGGGGCGTTTTACCTATCCAAATTACAGCTGCCGCGCCTGCTTGCAGTGGTCGATAAAAATATCCGCGACCGCGTCCAGCTCGCCGAGGCCGGTCAGGTGGGTCTCCACCCCGTAGCCTTCGCTCTCAAGGCGGCTCTTCCAGCTGCCCTCTTCCTCGCCTGCAAGGTCGTTCTGCGCGTGGTCGCCCGCGACGATCATCAGCGGCGCAAGGTGTACGTTCGTGACCGCGCGCCTGTTCAGCCGCGCGAGCACATAGTCAAGGTGCGGGAAGCCCTCGACCGTGCCGACATACACGCGCTCCGCGCCGTGGTAGCGGAAGCAGTTCTCCACCAGCGCATAAGCGGCGTTCGCGGGGTGCTCGGTGCCGTGGCCCATGAACACATAGGCCTCGTCCTCTGCCAGCCGCGGCATCCCCTCGAGCAGCGCCGCGGTCAGCCGCAGGTAGTCCTGCGTGTCCCACAGCAGCGGCTCTCCCGCGAGCAGGCGCGCAAAACGGCCGCAGAACGGGCGCAGCTGCTCCATCAGCTTTTCGTATTCCTGCCCGAAGATGACGTGCAGGCTCTGGCAGCGCACTTCCTCATAGCCCGCGTCCGCGAGCTGCTCCAACAGCTCGGCAGGGCTTGGGATGTACACGCCCTCTTCCTTTTCGATCTTGCGCGCCACCATGCGCGAGGTGAACGCGCGGTAAAAGTCATACCCCGGGAAGGCCGCGCACAGCCGCTCCTCGAGATTCTCGATCGCGCGGCGCGCGTCCGGATAGGTCGTGCCGAAGCTGACGACCATGAGTGCCTTTTTGCTCATATTCAGAAGCCCTCCCGCTTGATGATCTGATACAGCAGCGCGTTGACGATCGCCGCAGCCACGTTCGAGCCGCCCTTGCGCCCGCGCGCGATGATATACGGCGTGTCCCCGCCGAGAAACAATTCCTTGGACTCGACCACGTTGACAAACCCGACCGGCACGCCGATCACAAGCGCGGGCGATACCGCGCCCTCTTCGATCAGCTCGTGCAGGCGGATGAGCGCGGTCGGCGCGTTGCCGATGGCAAAGATCAGCGGCCCGTCGAGCTTTGCCGCGTGCTCCATGGACACGGTCGCGCGGGTCACGCCGCGCTCCTTGGCCTCGCGCGCAACGGCCTCGTCCGCCATCAGGCAGACCGCCCTGCCGCCGAGCTTTGCGATCGTCGGCTTGCTGATGCCGGCCAGCGCCATGTTGGTATCGGTCACGATGGTCGCGCCCGCCTCGAGCGCGGCTTTCGCCTGCTCCACCGCGTCCGGCGAAAAGCACAGGTTGTCCGCATAGTCAAAATCCGCACTCGTATGGATGACCCGCTTGACCACCTCGGCAACACCCTCCGGGAAGGTGCGGCCGCCCAGCTCTTCCGTGATGATCGCAAAGCTTCGCTTTTCGATGTCCGCGGGCTTCATGTGTCCGTTCATAATTCGATCCCCTTCCGCGCGCCGACGCCCTTGTCAAACGGGTGGCGGCGCTTTACCATTTCCGTGATATAATCCGCGCGCGCCTGCAGCGCTTCAGACGGATTGCGGCCGGTCAGCACGACCTCGAGGTCATCCGGCTTGCCGTCCAGAAACGCGAGCACCTCGTCCTCGGCCAAAAAGCCGCAGGAAAGCGCGGCGCACACCTCGTCCAGCACGAGCAGGGTCGCGCCCTCGCGCACGGCAAAGCCGGTCGCGGCGGCGAATGTGCGCCCGATGGCGGCGCGGCACTCCTGCTTTTCCTCCCCGGTCATCTGGAAGGAAAACTTGCTGCACGGGTTGGCCGCCAGCATGGTGACGTTCTCCAGCTTGGCCAGCGCGCGGCACTCGCTTGAGGTGCCGTTCTTGAGAAACTGCGCGAGCACCACCTTGCCGCCCGCGCCCGCGTGGCGCACGGCAAGGCCGACCGCGGCAGTGGTTTTACCCTTGCCTTCGCCGCAGTAAATGTGGATCAGTCCGGTTTCTTTCATGCTTTGCCCTCCAGTATCCGGTAAATCAGCTGCATATCCAGCGACTGCCGCACGGCGTCCGCGAGGCGGTCGTATTGTTCTTCCTTATATTGCGCGGTGTCATACGCGGTATCCGCGAGCGTGATGCCCTTTCGCGCAGCCAGCGCCTGCGCGAGCGCCAGCGCAACGCCCGGCGCATCGAACACGCCGTGCAGGTAGGTGCCATAGGCGTTTTCCGTCTGACAGCCGTCCCAGACCGGCTGCTGTCCCGCGCGGGAGAGCTGCACGAGCGGCTTGGCGTCCGCCGCGCGCGTGGTCTCGCCCATGTGGATCTCGTAGCCCGTGACCGGCATGCCGGACAGCGGCGCGAGCACCCCGCCGAGCGTACCCAGCGTGCCGGACGACTGCACGGTGGTCTTTTCCGGGCGGAATACGGTGTCGGTCGGCAGCAGGCCCATGCCGCGCAGGCTGCCGCCG
The DNA here is from genome assembly GCA_019113065.1 of Candidatus Agathobaculum stercoravium. Lineage (GTDB taxonomy): Bacteria > Bacillota > Clostridia > Oscillospirales > Butyricicoccaceae > Agathobaculum > Agathobaculum stercoravium. Next base: position 2,674 of record DXIC01000120.1, read on the forward strand.
CCCTCCGCGCCCTCGGGGTCGGAGACCGACTGCCCCATGATCTGGTAGCCGCCGCACACGCCGAACACCGGCGTGCCTGCCGCGTGCTGCTTTAAGATCTGCGCCTCCATGCCGCTCTCGCGCAGCCATTTGAGGTCGCCCAGGGTGGACTTGGTGCCCGGCAGGATGATGAGGTCCGCGCCCTCGAGCTGGGCGGGCCTGTCCGTGTAGTACACCCCCACGCCCGGCACGCGGGACAGCGCCGAGAAATCCGTAAAGTTCGACAGCCGCGGCAGGCGCACGACCGCAATGCGGATCTGCGAAACGCCGCCCGCGCTGTCCAGCCGCTCGGACAGGCTGTCCTCGTCGTCGATGTCGAACCTGCCGTACGGCACCACGCCGACGACCGGCTTGCCGGTCAGCTCTTCGAGCTGGGCAAGGCCGGGGCGCAAAATCTCCACGTCGCCGCGGAACTTGTTGATGACAAGGCCGCGGATGCGCGCCTGCTCGTCCTCCTCGAGCAGCTTTACCGTGCCGTAGAGCGCGGCGAACACGCCGCCGCGGTCGATGTCGCCCACGAGCAGCACGGGCGCGTCCACGAGCTTTGCCAGCCCCATGTTGACGATGTCATCCTGCTTGAGATTGATCTCCGCCGGGCTGCCCGCGCCCTCGATCACGATGATGTCGTATTCGGCCGCAAGGCTGTCATACGCCTGCTTCACCACCGGGAGGAGCGCCCGCTTGTCGCCCCAGTATTCGCGCGCCGTGCGGTTGCCGCGCGCCTCGCCCATCACGATCACCTGCGAGCCGACGTCGCTTGTCGGCTTAAGCAGCACGGGGTTCATGCGCACATCGGGCGCAATGCCCGCCGCCTCAGCCTGCACGACCTGCGCGCGGCCCATCTCCTTGCCATCCGCGGTGATGAACGAGTTGAGCGCCATGTTCTGCGCCTTGAACGGTGCGACTGTGTAGCCGTCCTGCCGGAAAATGCGGCACAGCGCCGCGCACAGCAGGCTTTTGCCCGCGTTCGAACAGGTGCCCTGCACCATGATGCATTTTGCCATGCCTATCCCTCCTGTATGCTGTCCAGCGCGGCGAGCAGCCGCGCGGTGTCTTCCCTGGTTTTGACGGCCACGCGGTAATATCCCGCACCCAGGCCGCGATAATTTGCACAATTACGGATGAGCACGCCGCGCGCGGCGAGCTTGTCATGCAGCGCTTCATCCTGCGACCGGAACAGCAGGAAATTCGCCTCGCCCGGATACACGGTCAGCCCACGCCGGGCGAGTTCCTCTGTAAGGTACGTCCGCTCCTGTCCGATGCGCGCCGCGGTCTGCTCTGCGTACTCCGCCTCGCCTGCGGCCGCTGCCGCGCACGCCTGCGCGATGACCGATACGTTCCACGGCTGCCCTGCGCGGTACAGTCCTTCGATGAGTTCGGTGTTCGCCGTCATGCACCAGCCGAACCGCACGCCCGGCACGGCGTACATCTTGGTATACGCCCGCAGGATCACCAGCCTGGGGTAGTCCGCCAGCCGGTCTTTCAGCGTATGCCGCGCGCCGTCCGTCAAAAAGTCGTTAAAGCACTCGTCCACGATGAGCCATATATCATTTTGCGCGCACTTCTCCACAACCCTGTGCAAAAGCTGCGGCTCGACCGTGCGCCCGGTCGGGTTGTTGGGGTTGCACAAGTATACCACATCAATTTTGGGCGTGATATCCGATAAAATTCGCTCAGTGACCGCGAAACCCTCATCCTCGCGCAGCAGATGGAAGCGGCGTTCCGCCCCCGCAAGTGTGCGCTCATACTCCGCGAAGGTGGGTGCGGTCAGCAGCGCGGTTTTGGGATGCAGCACGGCCGCGAGCCGGTCGAGCACATCCGCCGCGCCGTTGCCGCAGTAGATCCAGTCCGGGCTTATGTTTTCCGCCGCGCCGATCGCGCGCCGCGCCGCGCGGCAGAACGGGTCGGGGTAGCGCGTGCAGTCCTCGACCGCCGCGTGCATCGCCTGCCTGACCTTTTCCGGGATGCCGAACGGGTTGATGTTCGCGGACAGGTCGAGCGGTGCGCCGCCGTAGGCTTCCGCATAGGAATACACATCCCCGCCGTGTACATATTCGGGCATATCGCTCCTCCTTCCCATCAGCCGAACGGCGGCCAGTCCAGGATCAGCCGCATCATCGCGCACAGCACGAGCGCGAGCACGCTTGCCGCGGTCATCAGGTCGATCGACCGCAGGATGTCGCCGCGGTTGATCTCGCGGTCCGGGTCACCGAACGCCGCTTTTTTGACCGTCATGCCGAAATAGCTCGCGTCCCCGCCGAGCTGTACATGCAGCGCACCCGCGCAGACCGACTCGGTCTGTCCCGCGTTCGGGCTTTTGTGGCCATTGCGGTCGCGGCGGTAGATGCGCAGCGCGTTGCGGTTGTCCAGATGCAGCATGCCCGCGCCCGCGATCATGCAGGCTGCGGTCAGCCGCGCGGGGATAAAATTGAACACATCGTCCAACCGGGCGGAAAACTTGCCCAGATATTCGTACTTATCATTGTGATAGCCGACCATGGAGTCCAGCGTGTTGACCGCTTTGTAGAGAAACCCCAGCGGCGCGCCGCCGATCAGCATGAAGATCATGGGCGAGACCACGCCGTCGGTCGTGTTCTCCGCCACGGTCTCGACCGCCGCCTTGATGACGCCCTCCTTGTCGAGCGCCCCCGTGTCGCGGCCGACGTACATCGCAACCGCCCTGCGGCCTGCGTCGAGCGATTCGTCCAGCGCGGAATACACATGCACGCCCGCGTCCGCAAGGCTCTTGCGCGCGAACAGCGTCCAGCACAGCAGCGCTTCCACGCCAAAGCCCAGCCAGAAATGCACGTCCCGCAGCCAGCGCAGCAGGAAAAACGGCACCGCAAAGCTCACGCCGCACACAATAATCCACAGGAACACGCCCGCGGCGGTCAGCCCGCGCGGGGTTTTGGGGAAAATCCGCCGCAGCAGCTTTTCCGAAAGCGACACCAGCTTGCCCACCGCGCAGATCGGGTGCGGCAGCTTTTGGGGGTCGCCGAAAATCCAATCCAGCAAAAAGCCGAGCAGCACGGCGCAGGTCACATACATGGCTTTTCTCCTTTGATCCACTGCGGCACGCCCGCCATCACGCGCACGACCGCGTCCGCCTCCTCTGCAAGCGCGCAGCACAGGCGGCCGACCGCCTCGCGGTACGCCTCATCCGCGCGGTCCAGCGGCACCACGCCGCAGCCGACCTCGTCGCAGGTGATCACGTGCCCGCGCGAGGCTCCCAGCAGCGCCATCGGGTCGTGCCCGGCCGCAAGCTCGTCCCGCACGCGCGCGTGCAGGTTTTGAACAAGCGGCAGGTCGGGATACAGCCGCTTTGCCAGCGCGGCCTTGCCCTGATACGCGCCGCCAACCAATAATACCGTCATACCATCAGCCCTCCAAACGCGGCGCACGCGAGCGCAAGCAGCTCGGACAGCGAGATGCAGAAGCCCGCAAGGTCGCCCGTGATGCCGCCGAAGATGCGGCGGCTGAGCTTTTCATGCAGCCCGTACCACAGCAGCAGCACGACTGCCCAAATCTTTGCTGTCCGCAGGCCGTACGGCACCGTGTATACCAGCAGCCCTGCCACGGTCACAAACAGTACAAATTCGATCATCAGCGTAACGGCGACTGCCTTTTTGTCACTGTTCTCCGCGAAGATATGTGCCAGCCCGGTGTCCTTTGCGCAGGGCGACAGCACAATCTTGCATCCGCCCAGCGTGCGCGCCACGGCGAAGCCCACGCAGGCCAGCGGCAGCAGCGCGGGCGTCTCATAAATCTGCGCGAAGCACGCCGCCTCGGCCAGCAGGAACGCCATCAGCCACATCGGCCCGAACGCGCCGACATGCGGATCCTTGAGGATGGCAAGCCGCTTCTCGCGGTCGCCGTAGGAGCAGAGCGCGTCGCAGGTGTCGCACAGGCCGTCCAGATGGATGCCGCCCGAGATCATAAGCGGGATGAGCGCCGCGCCGACGGCATAAAACAGCGCCGCCGCGCCGAAATGCGCGCAGAACAGATACCACAGCCACTCGGCCACGCCCACCAGCACGCCCACGAGCGGCAGGAAGGACAGCGCCCAGCGCATGGTCTTTTTCTCCCACTGCACCTGCGGCACGGGCACCGCCGAATAGAGCGAAAACGCGACCAACAGGCCGCTCCATGCACTTTTCACCGTGTTTTCCCCTCCTTTACGGGCAGCAAAATGCCGCAGACCGATTCATAGGCCGCGTCCGCGCGGGCGCAGAGCGCCGCGTTCAGCCGCCCGAGCAGTTCGATGTACCGGATGGTCTCCGCCGGGTAGGGCAGGCCGTCCGAAAAAATTTCGTTGGTGACAATGACCAGCGTTTCGCAGCAGTCTTGCAGGCGTTCGATCCCTGCAAGGATGCTGCCGAACGCCGCGTCCTTTGCGCCTGCGGGCGCAAACAGCTCGTTGGCCAGCAGGTTGCCCAAGTCCTCGAGCAAAATGCTGTCATATCGCCGGGGCAGTTCCAGCCCCGCGAGGTCGAGCGGCCGCTCGACTGTTTCGAATCCCTTGCCCTGCCGCAGCGCGCGGTGCCGCGCAATGCGCTTTTGCGCCGCCGCGCCGAAGGGCTGCATGGTTGCGAGATACAGGCGGGATGATGCCGCATGTTCGCACAAAAGCCGCTCCGCGTGCGCGGATTTGCCGCTCGCAGAGCCGCCGGTGACCAGTATCAGCATGGTTTTCCCTCCTGTATCACAGAACTGATTTTGTTTCATCCCTCCGGGAAGCCGGGCAGCAGCTGCGCAAGCGGCTGCCCTTCTATCACGTTCGCTGTAAAAATCCGTTCGGTACCGCGATAGACGTCCAGCGCGGCGGCCGCAGGATAATACGTGATGTGATAGCTGCCCGCGGCATGGTAATCAACATGGACAGCATACCGCGCATCACCGGAAAACCGGTTTTGCGAGGCCCATCTGCGCCGCACCTTGGTTTCGCACAGCACCCGGTACAACGCTTCGGCATCCTGCGTCTCTCTTTCCGCAAATTGTGTGCCGGGGTTTTCCAGTTCCAGCACCTGCACTGCTATCGGCTGTTCGGCCGGCAGATACTCCGCAACCGTATGCACAGCCAGAAAGCGAATGCCTGCCGCCCCTGCCGCGGCCACGCATACAACCAACAGCGTTGCTGTCAAAAGGCGTTTTTTCATATCTTTCACCTTTCTCATCCCACCCCTGCAATTCCGGAGATGGGATTCACGTCAGCGGCTGATATGCCTCGATCCCCGCTTCGTCAAAGCTCGGCATGCCGTCGTAGGCCGCGAGCACCAGGTCGATCATCGCCACCGCCGCGACCGCCCCCGTGCCTTCGCCGAGGCGCATGCCCGCGCTGATGAACGGCGTGTAGCCCAGCGCCTCGAGCAGCAGCCTGCCCGCGGGCTCTGCGGACTGGTGCGCCGCGATCAGGTAATCGCGCACCGCGGGGCACAGCCGCACCGCAATCAGCGCCGCCGCACACGAGATCACGCCGTCCAGCACGACCGGCAGGCCGCACGCCGCCGCGCCGAGGTAAAAGCCCGCCATGCCCGCGATGTCCAGGCCGCCGACTTTGTGCAGGATGTCGACCGGGTCTTCCGGGTCGGGCCGGTGCAGCTTGAGCGCGGTCTCAATGGCATGTACCTTGCGTTCCAGCCCCTCGGAGGACAGGCCCGCGCCGCGCCCGGTCACGTCGCGCACGTTGGCGCCGGTCAGCACGGCGGTCACCGCCGCGCTCGTCGTGGTGTTGCCGATGCCCATTTCGCCGCCGCACACCAGCTGGTAGCCCTGCGCGGCGCACCACTCGGCCATCCCGATGCCGGTTTCGAGCGCGCGCACCGCCTCTTCCCGCGTCATGGCGGGCTCTTTGGTCATGTCCGCAGTGCCGCAGCGGATCTTGCGGCGCAGGATGCGCGCGCCCTCCACGTCGCGCGCGACGCCGATGTCCACCGGGAAGCTGTCCATGCCGATATGCGCCGCCATCAGGCAGACCGTGGACTTGCCGCGGCCCATGTTTTCGGTCACCGTCGCGGTGACCTCCTGCCCGCACTGGGTCACGCCCTGCGCGACCACGCCGTTGTCCGCGCAGAACATGACGACCGCGCGTTTCCCGATCGACGGCCGCACGGTGCGCTGGATGGCCGCGAGCTGCGCGACCGCGTCCTGCAATAATCCCAGACTGCCCAGCGGGATCGCAATATCCGAAAACCGGCGGCGCGCCGCTTCTCGGCTGTCCTCACACGGCGGCTGCACCGCCGCGATTGCCTGCTGTAAATTCATATCGGTTCCCTCCCCTGTGCGCACGCGCGCACAAAGCTCTGCGCAAACGCGGGGTTTGCGCGAAAATACACATGCGGAAAGCCCGCATACAGGGTTTCCGATGCATGGACGCAGTCCCATGCGCGGCCGTTCGGCTTCTCCGCGCGGAACGCGTCCCCGTTATCGCCCGACTGTGCGTAGTGGAACTCGTGCGCGCGGATGGTCCCGCCCGCGCGGCAGAGCAGGTTGTCCCGCGCGGCGGTCAGCGTCACATAGCCGAAGGGCTGGAGCTTTTTCGTCATGTGCGCGTCCGCGTCGATCACGCCCGCCATCTCTGCGCCGTCCAGCGTGCGGTGCAGGTACAAAAAGCCGCCGCACTCCGCAATGGCCGGCAGGCCGCCCTGCACAGCCGCGCGGATGCTCTCGCGCATGGTGCGGTTCACGGCGAGCTGCTCCGCGTACAGCTCGGGGTACCCGCCGCCGAGATACAGCCCGTCGATATGCTCCGGCAGCTTTTCGTCCGCGACCGGCGAAAATTCCACGATCTCCGCGCCCAGCGCGCGCAGTACGTCAAAGTTGTCCGCATAGTAAAAGCAGAAAGCACGGTCGCGCGCGACTGCGATGCGCACCGGCCTGTCCGCCACCGGCATGAGCGGCGCGCTCTCGTCCGAAAGAAGCGGTGCGGTATGAGCCAGCGCGAGCAGACCGTCCAGATCCAAGCCCTCCTCCGCCGCGTCCGCGAGCCGGTTGAGTTTCGCCTGCAAATCTCCGATCTCCTGCGCGGTCACAAGGCCGAGGTGCCGGTCCGGGATCTCGGCCTCGGGTACGGGCGGCAGGCATCCGTAAACGGTAAGCCCCGCCTGCTCCGCAATCGCCTTGTAAAAGGGGTACATCGCTTTGGACACCCCGTTCAGGATCACGCCGCGCAACGTGTTGGGCGCGAAATCCCGGAACCCTTTGATTTCCGCTGCAAGCGAGAGCGACTGCCCGCGCGGCCGCACGACCAGCACGGCGGGGGTGTCGGTCGCGCGCGCGAGGTGCGCGGCCGAGGCCGTGTCCGAGGTGCCGGAAATGCCATCGTAAAAGCCCATCACACCCTCGATGATGCCCAGCCCGCCCGCCGGGACGTGCCGCGCGAGCTGGCCGCGCACCTCATTTTCGTCCACAAAGAACAGGTCCAGGTTGCGGCTCGAGATGCCGAGCACCGCGGTATGGAACATGGGATCGATGTAATCCGGGCCGCACTTGAACGCCGCAAGCGCCGTGCCGCGCCGCTGGAGCGCGCGCAGCAGCGCGCTTGTCACGGTGGTCTTGCCGCAGCCCGAGCCGGTGCCCGCGATCAGCAGGCGGGGCGCGTTATTCTGCATCTGCTCCGCCTCCCGACAGGATGAACACCGGGTTGTTCGCGGTCATCATGGTATACGGCCCCACCGCCTTGCCGCGCGCCGCGGAAAGCTGGGCGACCTCGATGTCCGCAAAGCCGAGCGCGGCAAGCGCCGCCTGCGTCTCGTGCAGGGTCTCGAGCGCGATCGCGTTGACCACCACGCGCACCGCGGGGTTTTTGTGCTTTGCGATTTCAAGGATGCGCCGCATCGCGCCGCCGCTCCCGCCGACGAACACGCAGTCCGGCGCGGGCAGGGCTTCGAGCGCGTCCGGCGCTGCGCCCTCGACGATCTGCACGTTGTACCCGCCGAGCTTTGCGCGGTTTTCGTGCAGCAGCGCGACCGCCTCGGGCTTGCGCTCGACCGCGTATACCAGCCCGTCGGACGCTTTCCGCGCCAGCTCGAGCGTCACCGCGCCCGTGCCCGCGCCCACGTCCCAGACCGTGTCGCGCGGCTGCACCGCAAGGCGGCCGACCGACACCCAGCGCACCTCTTCCTTGGTCATAGGCACCTTGGCGCGGGTGAGCATGTCGTCCCGCACAGGCTCATAAGCATTTGCCGCGTCCGAATGCTCGATCAGCAGCACGGCCAGATTGCCGCAGGTCTGGTTCGCCAGCGTTTCCGCTGTCCCGGTCTGGATGCGCTCGTCCGCCGCGCCGAGGTTTTCGCCGAGGTGCACGGTCAGGCCGCCGAGCCCCGCGTCCGCGAGCGTTTTGCACACTTTTGGGGCGGTATTTTCCCCGCCCGTGAGCACGAAGGTCTTTTTATGATAGCTGACCGCGCCGAGGATGCTGCCCGCGCGCCCGTGCAGGCTGCGCACACAGGCGTCATCATATGAAACGCCGAGCTTTGCGCAGAAATACTGCATGCTGGACAGGCCGCAGACCAGCCGCACCGCGCCATGCGGCGCAAGCTGCTCCCGCAGCCGCCCGGCGGCGCTGAAAAAGCCCACGTCACCCGAAACCAGCACGGACACGGTCGGTGCATCGGATGCGATGGCCTGCGCGGCGAGCTGGTCGAACGGACAGACTGCTGCACGGTCACAAACCGCGGTCAACCGCCGGGTGGCGAACACCGCGCCCGACGCCGCAAGCGCGTGCGCGGCCTCGCCGGTCAGGCTGTCCGGCGCGCCCATGCCGGCGCCGATGATGTAGAATTTGCGGGACATATGCTCCCCTCCTATTCCAAGTTAACCGCCCTTGGGCGGGGCGATCCGCTTTCCCCTCGCGGAGAACGTGCCGCTGCGCGCGGCGGGCGCACTACGACTCGCTAAGAGCCGCCCTTCGGGCGGTTGCTCGCATGCACGCTCGCTGCGGCTCGCGAAGAGGGGAGACACGAAGTTTGCCCGTAGGCCACTATCCTTATCCCCGCGCCGTGCGCGGATAAAATGAGCGCTCCCTCTTGCGAATCACCCCGTTTCCTTCAGGGCGCACTGCGCGCGCAAAGGTAAGCAGCGCTTTCCGCTCCGCGCCCAGCTGCTTTTCCGGGTAAGCGCAAGTCTATGCACCCCAGGCTGCCATGCGGCTCAAAGCGCCGCGATGCTCTCCTCCGCTGCTTGAACAGTAAAGGCCAAATCCTTCTCCGTGTGCGCCGACGAGACGAACATCGCCTCGAACTGGCTGGGCGCAAGATATACGCCGCGCGATAACATCCCATTAAAATACTTTGCGTATTGTTTTGTGTCGCTGGTCTTGGCGGCTGCGAAGCAGTCCACCGGGGTTTCGGTGAAGTACGGGCACAGCAGCGAGCCGACCTGGTTGACCTGCATCTTCACGCCGTGCTTTTTCGCGCTCTCGCGCAGGTGGTTTGCGATATACTGCGCCGAGGTCTCCATGACCGTGTAGACCTCGGGGTGGTCGGTCAAAATCCGGAGCTGCGCCAGCCCCGCCGCCATCGCGACCGGGTTTCCGGACAGCGTGCCCGCCTGATACACTGGGCCGCACGGCGCGACCTGCTCCATCAGCGCGCGCGTGCCCGCGTATGCGCCGACCGGCATGCCGCCGCCGATGATCTTGCCAAAGGTGACCAGATCCGCGCGCACGCCGAAATACGCCTGCGCGCCGCCCGCCGCAAGGCGGAATCCCGTGATGACCTCGTCGAAGATCAGGAGCGCGCCGTGCTTGTCGCACAGCTCGCGCAGGCCCTGCAAAAAGCCGTCCTTGGGCGGCACAACGCCCATGTTCGCCGCGACCGGCTCGACGATCACCGCCGCGACCTGTCCCGGGTTGGCATCCAGCAGGCGCTCAACCGACGCGAGGTCGTTGTACTGCGCCATCAGCGTATCCTGCGCCGCGCCCTTTGTCACACCCTTGGAATCCGGCTCGCCCTGCGTGAGCGCGCCGCTGCCCGCGCCGACCAGCATCGCATCCGAGTGGCCGTGGTAGCATCCCTCGAACTTGATGAGCTTGTCGCGCCCAGTCGCGCCGCGCGCCAGGCGCACCGCGCTCATGACCGCCTCGGTGCCCGAGTTGACCATGCGCACCATTTCGATATTCGGCACCATCCCGACCATTTTCTCGGCCATCTCGACCTCGAGCGCGGTCGGCGCGCCGAACGACAGGCCGTTTACCATGCGGTCATAGACCGCTTTGAGGATGTCCGGGTGGCTGTGGCCGAGCACCATCGGCCCCCACGAGCCGACATAGTCGATGTATTCCAGCCCATCCTCGTCCAGCACATGGCTGCCGAGGCCCTTGACGATAAAGCGCGGCTTGCCGCCCACCGCGCGGAACGCGCGCACAGGCGAGTTGACGCCGCCGGGCAGCACCTTGCATGCCCGCTCAAAAAGCTGTTCGGATTTCGTCATATCAGCCGATGTCTCCCTTCCGGATCGCGTCCGCAAGCTCGGGCGCATAGTAGGTAATGAGGATATCTGCGCCCGCGCGGTAGATGGACACCGCACTCTCGCACATGATGCCGTATTCATCGATCAGGCCGGCCTTTGCCGCGGCTTTTATCATCGCGTATTCGCCCGAAACCGCATACGCCGCGACCGGCAGGTCGAACCGCTGCCTGCACTGGTACACCAGGTCAAGGTAGCTCATCGCGGGCTTGATCATCAGGATGTCCGCGCCCTCCTGCACGTCGAGCGCGCATTCGCGCATGGCCTCGCGGCCGTTGTGCCAGTCCATCTGGTAGGAGCGGCGGTCGCCGAACGACGGCGCGGAGCCTGCCGCGTCGCGGAACGGGCCATAGAAATAGGAAGCATACTTGGCCGCATAGGACATGATCGGCACGTTGACAAAGCCGTTCTCGTCCAGCGCCGCGCGGATGGCCGCGACACGGCCGTCCATCATGTCCGAGGGCGCTACCATGTCCGCGCCCGCCTTCGCGTGGCTGACCGCGATCTGCGCGAGCCGCGCGATGGTCTGGTCGTTGTCCACATAGTGGCCGCACAGGATGCCGCAGTGGCCGTGCGAGGTATATTCGCACATGCACACGTCAGTGACGACATACATCTCCGGGTCAAGTTCCTTGATCTTGCGGATGCCCTGCTGGACGATGCCGTCCTCCGCCCACGCGCCCGAGCCGATCTCGTCCTTGTCCTTGGGCAGGCCGAACAAAATGACGCGGGATACGCCGTGCTCGTGTGCGCGCTCGACCATGCGGTACAGATGGTCGGGCGAATAGTGGTACTGGCCGGGCAGCGAGGGGATCTCCTCGTAAATGTTTTCGCCCTCGGCGACGAAGATCGGCCAGATCAGGCTTTCGGGGGAAATGCGCGTCTCGCGCACCAGCTTGCGCAGGTTATCCGAGGTGCGCAGGCGGCGGGGACGGATGGTTTGGTTGAACATATTATGATTCCTCCAATAGACAGGCAATCATAGCATCTATGGTTGCGTTTTCTGCAATTTTGACGTTCATATGATACTTACGGGCCGCCTGTGCGGTCTGCTCGCCGATGCAGAGCGCGGTAAAGCCGGTGTAATCCGCCGCACCCACCGCCTGCACAAAGCCCTCGACCGTGGATATGCTGGTAAAGGTCACGACATCTATTTCGCCTGCCTCCAGCATCGCGCGTAGCTCGTCCGCCTTGGCGCAGCGGTATTCGGTATCGTACAGCGGCACGTCGGTGACGCGCACGCCCGCGGCTTTCAGCTTTTCGGGCAGGATGTGCCCGCCCGCCGCCGCGCGCAGCAGCAGCGCCGCGCCGCCCTGCGGCATAGCCGCCGTGAGCGCGTCCGCGAGGTGTTCGCCATCATACTGCATGGGGATGAGATCCGCAGTCAAGCCGTAGCCCGCCAGCGCGTCCGCCGTGCCGCGGCCGATGGCCGCGAGCTGCATGCCGTACAGCGCGCGCAGGTCCCGCCCGAGCCTTTGAAGCGCATGCACCGCCGCGTGCACGCCCGCCGGGCTGGTGAACACCGCCCAGTCGTGTTTTTGTGTGAGCGCATCCTCCAGCGGCTGCACGTCTGCGCGCTCGACCGTTTCGATGCACGGCGCTTCAATGACGTTCGCGCCCAGCTCGCGCAGGCGCGCCGCCAGCGTGCCCGCCCGCTCGCGCGGCCGGGTCACCACAACCGTTTTGCCGTGCAGCGGCAGGGGCGTGAACCAGTCGAGTTTGTCGCTCAAGGTACACACCTTGCCCACGATGATGAGCGCCGGGCTTTTCAGCCCCGCCGCGCGCACCTGCGGCGCGAGGTCCGAAACCGTCGCCACCACCTTGCGTTGGTTGCCGCGCGTGCCGTTTTCGATGACCGCCGCGGGCATGTCGGGCGCGATGTGCGCGGAGAGCAGGCCGTCCATGACCTGCTCGAGCGCGGTCAGGCCCATCAGGAACACCAGCGTGCCGCCCGCTTTCACCAGACTGTCAAAGTCGATCTGGAGCGGCTTGCCCGCGCGGGCGTGCGCGGTGATGATGTGCACGGACGAGCAGAAATCGCGGTGCGTCACCGGGATGCCCGCAAATGCGGGCGCGGCAAGCGCACTCGTCACGCCCGGGATGACCTGAAACGGCACACCGTTTTCCAGCAGGTATTCGCATTCCTCGCCGCCGCGGCCGAACAGGTAGCAGTCGCCGCCCTTGAGCCGCACGACGTTTTTGCCCTCCTGTGCCAGCCGCACCAGAATCTCATTGATCTGATCCTGCGGCACGGGATGGTGGTTATTCTCTTTGCCGACGTTGACGCGCTCGGCCGTTTCCGGGATCAGGCCGAGGATGTCCTCGTTCACCAGCCGGTCGAACACGACCGCGTCCGCTTTTTCGATCGCCGCCGCACCCGCGAGCGTCAGCAGCTCGCGCCCGCCCGGACCGGCGCCGACCAGCGTTACTTTTCCTGTCATAACGTTCCCTCCGCCTGTTTTTGCAGCTGCAAGGCGAGCGTGCGCCCGAGCGACGCCGCTTCGCTCCGCAGCCCGGTGACCGCGCCGCGCGCGGACCGGCTTTCGTCCTCCGAAACGTACAGCCCGCGCAGATGGAGCATGTCGCCTTCGATCTCGGCATAGGCCGCGACCGGCGCAAAGCACCCGCCGCCGAGCGTCCTGACGAACGACCGCTCGGCGGTCGCGCAGTCGTGCGCGTCCGCGTCATCCAGCTTTTTGACTTCCTCCGTCAGCTCGCCTGCGCGGCCCTGCACGGCCAAAATCGCCTGCCCCGCCGCGGGGATCAGCTCATCCGGCGAAAAATACCGGGTGATGCGGTTTGCCAGACCGAGCCGGTTGAGTCCTGCCGCCGCAAGCACGAGCGCGCCGTACTCCCCGCGGTCGAGCTTGTCCAGCCGCGTGAGCACGTTGCCGCGCACGGGCTTGACCTCCAAATCCGGGAACAGCGCCGCGAGCTGCACGCGCCGCCGGGCGGACGAACAGCCGATGGGCTTGGATTTATCCCACGCGCCGCCCTGCGGCAGCACGAGCGCATCGCGCGCGTCCTCGCGCCGGGTAAAGGCGACGAGCGGCAGCCCCTCCGGCTGCTCCATGGGCACGTCTTTCAGGCTGTGTACGGTCAGGTCGACCCGCCGGTCGGCCAGCGCGCGGTCAAGTTCCTTGACGAACAGCCCCTTGCCGCCCACCTGATCGAGCGTTTTATCCAGAATCATGTCGCCGAGCGTTTTCATGGTGATGAGCTCGCAGTCCCCGAGCGCGCGGCAGACCTCCTCGGCCTGCACAACAGCGAGCTTACTGTCCCGGCTTCCTACTTTGATCATTGCACTTCCTCCAATACCGCGCGGATGCGCTTTGCCGCCGCGGCGGTTTTGCCGTGCGCCGCGCCGCGCGACACCACGCCTGCGGTCAGCCCCCCGCCCTCACACACGGCGGGGAAGAAAAAGGTGGATTCCGCCGCGCAGTCAGCCACGCTGCACGGGATGCCCCGTACTGCGCAGTCCTGCGCGATGCGGTGGTTGACCGCGCGGTCGTTTGTCGCCGCGACTGCCAGAAAAGCCCCCGAAAGATCGCTTTTCTCGTAGCCGCGGCAGTGGGTCAGGCCGACGCCCGCCTTGTCCTCGGGCGCGACGACAACCACCTCCGCGCCGAAGCGCTTTAATACACCGATGCGCCGCGCGGCGATCGCACCCGCGCCGGCTACCACGCATTTTCTGCCTGCAAGCGACACGAACAGCGGAAAGCGCGGCAAATTTCCCTCCTGCGCCTTCTCGGGTTCGGCCAGCCCGAGCTTGTCCGCGAGATACGCCTGCATCTCCTCGAGCGTGCGGCCGGTCTCCGCGCGCGGCCGCGCGATGACCAGCACGGTTGCGCCCACCTCGCGCGCGGCGGACAGCTTTTCCGCGAACCCGCCGGACGCGCCCGTGTCCTTGGTGACCAGGATGTCCGCGCCCGTCTGCCGCAGAAGCGCCGCGTTCATCTCGTGTGAGAACGGCCCCTGCATGGCGATGATGTGCGCGCCGGGAAAGCCGAGCATCTCGCATTTTTGCAGCACGGACGCGGTCGCCAGCACGCGCGGGTACAGCCGCTCGCACCAGTTTTCGACTGCGGTGTATGCATCCAGCTCCTTGCTGCCGGTCGTCAGCAGCGCCTTGCCCGGGTGCGCGTTCAGCCACGCGACTGCGGCCGCCGTATCCGGCACGGTCTCGCAGCCGTCGCTTGTGGTCGCGGGGCGGAGCAGGCGCTCATACCGCGCGCCGGTCCGGGCGCACGCCGCGCGCAGGTTGTCGGTCACGGCCGCGGCATAGGGATGGGTCGCGTCGACCAGCAGCGTGTCCGCGTCCAGCCGGACGGCGATCTCCGCCGTGTCCAGCCGCCCCTCGTGCACGGTGACGCCGTCCATCGGCTCCATGACCGCCACGCCGTATTCGGTCGCAACGTAGACGTCCGCCCGCGCGCCGCGCGCGGACAGGAACCGGCACAGTGCATGCCCCTCGCTCGTGCCGGAAAAAACGGCCAGCTTCATACGCCCCGGTACCCCCGCGGCGTGACCATGCGGCCGTTCACCACGCGTGTGCGGCTGTTGCCGACAAACACGGTGGTCAGCATGTCGACCGCAGTGTCGCGCAGTGCGCCGAGCGTTGTCAGGGTGTATTCCTCGCCCTCGCGGCCGATGTTGCGCACAAGGCCGCACACGGTCTCGGGCGCCTGCACCTCGAGCAGGATGTCGCACGCACGCCGCAGGTGGTCCACGCGCTTTTTGCTCGCCGGGTTATAGAGCGCGATGCAGAAATCGCCCTGCGCCGCGCCGCGCAGGCGCTGCTCGATGACCTCCCACGGGGTGAGCAGGTCGGAAAGCGACACGCACGCAAAGTCGCACGTCATGGGCGAGCCGAGCACCGCGCCGCCCGAGCAGGCCGCCGTGATGCCGGGGATGACCTCGACCTCGATCTCCGGGTCGTTTTCGCATACCTCGAGCAGCAGGCCTGCCATGCCGTATACGCCCGCGTCGCCGGACGAAATGACGGCCACCGTGCGGCCCTGCTTTGCCATGTCGCGCGCCGCCGTGCAGCGGTCGACCTCTTTTGTCATGCCGGTCTGGATGCGCTCTTTCCCCTCGATCAGGTTTTCGATCAGGTCAAGGTACAGGCCGTAGCCCGCCACGCAGTCGCATTTCTCGAGCGCGCGTACCGCGCGCAGCGTCATCTGTTCCTCCCCGCCCGGCCCAATGCCGATGCAATACAGCTTCATCTGCCGCTCCCCTTTCTCATATGTGCAAGGCACGCCGCAAGATGCTCGGCGTCCACCAGTTCTTTCATGCCGCCCAGCAGCAAATCAACAGTTTTGTTGACCGCCAGCTCTGCCAGCCCGTCCAGATCGCCGTCCTCGTGCAGGCCGCTGTACGCGTGGTCGTAGTGCAGGCGCTCGAGCGCCTCATCCTTGACTGCCGCAATGAGCGGCAGCGCCTGCCGGTAGCTGTACCATGCGGCGAACTCCTGCTCCTCTTTTTCAAGGATGCGCATGGCGACCGCGCGCGCCTCCGCGTTATGGTCGCCGAGGTCACCCAGATCGTCCAGATTGAGAAGGCGGACGCGGCCATCCTCCCCGACCGCCTGCTCGATGTCACGCGGCATGGCGAGGTCGAGCAGCAGGCGCGGCGGGTTGTGCATCGCCGTGACCTGTTCGGCCGTCAGGGTGAAATGCGGGCTGGTCGTCGCGCTGACCGCAAGGTCCGCGCCGTCCAGCACCTCGCAGCGCGTGTCATACGGCCAGGTAGCGCACCCGGCGGGCACAACGGTCTCACCGTGGTGGTAGCTGCGCAGGGTCACGGTGACCTCGCAGCCCTGCGCCCGCAGGGTGGAGGCCGCAAGGCGGCCCATCTCGCCGTTGCCGATCACGACCGCGCGCTTGCCCTCGAGCGAGCCGAAAAACTCCTTCGCGCGCCGCGCGCCGACCTCGGCCGCGGACGCGGGCACGCCGGTCAGCCTTGTCTCGGTGCGCACGCGCTTACCCGCCGTGACCGCGCGCCGGAACAGCGTGTCCAGCACGCCGTCCACGGTTTTGGCCTCGCGCGCGAGCGCTATCGCGCCCTTGACCTGCGAGACGATCTGGTCGTCGCCGAAGATCTGCGATTCCAGACCCGCCGCAACCTTCATCAGATGATGCACGGCCTCATTTTCCGTGCGCTGGATGCTGAACCCGCGGTATTCCGCCGCGTCAAAGCCCGCCGCCTCCGCCAGCACCGTGAGCGGGTCGAGTTCCGCGCCCGCCGTGCCGTGCAGATACAGCTCGGTCCGGTTGCAGGTCGCGAGCAGCACACAGCCCGCAACCCCTTCCATCGCCGCGATGCGCGGCAGCAGCTCCTGCACCTGCCCGCGCACCAGCGACACCGCCTCGCGCTTTTCCAGCGGCGCATGGACAAAGTCAATGCCCGTCATACACAGATCCACAACAGCAATCCTCCAAAAATCCTCTTGTCACTCAAATGTCACGCGGAAATCCCGCGCCGCAAGCGCCACGGTCACGCCGTCCCGTGCGGTCTTGCGGCAGAGCAGCCTGCCGCCGCCCGCCGCGCACACCGCCGCGCGCTCGCATACGTTATCCACCCCCACGGTCTCCGCGACAAAGGCGGACGGGGTGAAGTCCCCCGCGGCCTGCCGCAGCGTTTCCGCCGGAAAGGTGGTCAGCGCGAGGCCATGCGTTTCGCAGAACAGCAGCAGCCCCGGCTCGTCTTTCTTGATGTCAATGCTCGCCGCGCCGCAGACCGCTGTGGGCGGCACGCCCGCAGCAACGAGCGCCTCCTGCACCACGGATTCGATCTTTTCCGCGTCCGTCCCCCTGCGGCAGCCGATGCCGATGTACACAATGCGCGGCACGAGATGCAGGGTGTGCGCAAACGGCGCGGCCTTTGTATCAAACCCGATCACAAAGCCGCTCTCCGCGTCCGCGTCCAGGCTGATGTGCGCAGGCAGCCGCCCGTCCACCGGGAAGTCCGACCGCACGCCCACGGTCTCGCCGCGCAGCAGCGCGCCGGACACGTGCTTGATGTTCGGCGGGTCGAGCACCGTGCAGCCGTTGTCCCTGGCCCAGTTATCGACCGCGAACACGTCACGCCCGTCGGTCGCAGTCGTGACGACCGCCTGCGCGCCGAGGCCGTCCGCCAGACGCTCGGCCAGCTCGTTCGCGCCGCCGAGGTGCCCGGACAGCACCGGGATGACGAACTTTCCCGCCTCGTCGATCACGACGACCGCCGGGTCATACGCCTTGCCCGCGAGGTATGGCGCGACCGCGCGCACCGCGATGCCCGCCGCACCAACGAACACGATCAGGTCGCAGTCCACCATCGCCTGCTGCGCAAAGCGCGAAAGCGAGGTGCCCGCGAGAGACGGGTCGACCGTGCGGGCGTACCGCTCGGTGAGGAAATCCGGCAGCAGCGCCGCGGCCTTGGCCGCCGTGCGCGCGCCGACTTCGGTAAAGGACACGAACTTCGCGTGCTTCATTTGCTTGCCTCGCGGAACCCGGTCGTAAACGCCGGATCGTACAGCTTGGAGCGGTCGTACTCGTCGCCCAAAAAGCCGCCGACCGTGATGAGCGCGGTCTTGGTCACGCCCTCGCGCTTTGCCGCCTCGGCCAGCCCCGCGACCGTCGTGCGGATGACCTTTTCATCCGGCCAGGTCGCCTTGTAGACGATCGCCGCCGGGGTTTCGGGCGCGTAGCCGCCCGCGATCAGCCGCTGGGACAGCTTTTCGAGCTGCCCCGCGGACAGGAAAATCACCATGGTCGCGCCGTGCGCGGCGAGCGACTCGATCTGCTCACGCTCCGGCACCGGGGTGCGCCCCTCCATGCGGGTCAGGATGACCGTCTGGCTGACGTTCGGCAGGGTGTATTCCGCTTTGAGCGCCGCCGCCGCGCCGCAGAACGAGGACACGCCCGGGCAGATCTCGTAAGGGAGCCCCAGCTTGTCCAGCTCGTCCATCTGCTCGCGGTGCGCGCCGTAGACGCACGGGTCGCCCGTGTGCAGCCGCACGACGGTCTTGCCCGCCCTGGCCGCGGGCGCCATGACTGCGATGACCTCTTCGAGCGTCATTTTGGCGCTGTCGTAAACCTCGCAGCCCTCTTTCTTATAGTCCAGCAGCGCGGGGTTGACCAGCGAGCCGGCATAGACGATCACGTCTGCCTCGCCCAGCAGTTTCGCGCCGCGCACAGTGATCAGGTCGGGTGCGCCCGAGCCTGCGCCGACAAAGTAGATCATGCCTGTCCCTCCTTGACGAGAATGATGGAAAAGTAACCGGTCGGGTCGTCCATTGTCGAAAGATCGGTCACGATGCGCTGCCCTTCCATGCCGCAGCGCTCGACGAGCGCCGCGTTTTGCAGCTCGCCGCGCGCGGCCAGCTTATCGCGCACCTCGAGAATGGACTTGCCCGCCTTCATCAGCACCTTGCTGCCCGCGAGGTCAAGGCCCTCATCCACCGCGCCGTGCGACGCGGGGATGATGTGCAGCATCTCGCCGTCCTCGCACAGGGCGCGGCCGAGTGCCGCCGCCGCCGCGCAGAACGACGGCACGCCGGGCACCAGCTCGGTCTCATATCCGCGCGCGGCCACGCGCTTTACCACATACCAGCAGGTCGAGTAGACCGTCGGGTCGCCGAGCGTCAGGAACGCCACGTCCTTGCCCTCGTCCAGCAGCGCGCAGATCTCGTCCGCGGCGCGGTCGTGGCTCGCGTCCCGCGCGGCCCTGTCGCGCGTCATCGGCATATCACAGTGCAGCACCGGCTTGTTCCCGATGTATTCCGCCGCGATGGTCAGCGCGGCCCGGTCGCCCGCGCCCGACTGCGGCACCGCGATGACCGCACATTCCCGGATCACGCGGATGGCCTTGGCGGTCAGCAGTTCGGGGTCGCCCGGGCCGACGCCCACGCCGTACAGTTTTGCTTTGCTCATTTGCTTTCCCTCAACCTTTCACACAGCGCCATCGCCCCGGGCGACTGCGCCAGAATGCCGTATTTTGCTGTAAACAGGATAAATTCCACATGCCCGCGGCCGCGCAGCCGCAGGGCAAGGCGTTTTTCGATCTCGCTTTCAATGCGCGCGAGCACCGGCTCCCGCAGGTGTTCGCGGTCGAGCAGCTCGATGCACGCATCCACTGAGATGGACTGCATCAGTCCCTCGAGCGTCTCCCACCCCGCGCCGCAGAGCGCCGCATGCGCGGTGAAGATCTCCTGCCGCCCGTCCGCGACCGAGGAGTGCGTGTTCATCACACCCGCGGCGAGCTTGACCAGCTTGCCCGCGTGGCCGACCAGCAGGATATCGTCAAAGCCGCGGAACACCGCGTGGTCGAGCGCTTCGCCGATGAAGTTGGAGCACTTGACCGCCTTTTCGAGATCCAGCCCGAGCGTGTCCCGCGCGAAGTCCGCGCCGTAGTTGCCCGGGCACAGGAAGGCGGTGCGCTGGCCACCCGCGTACAGACTGTCCAGCTCGAGCAGGATGGTGTCCACCAGCGCCTTTTCGCTCATCGGCTCGACGATGCCGCTTGTCCCGAGGATGGACAGACCGCCGACCACGCCGAGATGCCCGTTATAGGTCTGTTTGGCGAGTTCCTCGCCGTTTTCCGCCGAGATGATGACCGAAAAACCGCCCGTGTAGCCGCATTCGCGCGCGGCGCGCTCGAGCGCCGCCGTGATCTGCGCGCGCGGGCCGGGGTTGATCGCCGCCGCGCCCACCGGCATGGCAAGCCCGGGCCGGGTCACGCGGCCGACGCCCGCGCCGCCGTCGATCATGACGCCCTCCGGTGCGCGGCGCACCGCCGCGGTAATGCCCACGCCGTTTGTGATGTCCGGGTCGTCGCCCGCGTCCTTGCGCACCGTGCAGACCGCCGCGTCCCCGTCCAGATGCGGCTGCTCGACCGGCAGGGTGAAGGTCAGGCCGCCCGGTGTGTCCAGCCGGAGTTCGGCGGGCGCCCGGCCGGTCAGGAGCAGCAACGCCGCCGCCTGCGCGGCCGCGGCCGCGCAGGTGCCGGTCGTCCAGCCGCGGCGCAGCGCCTGTCCGCCGTGGTAGGCGATATGTTGGTTTTGCATTGCGGCTGTCTCCTTTCCGAATGATCGTTTCTATGCCCTAATGGGGCGGCAGCAGGAAAAGCAGGGCGGGTGTCTGTCTCCGCCCTGCCTGCGTTCACTTATCCTGTTCCTTTTCGCGGATGGCCTCCTGCTTTTTCCGCTCGACAAACCGGCCGAGGAAAAACGCGATCACGCCCACGCCAATGCCGGTCTGCACGCAGAACAGCAGGCTTTCCAGCTCGCCCGGCACTTCACCGCCGAGCATCTGCTCAAACACCGGCGTAAACCAGGGCTCGTACTCCTCGCCCGTGATCTCCGCCACCTTGACGCTGCCCGCGTCATCCGAACCGCCGAACTCCGCGCCGCGCAGGGCAAACACGGGCGTAACGACCAGCGCCACGCACAGCAGCAGCAGTACAGCGACAATCGCTTTGTTCTTTTTCGTCATGCCTCACGCCTCCTCAAAACCGACCGCGCGCAGCTCGGGCCGCGCATAGGATTCAAGCGCAATCATGATGATGACCGTCAGCACGCCTTCGAGCACTGCAAGCGGCAGCTGCGTCGGCGCGAACACGCCGAGGAACTCGACAATCGAGCCCAGTACGCCGCCCGTCGCGGATGGATACGCCACCGCCAGCTGCACGCTGGTCACGCAGTAGGTGAGCAGGTCGCCCAGCGTCGCCGCAAGGAACACGGACACCATTTTATTGACTTTGAGCTTGTGGCACAGCTTATAGATGCCATACGAAACAAATGGGCCGGCAATCGCCATCGAAAAGGTGTTCGCGCCCAGCGTGGTCAGGCCACCGTGCGCCAGCAAAATCGCCTGGAACAGCAGCACGATCACGCCCAGGATGGACACCGCGCTCGGCCCGAACAAAATCGCGCCCAGGCCGGTGCCGGTCATGTGCGAGCACGAGCCGGTGACCGAGGGGATCTTGAGCGAGGAAATCACGAAGATGAACGCGCCCGCCATGGCGACCAGCGTGATCGAGCGGCGGTCGTGCGCGACCGTCTTTTTGATCGAAAAGTAGCCCGCGAGCAAAAAGGGCAGCGCAATCACGCCCCACAATATGCACATGGCCGGGGGCAGGAAGCCCTCCATGATGTGCATGGCCCCCGCCATCGGCAGCACGCTGCACAGCAGCGCCGCGCACGCCGTCAGGCGCACCAGTTTCCGTTGTTTTACCGTCATTTTTTCTTTTCTCCTTTCCTGCCCTTTGGGATGGGCACCGCGGCACGGCCGTCCCGGCCATGCCCAGAATGTGAAAAAACGCCGCATCCGTGTGCTTCCCACGCACCGGACCGGCGTTCAGCCTGCGCTCCCCTTTTTGCTCCGGGAGACGCACCCTGCACACCGGCCATCTCTCGTGACCGCTATGCGCTTCCGTTCAAAAAGGCAGGTTTTCTGGCTCGGGGCTCATCGTCTTCCGGCCGGCCTTCCCAGTTTCCCAGTGACCATTTGCGTGACCTTGGACTCATCCCTTACAGCGGCGGGACCGCAGAGGACTTGCACCTCTTTCCCTATTACCCTGCCGGAGAAATGGCAGGCACCTTTTTGTATCCGGCATACCGCCGGAAGAAGTAACTCAATTATACCATGCTCCCAAACACTGTCAACATGGGCGCATGGTTTTTCAGAGGATTCTACAAAAAAGTGATAAAATCCTCCTAAGCGCGGCCGCTGTCCAGCAGCGCCTCCAGCCCCGCGGCCGTGCGCGGGCACACGGCGTCTGCGGGCACCAGGCCGCGCGCGCGGAGCATGTCAAACACCTCGAGCAGCGCGGGCGGTTTGAGGTGCGCGCGGCGCAGGGTCTCCGCATCGCGGAACACCGCGTCCGGCGCGCCGTCCGCAATCACCTGCCCGCCCGCGAACACGACCGCGCGCGTCGCCCAGCGGAAGGCGAAATCCATGTCATGCGTCGAGATGACGAGCGTGCGCCCTTCATCGGACAGGCGGCCGAGCACCGCCTCGAGCCGCTCCTCCCCCATGGGGTCGAGCGAAGCCGCCGGCTCGTCGAACAGGATGACCTCGCTTTCCATCGCGAGGATATCCGCGATCGTCACGCGCTTTTTCTCGCCGCCGGACAGCTCGTGCGGCGGGCGGGCGCGGAACGCCTGCAAATCCATATAATCGAGCGCATGGTCAACCCGGCGCACGACCTCCTCTTTGGGCAGGCGCAGGTTCATCGGCCCGAAGGACACCTCGGCCGCGACGGTCGAGGCGATGATCTGGTCGTCCGCGTTCTGGAACACGATGCCCACCCGCTCGCACAGGCGCTTGCGCTCCTTTTTGCCGACCGGCTTACCGTCCAGCAAAATCTCGCCGCTCCCAGGCGTGAGCACGCCGTTCAGGCACAGGAAAAACGTGGACTTGCCCGCCCCGTTCG
Organism: Candidatus Agathobaculum stercoravium; assembly: GCA_019113065.1. GTDB lineage: Bacteria > Bacillota > Clostridia > Oscillospirales > Butyricicoccaceae > Agathobaculum > Agathobaculum stercoravium. The sequence continues at coordinate 25,597 of DXIC01000120.1, forward strand.
GGCCGAGCACGGCAATGCGCTCCCCGGCGCGGATATCCAGCGATACGCCGCCGAGCGCCTGTCCCTTGCCGTCGTACGAAAACCGCAGGTCACGCACCTGCAAAACCGGCTGTTCCATGGTTTTTCCCTCCCTTCTACGCAAAAACAATACGGAGCAGCACAAGCCCCGCCCAGAATGCCAGCATGCCCGCCACCTGCGCAGCGCGCAGCGGCTTGTCCTCCTCGAGGAAGCACAGCGCGCCGTCATAGCCGCGCGCGGCCATGGCGTCGTAATATGCGCGCGACTTGCGCAGCGACACCACCAGCAGCCCCGCCGCCGTGCCGCCGAACGAACGGCACGAGGTGCGGAAATCCCGCCAGCCGAGCCGCGCGCCCGCGGCCTCGCGCATGCGGCCGTGCGTGTCCAGCAGGACGAAAATAAAGCGGTAGATCAGGTACATCAGCTCGGTCAGCAGGCCGGGCAGGTGCGCCCGCCGCAGCACGCCGACAAATTCGCACGCCGCCGTGGTCAGCGCGAGCAGATAGAGCGCGCTCACCGCGCCGAGCGACTTGAGCACCAGCGCCAGCGCAAACCGGATGCTGCCCGCATCCGTACAGATGTAAAACCAGTGCAGCGACAAACACCACTCGCCCGCGGGCGCAAAGGACAGGTCGCACGCGACCGCCAGCCCGCCCAGCAGCAGGAACACCAGCGGCACGCGCAGCAGGCCGAAATAATCGCGCAGCTCCATGCCGCCCTTTATCTTTTGCAGCGCCGCCAGCGCGGCGATCACGGCAAGCGAGACCGCCGGGCGGTTCGCCGCGAGGCAGAGCACCAGCGTCCCGGCCGCCAGCACGGTCTTGAACGCCGGGTTCCAGCCGCTCATGCCCGAGGTATATGCCAGATGGTCGATCGAACGCACGCCATGGCTGTGTTTGTGCCGCATCCGGCATCCCCTCCTTTATCTTGCGCGATACTTGGTTCATTGTATAGCCGGGGCGCGCATTTGTCAACCGGCGGGCAGCCCTGCAAGGCGCGAAAAATAAAAGCGCAGAATCCGCGAAGATAAATTGCCTTTGCCGGTAAAGTAGCGTATAATGGGTATAATTGATAAGGGCTTGTCCGCCTGTGTATGGGCGTAGGGCAGGCTCGTTTTTGCTTTTGGAAAAAACAAGGAGGATACGATGAACCAGATCAATCCGCAGGAATGGAAAGCAGACCTGCCCGCTTTCCGCGAAAAGACAAAGGAATTTTACGCAGGCGAAATCAATGTCGGCGCATACAAGGGCTTTTCCGGTTTTTACGGCAGCTACGCCCAGAAGGGCGGCAAGGCGAGCATGCTCCGCCTGCGCATGCCGGGCGGCCGCGTGACCCGAGAGAAGCTCGCGTTCGTCGCGCGCGCCATCCGCGAATACAACGTCGCGCGCGCGCACTTCACCACCTGCCAGACCATCCAGCTGCACGACCTTGACGCGGACACAGTCTGCGCCATCATGGAGCAGGCGCTCGACGCCGGCATCGTTACCATGGGCGGCGGCGGCGACTTCCCGCGCAACGTGATGTGCTCCCCGCTCTCCGGCGTGCAGGCGGACGAGTATTTCGACACCCTGCCCTATGCAGAGGCCGCGGGCAACTACCTGATGCACTTCATCAAGGCCGAGAAGATGCCCCGCAAGCTCAAGGTCTGCTTCTCGAATTCCCCGGCGAACCAGACGCACGCCACCTACCGCGACCTCGGCTTTGCCGCCCGTCCGGACGGCAGGTTCGACGTGTACAGCGCCGGCGGCCTGGGCAACAACCCGCGCTTCGGCGTCCAGGTTGCCGAGGGGATCGATCCGAACCGCATCCTGTACTATATCAAGGCCATGTGGCTGACCTTCCGCGCCTACGGCAACTACGAAAACCGTGGCAAGGCGCGCACCCGCTACATGCAGGAGGCGCTCGGCGGCGCGGAGAACTATAAAAAGGCCTATCTGGAAAAGCTGGACGAGGTCATTGCCTCGGGCGAGGACCTGACGCTTAACATCACCCCCGCCGCTGTCACCAAAACGGGCGACGGCACCACGGCCTCCGGCCCGCGCGTGCTGCCGCAGAAGCAGGACGGGCTGTACACGGTCGTGTGGCACCCCATCGGCGGCCAGCCGTCCATGGATTCGCTGTGCGCACTGAGCGACCTGCTGCAAACCATCCCGGACGCGGAGATGCGCCTTGCGCCGGACGAAGCCGCCTATATCGTCAACCTCACCGGCGCGGAGGCTGAAAAGGTGATCGCCGCCACGCCGGACAGCGCCGAAAGCCTGTTTGAGACCTCGGTCAGCTGCATCGGCGGCATGACCTGCCAGGTCGGCATGCGCGATTCGCAGGGCCTGCTCGCCGCGTGCGTCAAGGCGGTGCGCGAAGCCGCCCTGCCGGACGGCGCGCTGCCCCAGATCCACATTTCCGGCTGCCCGTCCTCGTGCGGCACGCACCAGACCGGCGCGATCGGCTTCCGCGGGGCATCCCGTCAGGTGGACGGCAAGCCGCAGAGCGCGTTCATGCTGTTTGTCGGCGGCCGGAACCGCCAGGGCTGCGAGGCCATGGGCCGCGAGCTGGGCGCCATGCTCGAGGGCGACATCCCGGCCTTCCTCGTCGAGCTCGGCAAGGCGGTAGCCGCTTCCGGCAAGGACTATGCCGCGTGGAGCGCGGCCGACCCGTCCGCGATCGACCGCATCGCGGCGCCCTATCTCGGGTGATCCGGAAATCCCTGTTAACGAAAAACGCTGTGCTGACTTTGGTCAGCACAGCGTTTTTTT
>DXIC01000121.1 GCA_019113065.1 Candidatus Agathobaculum stercoravium
GGCCGCCGCGTCGGCCCGCGCTTTGTGCCCATGACCATCGGCAATATCGCCGCAGCACAGATCGCGATTGCGCACGGCATCCACGGCCCGAGCCTGACGCTCAACACCGCCTGCTCGGCGGGCGGCGACGCGATGATGACCGCCGCCATGCTGCTCAAAACCGGCGAGGCGGACGCGGTGCTCGCGGTCGGCGGCGAGAGCATTTTGTGCCCGATCGTGGTGTCCGGCCTGTCGCAGGCCAAGGCGCTCTCCCGCCGCAACGACGACCCGGAACACGCCTGCCGCCCGTTCGATCTGGACCGCGACGGCTTTGTCATCGGCGAGGGCGGCGGCGCGCTGGTCATCGAGACCGAGGAGCACGCGCTCGCGCGCGGCGCGAAGATCCACGCGGTGCTCGCGGGCTATGCGAATACCTCGGACGCGCACCACGTCACCGCGCCCTGCCCGGACGGGGCGGGCGCCGCGGCCTGCATGCAGCGCGCGCTTGCGCGGGCGGGCATGCAGCCGTCCGATATCGGGTACATCAACGCGCACGGCACGTCGACCACACTGGGCGACAAGGCCGAGACGCTTGCCATCAAGGCGGTGTTCGGCGGACGCGAATCCGCGCCCCCGGTCTCCGCGACCAAGTCCGCGACCGGCCACCTGATGGGCGCGGGCGGCCTGACCGAAGCCATTGCCTGCATCAAGGCGATCCAGGACGGTATCCTGCCTCCCACCCTGCATCTCGACACGCCCGACCCGGACTGCGACCTTGATTATGTACCGAATACCGCCCGGAAGGCGGACATTTCCGCCGCCATGAGCAATTCGCTGGGCTTTGGAGGTCAGAACTCCAGCATTATCCTTTCCCGTTACCAGAAATGAGGCGAACTTTTTGCAACACCAGTATACCTATGATGTCTCCATGTTCCGTGATACGTTCGAAACGCGCTTTACCTACTTAAACGGTTTCCTGCGCAACGTATCGCGCTTCGGCACGCGCCCTGCGCTGCACGACCCGCTCTCCGGCCGCCGTTGGACCTACCGGGAGCTGAACGCCGAGGCCAACCGTCTGGCACACGCGCTGCGCGCGGACGGCGTAGGTAAAAACGACGTCGTGATGTTCACCCTGCTCAACTCGCCCGAGTTTGTGTTCTGTTATCTGGCGGCGCACAAAATCGGCGCAATCGCCTGCCCGGTCAACTACCGGCAGGGCGCGGGGGAAATCGCGCTCGTGATCGACGACAGCCGGCCCAAGGCGTTTTTCTATGACGCCGAGTTCGGCGAACTGTCCGGCGGCGCGCTCGAGCTGTGCGGGCACAAGCCGCAGACCATCGTTATGGTCGATTACAAGGGGGACGCTGCGGCGCCGTCCGGCCATACGCTGTATCAGGACTATGTGTCCGGGCAGCCGGAGACCGACCCGCCGGTCGATTTTGACCCGCATATCTATGACGAAACCACCCGGCTTTACACCTCGGGCACGACCAACCGGCCCAAGGGCGTGCCGATCAACAACGTAAACGAGGTGCTCTCCGCGCACGATGTGATGATGCACTTCCCGCTGGGGCCGATGGACCGCACCATGAACATGACCCCGTGGTTCCACCGCGGCGGCATCCATTCGGGCGGCCCGTGCCCGACGCTGTACGCGGGCGGCGAGGTGGTCATCCTGCGCGACTTCGCACCCAAGCGTGCGCTCGAATACGCGGAGAAGTACCAGATTTCTTTCCTGATCGGCGTGCCGACCATCATCGCCATGCTCGCGCGCACGCAGGAGCGCACGCCCGCCGACCTGTCCGCGCTGCGCGGTATCGTCACGATGGGCGCGCCGTTTGAAAAGGCCGCATGCGAGAAATATATGCAGCTCTTAACGCCCAATATCTTCAACGGCTACGGCACGACCGAGACCTTCTGGAACACCTTCCTGCGCCCGTTCGACCTGCCGGATATGGCGGGTTCGGCCGGCCGCTCGTGCACGGACGACGACGTACGTCTGGTTGCCATCCACGAGGACGGCACGCACGCCGAGCCGGACGAGACCGTGCCGCGCGACGGCGAGACCCCGGGCGAGATCATCATTTCCTCCCCGGCAAAGAGCGCGTTCTGCTACTTTAATAATGAGGAAATGACAAAGGCCAAGTTCTACAAGGGCTGGCTGTACACGGGCGACGTGGGCACCTGGGACGAAAACGAATTTGTCACGGTCTCCGGCCGAAAGGACGACATGATCGTCTCCGCGGGCGAGAACATCTACCCGACCCAGATCGAGGCAGTGCTGAACGAGCACCCCAAGGTCGCGGAAAGCGCGGTCATCGGCGTACCGGACAAGCTGCGCGGCGAGGTCGTAGCGGCGTATGTTGTGCCTTCGGACAGCAGCCTGACCGTGGACGAGCTGAAGGACTACTGCACGCACCATCCCATGCTGTCCTCGTACAAGTGGCCGCGCGTGTACCACATTGTGGACGAGCTGCCGCACACCGCGACGGGCAAGCTGATGCATTACAAACTGCGCGAGCAGCACAGGTAAAACGAAAAAAGGACCGCCGGGCGGTCCTTTTTTGCTGCATATCAGGCGGAGAGGGGATATTCGGTGCTGTTGATGACGACCGACTGCACGTCTGTGAGTGCAAACGTCTGGGCGAGGACGTAGACGGCGGTATCGGAATCGAAGCCGGCGTCCGGGCCGAAGCCCATGGCGTACAGCGTCTGGTTGGTGTTGCCTGCGTCATCCAGCACGATCTGTTCGGTGCCGTCCTTCATTTTGACGGCGATGTACTCGATCCGGTCGACCAGTGTTTCGTCCGGCTGCTGCTCGGTAATGCGCAGGCCGATCTGCGAGAGCGTGACCGCGCCGTCCGCGGTCTGGTAATAGGGCATCGGCTCAAAGTCCGGCAGCTCTACGCATAATACGGGAGGATAATACTGCATACCATCCACATCGTCCCAGTTACCCTGCTCGGTGACCTCCAAGCGCAGCGGCGAACCCGGCGTGTAGTCGCCGGCAGGGATAAACGCGCCTTCGATATAATAGTCGTTTTCGGTCGAGCGGCTCTTGTCCAAATAAAAGTGGCCGCCGCAGTAGCCGAAAAAGCCGTCGTATACCACGTTGAAAATATACTGCCCGTCTTTGACATTGACACATTCGGAGAGATTGCTCCAGACAATGTCCGGCTTCTGGTATTCCGCCAGTGTTTCCGCGGCTTCAAACGGCATCACGCCGTCTCCGGCTTTGTTTTCCAGATGCAGGCTGACCAGTCCCGCGCCCGCGCTCTCGTCAAACAGCACGGACTCGACCGTCATCCGGTATTTGTCGTTTTCCGCCGTTGCCGCGCCCGGCGCGGGGGTAACCGTGTAGTCATTCAGCAGCTGCTCGTCCGTGCCGTTCAGCAGCAGCTCGAAATGCCGTCCAATGGCCTGCGGCAGGTCGCTTGCCGCGAACGCCGTGCCGCCAACACACAGTGCGGCGACAAGGCCGACCGATACGGCGCGCTTGAACGGGAAGCGGCGCACGCGCTGCGGCTGGTCGGGCAGGCTGTCGAGGGTTTCGCGCACGCGCCGGTCGAACGCGTCGGTCATTTTCGGGAAATCGTTATGGTCCATCATGCAAAGCACGCTCCTTCCAGGTTTTTGCGGAGCTGTTCGCGCGCGGTGCGCAGACGGGTCTTGACGGTGCCTTCGGGCACGCCGAGCAGCCGGGCGATTTCGCGCGTTTTGAACCCCTCCAGATAATACAGCACCACCGGCAGACGGTATTTTTCGTCGAGCGCGAGCAGCGCTGTGTACAGGTCGCTGTGGTCGTCGGGCGTGGGCGCAGGGACGGCCTCGGCCTGTTCGGGCTCATAGGGCGCGGTGCGCTGCCGCAGGCGGAGGATGGCGTTGCACTCGTTGATGAGGATGCGCGTCAGCCACGTCCGGAAGTGCTGCGGCTTCCTGAGCGTCCCGAGCTGTTCCCATGCGCGCAGGATCGCCTGCTGTGCGGCATCGGCGCAGTCCTGCTCGCCGCCCAGCATCGTCTTTGCGATGCGGTAGAGCATTGGTTCCGCGTCCAGCACGGCGGCGGTGAATTCGGTTTTGTCCATCATGGCGGTTGTTCCTTTCCGAAAGCGTTTGGCGGCCGCC
>DXIC01000122.1 GCA_019113065.1 Candidatus Agathobaculum stercoravium
TGACCCGATCACCCGCGAGCAGATGGCGGCCATCCTGTACCGATATGCGCAGTTCAAGGGTTATGACGTAACCGCTTCGGCAGATCTGGGCGCATACACGGACGCGGCGCAGATCAGTGCATATGCAACCGCCGCGATGCAATGGGCAAATGAAAATGGTCTCATTACGGGCAATACGGGCACAACGCTCAACCCCAAAGGCCATGCAACACGCGCAGAAGCCGCAACCATCCTCATGCGCTTCTGCCAGGATACTGCGGCGTAAGCAAAAAGGGCCTCAGAGATTTCCTGAGGCCCTGTCTGCACTGTACCGGTGTGGGGATTTGACGGTTTTGTTTTCCCCCGCCGGATGCTATAATACCTGTGTCAGGGGAGGGATGACAATGGACCGGACGGACTGGATCATCAATATTGCGCAGAAAGGCCTGCCCGGCGAATTGCTGCTTGCCTTTGCAATCCTGATTCTGGGTATCTTCTCCCTGGTCCTGCTGGCAAACCCGCATAACAAGCTGAACATCTGGTGCTTTATCAGCGGCGTCACCTTCAGCATCGGCGCATGGAAGGAATATCTGTATTATACGCTGGGGCCAACGCTGGTGATGGAGGGGATTTGGTCAATCCCGTTCGCAGAAACCCTGTATTCGGTACTCAGCGCAGCCTTTTATTACCTGTCCCTTCCGCCGGTATTGATTTTCGCCTTTTACTTTCATCGTTGGGACAACCGGCTGGGGGGATGGTTCCGGCGGCTGTGCCTTATATCCTACCTGCCGGCAGTGGTTTTTGCCATCGTATTTCCATGCACGCAGACGCTGCATTTTCAACATTTGCCGGTGTTCTGCCTGTCGGTTGCGGGGTATAACTGGGGCATGGGCATCCTCGCGACCTCGATCATCCTGCATGCCCTCTGGGAAGAGCGGATGGGCACGCATTTCCATCAGCGGCGCCTGGCCGCGGTCACAATCCTGATCCCGCTGTGGGTGTGGCTGGTCTCCGCTTTCCCTTATCATGCGCTGGGCATCCCCAACCTGAGCAAAATATGGCAGTTTAACCTGTTTGTGGTCGTGTTCATCCTGTTTTACTGCTTTTACCATGCGTTCCGGGAAGGGATCTGGGGGCTGCGCTTCCGCAGGGAGGTATACGACTGGAGCAGCGGCAGCAAGGTGCTCCAGCGCAACGCCCACTATGTAGGCCATGCGCTCAAAAACGATCTTTCCAAAATCGAATGGTGTACCCAGCTGCTCGACGAGCGGGGCGTGCAGGGACGCGAGCTGGAGATCATTTCCTGCTCGGTCACACATCTGAAGCAGTTTATCAGCCGCACACAGCTGTATTCGCAGCAGATCACCCTGATCCCCAAGCCCTGCAACATCCGCGGCGTATTTGAGGACGTGATTGCCGCTGCGGTGTTCCCGGAGAACAGTGGGATTGGGGTTAAAATCCATGCCTGCGATGATGAGCCGCTGGTCTGCGACCACGCCCATCTGGAGGAAGTCCTGCACAACCTGATCTCAAATGCCGCCGACGCCATGCCGGAAGGCGGCGAAATTACCCTGTCCTACCGCAATCAGCCAGCCCGGGGCAAAGCGGTGATTTCCGTATCGGATAAGGGGCATGGTATTTCTCCCGAGCAGCTCCGGCTGCTGTTCGAGCCTTACTTTACCACGAAAAAAGACCATCAGAATATGGGGCTGGGGCTTTACTACTGCTGGAATGTCATGGCTGCGCACAATGGCAGCATCCGTGTGGAAAGCAGGCCCGGCTGCGGCAGCACCTTTTCCCTCTGCTTTCCGGTGCGCCGTAAACACAAAAGAAAAGAGGAGATGACATGAAGCCGATCCGCGTTCTGGCCGTGGACGATGATCCGGATTTTCAATACCTGCTGGAACAGACGGTTGGCAATCAGCCGGATATGGAACTGGTTGCGGTCTGCCCGGATGGTACCGAAGCCTGCCGGGCTGCACGGCTCCATTGCCCGGACATTGTCCTGATGGATCTGGATCTTCGGAACGCCGGGACGGATGGGGTAGCGGCGGCGCGGACGATCCGGCTGGAAACTGCCGCCAGGGTCATCATCCTGACCGCGGATGACGACCCATCCACGGTGATCGATGCCAGCGTCCATGCATTCGCCTCGGGATATGTGTTCAAAAGCCAGTTTACCCTGCTGCTGCCCACCATCCGCGAGACCGCGGCAGGGCCGACACCGCAGTCCCATCTGATCTGCGCCGCCCTGCTGCAGCCGCTCACAAGCGCGGAACGCGCGGTGTTTTACAATCTGTTCGGTAAAGATATCGCGCTGCACTCCTCGAGCAAAACCATTGCCAACCAGCAGACGAGCGTGCTGCGCAAACTGGGCCTGCCGGACAAGCAGACCCTGCGCCATATCTTCTCGGCATATATGGGATAAAAATACTCCCTCTAATGGGGACCGGGGCCATTCCACCGGCGCCTCATCGAGGGAGTATTGCGTTCAGGGGAAAATTCTGTTATCTGGGACTGAGCCGTTGCCGCAACATATGGCCGGTACGGCGGCCGGCCACACCGCCGTCCGGTAATCAGGCCGTGTGCATTTGCCCGCTGTATCGCGGCGGCGTTTACTGGTTGATGGACTCGGCGATCGCATCCGCGAGCGCGTCCAGCTCCCCTGCCTTGTCCGCGTGCAGCGCGGAAGCCATGGACAGGCGCTCGTTCAGCACGGTCATGTTCTTGAGTTCTTCGTCGATGAACTTCTGCATCAGGTCGCCCGACTTGACCGCCCACGAGCCGTTCTCGATGATCGCAAAGGTGCGGTTTTGCAGGTTGAGCGCCTTCATATCCATCAGGTAATTATGCATCACCGGGTAAATGCCCAGGTTATAGGTCACGGACGCGAGCACGACATGGCTCAGGCGGAAGGTTTCCGAGATCAGATAGGAAACATGGGTGTTGGACACGTCATACAGCCACACGTTGGTGACGCCCTTCTCGCACAGGCGGCTTGCCAGCGCCTGCGCCGCGGCCTCGGTATTGCCGTACATCGAGGCATAGGCGATCATAACGCCCTTTTCCTCCGGCTCGTAGCGGCTCCAGTGGTCGTACTTGTCGATGAAGTACATCAGATCCTTGCGCCAGACCGGGCCGTGCAGCGGGCAGATAAACTTGATCTGATCCAGGATGCCCGCCGCTTTTTTGAGCAGCAGCTGGACGTGCGGGCCGTATTTGCCCACGATATTGGTCAGATAGCGGCGCGCGTCGTCGATCCAGTCGCGGTCGAAGTTGACTTCATCCGCAAACAGCTTGCCGTCCAGCGCGCCGAACGAACCGAACGCATCCGCGGAGAACAGCGCGCCGTTTGTGGTGTCAAAGGTGACCATCGCTTCCGGCCAGTGCACCATGGGCGCGGCGATAAAGGTCACGACGTGCTTGCCGAAGCTCTGGGTATCGCCTTCCTTGACCTCGATCAGCTCGTGGCCGTCGATGGCAAAGCCGAACTGGCGCATGAGCATGAACGACTTTTCGGTCGAAACCACCTTGACCGACGGATAGCGGATCAGGATTTCCTCAATGGAAGCGCCGTGGTCGGGCTCCATGTGGTTGATGACCAGATAGTCCAGCGGGCGGCCGTCCAGCAGGTGCTCGACGTTCTCCAGCAGCTGGCGGCAGGCCGACCAGTCCACGGTGTCGAACAGCACGGTCTGCTCATCCAGCAGCAGATAGGCGTTATAGGATACGCCGCGCGGGATGGGATGGATATTTTCAAACAGGGCAAGGCGATGGTCGTTCGCACCGACCCAATAGAGATCGTCCGTTACATTGCGTACGCAGTACATATAGTCTCCTCCTTTTCCGGTCAGGCCTCAATGAACATGTCTTTGCCTTCGCCGCACTCCGGGCATACCCAGTCCTCGGGCAGCTTTTCAAACAGCGTGCCCGGCGCGATCTCGGCGTCCTCGTCGCCCAGCTCGGGGACGTATTCGTAGCCGCAGCCGCCGCAGACATAGCGCTTGCCGATCGGCTCGGGCTTGGGGACGGGCGGGCGCTTCATCTTGACCATCGGCGGGGCTGGCTGCTTGTCGCCGGTGTCGAGCGCCGCAGTCAGCAGCGGCAGGATCTCGTTTACATCGCCCACAATGCCGTAGTCGCAGTTTTTGAAGATGGGTGCGTTGCCGTTCTTGTTGATCGCCACGATGGTCGAGGCATCCTTGATGCCCTTGAGGTGCTGGATCGCGCCCGAGATGCCGCAGGCGATGTACAGGTTGCCCTTGAACTTCTGGCCGGACATGCCGACATAGCGGTCAAGCGGCACATATTTGAGCGTTTCCGCAACCGGGCGGGAGGAGCCGACCGCCGCGCCCGCGGCGCGCGCCAGATCCTCGACCAGCTTCATGTTCTCCTTGCTGCCGATGCCCTGGCCGGCCGAAACCACGCGCTCGGCCTGCGTGATCGGGGTGTCGATCGGGATGCCGACCGTGAAGTCGTGCCCGTCCTTTTGCAGCGCCGCGACCAGGGCCGCGACCTTCTCCTCCGCCGAGCCCTCCTTGAGGATCTGGCGCTTGCGCACGCCGGTGACCGGGGCGGGCTTTTTCGGCTGGCTGGACGAACCGCCTGCACTCTTGGGCGGCTTGCCCAGGATATTGGAGGAAATGACCACGCGCTGGATCTCGTTCGTGCCCTCGTAGATCGTGGTGATCTTGGCGTCGCGGTACATGCGCTCCACATCCATGCCCTTGAGGAAGCCGGTGCCGCCGAAGATCTGCAAGGCGTCGTTGGTGACCTCAAGCGCGATGTCGGACGCATACATCTTGGCCATTGCGGCCTCGGTGGCGTACGGCTCGTGCGCTTCCTTGAGCTCCGCCGCGGAGTAGACCAGCATGCGCGCGCAGCGCAGCTTGGTCGCCATATCCGCAATTTTGAACGAGATGGCCTGCTGGAAGCCGATCGGCTTGCCGAACTGGACGCGCTCCTTGGCGTAATCGACCGCCGCTTCGTATGCGCCCTGCGCAATGCCGAGCGCCTGCGACGCGATGCCGATGCGGCCGCCGTCCAGCGTCGCCATCGCGATCTTGAATCCCTGCCCCTCCTTGCCGAGCAGGTTTTCCTTGGGCACCTTGACGTCGTTGAAGATCAGCTCCGCAGTGGACGAGGAGCGGATGCCCATTTTGTCGTAATGGTCGCCGAAGGTGAAGCCCTCCCAGCCCTTTTCAACGATAAAGGCCGAAATGCCGCGCGTGCCGATGTCCGGCGTAGTAACCGCGAATACCACATAGGTATCCGCCTTGGGGGCGTTGGTGATGAAGATCTTGCCGCCGTTGAGCAGGTAGTAGTCGCCCTTGTCGATGGCGGTGGTCTCGGTGCCGCCCGCGTCCGAACCGGCGTTGGGCTCGGTCAGGCCGAAGGCGCCGATCTTTTCGCCCTTTGCCAGCGGGACAAGGTATTTCTGCTTCTGCTCCTCGGTGCCGAATGCGAAGATCGGCCACGAGCCGAGCGAGACATGGGCGGACAGGATAACGCCCGTACCGCCGTCCACGCGCGAAAGCTCTTCAACAGCGATTGCATAGCTCAGCACATCCAGCCCGGCGCCGCCGTATTCTTTCGGATAGGGCAGCCCCATATAGCCGAGCTCACCCATTTTTTTGACTGCTTCCGCCGGGAAGCCGTTTTCTTTGTCCATGAGGAAGGCCAGTGGCTTGACCTCGCTTTCCGCAAACGAGCGGATCTCAGCGCGCAGCTTTTCGTGCGCGTCAGTGGTTCGGAACAACATGGGGAAACCTCCTTTGTCTGCATTGAAGCGAATTAATATTAAATGATATTTGATATCCTTTGCTGTCAGCTAAAGAATACCATAATCGTATTATTTTAGTCAAGCGCAATATGCACAAATTTCACAACTGATTTTTGTATGCAAATAAATATTTGTGCGAACTATACAAGCGAAATGGGCAGAATTTGCCTGTGTGGTCAACCGTGTCCGCCCAAAACAGAAAAGCAGCATCCAACCGGGGTTGGATGCTGCTTCAACTTGTCGAAAAAGTCTTTCGCGCC
>DXIC01000005.1 GCA_019113065.1 Candidatus Agathobaculum stercoravium
GTAGTAGGTGCCGAGTGCGCAGGCGGCGCGCGCGAGCGATTCGTGCGCATTGTAGGAGATTGAGCCGTAGCTCATGGCCGAGAACATGACAGGCACGTTGAGTTCGAGCTGCGGGGACAGGTTGGGGATCAGCCTGCCGTCCTTGTCGCGCTCGATCCTGCCCGGCTTTTTGCCGAGGAAGGTCTTGGTCTCCATCGGCTCGCGCAGCGGGTCGATGGACGGGTTGGTGACCTGGGATGCGTTGATGAGGATCTTATCCCAGTAGATCGGGTACGGCTCCGGGTTGCCCATCGAGGAGAGCAGCACGCCGCCCGATCCGGCCTGCCGGTAGACCTCGGAAATGGCCTTGCCGGTCCAGTTGGCGTTTTCCTTAAAGGTGTGGTCGGTTTTGACGATCTTGAGCGCGCGCGTCGGGCAGAGCGAGACGCAGCGGTGGCAGGCCACGCATTTGGATTCGTCCACCTGCATTTTCTGGAATTCCGGGTCGTAAAAATGCACTTCGTTCGCGCACTGGCGCTCGCAGGCGCGGCAGGCGATGCAGCGGTCGTAATTGCGGACGACCTCATACTGCGGATATAAGAAATCGATAGCCATTACTTGTTCCCTCCGTTGTTCAGGTTGACGATAACGGGCTCGCCGCCGCGCGGCGCCCAGATTGTATCCAGTTCGGGGGAGATGACGCGGATCGCGCATTCCTCGGAAGCGATGTAAACGGTCTCGTCCTTTTCACCGACCACCATGCTGCGCAGCTTTAACCGGTCGTTGAGCGCCATCAGGCCGCCCTCGTAGCCGACAAGGATGGAGAACGGGCCGGTCACCATCAGGCTGGCGAATGCATTGCGCAGGTAAGTCAGCCGTTCGCGCTCTTCCGGCGCCTGCTTTTCAATGGTGGACCAGAACGGCGCCGCGATGACGTTTGCGATTTCGGGATAGGTCAGGCCAAGCTTGCGGCCGAGATAGTCGATGATGTAGGTGATGACCTCGGTGTCGGTCAGCAGGTCGCACGAATAGCCGAACATTTCGATAAAGCGGCGGTTCGCGTCATAGGAAGAGATCTCGCCGTTGTGTACGACCGTGGTGTCCAGCAGCGCGAACGGGTGCGCGCCGCCCCACCAGCCCGGGGTGTTGGTCGGGTAGCGGCCGTGGCAGGTCCACGAGTAGGCCTCGTAATTTTCCAGCATGTAGTACTCGCCCACGTCCTCCGGAAAGCCGTTGGCCTTGAATACGCCCATGTTTTTGCCGGAAGAGAAAATATACGCGCCGCCCAGCGTGTGGTTGATGCGGATGACAAAGCGGGAGACGAATTCGCGCTCATCGAGCTGGCTGGCGGCCAGCTTGGTGTGCAGCGGGGTGACGAAGTAGCGCCAGATCATGGGTTCGTCCGTGATGCGGGGGTGCTGGCGCGTGGGGATCTTGGAGAGGTTTACGATGTCGAAATGCCGCTCGATCTCCTTTTCGCAGGTTTCTTTGGCAGCCTGGGTGTCGTAGAATACATGGAACGCGTAGTAGTCCGCATATTCCGGGTAGATGCCGTAGCCCGCAAAGCCGCCGCCCAGGCCGTTGGACCGGTCGTGCATGGTTCGGATCGAGTCGATGATGCGCGTACCGTTCTCCCTTGCGCCGTCCTTATGGAAGATGCCGGAGATCGCGCAGCCGGCGGGGATGCGGATTTGCCCTTCTTTTTGTAACATGGTGCTTCCTCCTTATATATGCGCGTTGCAGGGCGCCCCGGGCGGGGGTGCCGGCCGCCGGCGTGCCTTATTCTGCAAGGCGCGGCCGGACGGAAACTTTACAAAATGAAAAGGCGCCCGCCGCAGCCGAGGATCGGAATGCCGAAATCCTCAGCTGCGGCGGACGCCTTTGTCCGCTTTATATTTTATAGCAGGCAGACGCGCAGCGTCAAGCGGTAAAGCCTGCTTTTTTTGGAATTTTTGCAAATTGCATAGAAATGGGGCGGGGCGGCATGAAAAAATTAAGTAGGTTGCGAGAAATTGCAAATAAACGGGAAAAGTGCGGCAGACAGGGCTTGACAAAGCAAAAACGGACGGCTATAATGCAAAGTGTAAACAGCAAAGGCGCTGTGGGAACACAACCCGCAGCGCCTGTTTTATTATATTTATGTTGTTTGATATTAAAATTAACATATGTAAGGAGCGAACCACTCATGAGCAGAGTAAAGAATGTTCCCGAGCTGTTCGGCAGCATGGTCTTTAACGAGACCGTGATGCAGGAGCGTCTGCCCAAGGACGTCTACCGCAAGCTGAAAAAGACCATGCGCGAGGGCACAGCCATCGACGCGGACGTCGCCGCGGTTGTGGCGACCGCGATGAAGGACTGGGCGCTGAGCAAGGGCGCGACCCACTACACGCACTGGTTCCAGCCGCTGACCGGCGTAACTGCGGAGAAGCACGACTCGTTCATCTCCCCGACCGATAACGGCGGGGTCATGATGGAGTTCTCCGGCAAGGAGCTGATCAAGGGCGAGCCGGATGCCTCCTCGTTCCCGTCCGGCGGCCTGCGCGCAACCTTTGAGGCGCGCGGCTACACCGCATGGGACCCGACGAGCTACGCGTTCGTCAAGGACGGCTCGCTGTACATCCCGACTGCATTCTGCTCGTATACCGGCCAGATCCTGGATAAAAAGACCCCGCTGCTCCGCTCGATGGAAGCGGTCAGCAAGCAGGCCTGCCGCGTGCTCAAGCTGTTCGGCAAGGATGTCCGCAATGTATCGGCAACGGTCGGCCCCGAGCAGGAGTACTTCCTGATCGACCGCGACGACTACGCCAAGCGCAAGGACCTGATCTTCACCGGCCGCACGCTGTTCGGCGCAAGGCCCCCCAAGGGGCAGGAGATGGAGGACCACTACTTCGGCTCCATCCGCCCGCGCGTTGCCGCCTTCATGGCGGAGCTGGACGAAGAGCTGTGGAAGCTCGGCATCTTCTCCAAGACCAAGCACAACGAGGTCGCGCCGTGCCAGCATGAGATGGCGCCGGTATTCACCAGCGTCAACATCGCCAGCGACCACAACCAGCTGACCATGGAGGTCATGAAGCGCGTGGCGCAGAAGCACCACTTCATCTGCCTGCTGCATGAGAAGCCGTTCGACGGTATCAACGGCTCGGGCAAGCACAACAACTGGTCGCTGTCCACCGACACGGGAGAGAACCTGCTCGAGCCGGGCAAGACGCCGAGCGAGAACGCCCAGTTCCTGCTGTTCCTGACCGCAGTCATCAAGGCGGTAGACGAGTACCAGGATCTGCTGCGCATCTCGGTCGCTTCCGCGGGCAATGACCACCGTCTGGGCGCAAACGAGGCGCCTCCGGCAATCGTCTCCATGTTCATCGGCGACGAATTGCAGGGGATTCTGGATGCGATCGAGTCCGGCGAGGACTATACAGAAAAGGTTAAGACCAAGATGGATCTCGGCGTATCCGTCCTGCCGGACATCCCGCGCGATACCACTGACCGCAACCGTACTTCCCCGTTTGCGTTTACGGGCAACAAGTTCGAGTTCCGTATGCTCGGCTCCGCAATCAACATTGCCTGCCCGAACATCATGATCAACACGGCGGTTGCCGAGGAGCTGCGCCAGTTTGCAGACGAGCTGGAAGGCGCACAGGATCTCAGGACTGCGCTGACCGAGCTGATCCGCCGCGAGATCAAGGCGCATAAGCGCATTATCTTCAACGGCAACGGCTATGACGACGCGTGGGTGGCTGAAGCAGAGGCGCGCGGCCTGCACAACCTGAAATCTACCGCAGAGGCTCTGCCGCATTACACGGATGAAGCGAATGTCGAGCTGTTCACCCGCCACAATGTCTACACCCGCGAGGAGATGGAATCCCGCGAGGAAGCGCTGCTGGAGGAATATTACAAGACCCTGCGCATCGAAGCGCTGACCATGAGCGATATGGTGCGCGAGGAGATCCTGCCGGCGTGTGTCACCTATGAGGGCGACCTGTCCCGTGCGGTACGCAACAAGAAGGAGGCCGGCGTCGCAGGCGGCATGGAAGCCGAGCTGCTCGGCCGCATCTCCGAACTGACCGAGGAGCTGTACAACAAGTGCCGCGAGCTTGACAGCGTTGTAGCAGCTGCGCCGCGTGCGGAAGCGGAAATGCTGGCAAACTATTATCATGATATGGTCCTGCCTGCAATGGAGGCGGTGCGTGTGCCGGCCGACAAGCTCGAGATGCTGGTAGGCAAGAAGTACTGGCCGTTCCCGACGTATTCGGATATTCTCTTCTACGTCTAAAAGAGGCTGGGCCTGCTCCAGGCTGTGGAAGAACATATTCAAATCAATTATTTTCATACACAATGGCGTGTGTTTCCTGCACCGGAAGGTGCAGGGGGCGCACGCCAATTTTTTTGAGGGGGTATTTACCTATGGATATTATGGAACTTGCCACGTCTGTTGACGTGGGATGGACACTGGTTGCTGCTGCGCTTGTCTTTTTCATGCAGGCCGGCTTTGCCATGGTGGAGACCGGCTTTACCCGTGCAAAGAACGCGGGCAACATCATCATGAAAAACCTGATGGACTTTTCGCTCGGTACACCGATCTTCTGGCTGGTGGGCTTCGGCATCATGTTCGGCACGGCGAACGGGTTCTTCGGCGCGTTCGACTTTTTCGCAGACGGCGTAGTCGGCGAGGGCTATGACTGGACGACGCTGGTGTTCCAGACCATGTTCTGCGCCACTGCCGCGACCATCGTATCCGGCGCCATGGCGGAGCGCACCAAATTCTCGGCTTACTGCATCTATTCGATGGTGATTTCCGCCGTCATTTACCCGGTATCCGGCCACTGGATCTGGGGCGGCGGCTGGCTGAGCGAAATGGGCTTCCATGATTTTGCCGGCTCGACAGCGGTGCATTTTGTCGGCGGCCTGTGCGCCCTGATCGGTGCGGCGATCCTTGGCCCCCGCATCGGCAAGTACACCAAGGACGGTAAGGCGCGCGCCATCCCGGGCCATTCGCTGACGCTGGGTGCGTTGGGCTGCTTTATCCTGTGGTTCTGCTGGTTTGGTTTTAACGGCGGCTCGACGGTTGCACTGTCCGGGAACGGCGCGGAAGTCGCTTCCCGCGTGTTCATGACGACCAACCTGGCGGCGGCGGTTGCCACTGTTACCGTAATGTGCATCACCTGGGTGCGTTACAAAAAGCCTGATGTCTCGATGACCCTGAACGGCTCGCTGGCCGGGCTGGTGGCCATCACGGCGGGCTGTGACGTTGTCACCCCGATGGGCTCTGCCATTATCGGTATCTGCGCGGGCTTTGCCGTGGTATTCGGCATTGAGTTTGTCGACCAGAAGCTCAAGGTGGACGATCCGGTCGGTGCGGTCGGCGTACACTGCATCAACGGTGCGCTCGGCACGCTCCTTGTTGGCCTGTTCGCATACTATGATGGCACGGAGGTCGCTGCAAACGGCCTGTTTTACGGCGGCGGCGCCGGCCTGCTGATCACGCAGATCATCGGCGTTGCCGCGGTGGCTGTATGGGTTGGTGTGACGATCACGATCGTATTCCAGATCATCAAGCACACAATCGGCCTGCGTGTTTCGGAAGCGGAGGAGATCATGGGCCTTGACAAGCCTGAGCACGGCCTTGCCTCGGCCTATGCGGACTTTATGCCGGTCGTCCCGAACGTGCTGGGCACCAGGGCGGCAGAGCAAGCCGCAGCGGCAATGTCGGCACCTGCGGCAGTTGAGCAGGCTGTCCCGGTTACCCGTGTGACGACCGAAAGCACAGATCACAAGCTGACCAAGGTGGTCATCGTTACCAAGCAGTCGAGGTTTGAGGTGCTGAAGGAGGCGCTGGCCGCAATCGGCGTATCCGGTATGACAGTCACCAACGTCATCGGCTGCGGCGTGCAGCATGGCGCGGCGGAATATTACCGCGGCGCACAGGTCGATACGACCCTGCTTCCTAAGATCAAGATGGAGGTCGTGGTTTCCAAGGTGCCGGTTGAAACCGTGGTGGATACGGTCAAGAAGGTGCTGTATACCGGCCACATCGGCGACGGCAAGATCTTTGTGTACGATGTGGAGAACGTCATCAAGGTGCGCACCGGTGCGGAAGGCTTCGATGCATTGCAGGACGACGAATAAGCTTATCCAGAAAATGCGGACGCATACTGCGTCCGCATTTTTATGGAGATTGGTCAGTTCTTCGCATGCCAGAACCGCGTGAGCGCCAGCGCCAGCTGCGCAGGCGTGTCCACATTGACCTCATGCCCGGCACCCTCGATGGTTTGCAGGCGGGCATCCGGCAGGCGCGCCGTGAGTTCCTGCGCGGCCGCGCGGTTTGCGCGGTCTTTCCCGCCGCAGATAATGAGCGCGGGGCAGGGGATGGCGGAAAGTGCATCGCCGAAATCCAAATCCGCCATGGAACCCGTGAGCCGCAGGACATCCTGTTTGGCAAAGCCCATCTGCCGGAACGCGCGTTCCGGCATCAACCGGAACACGGCGGACTGCACTGCCAGCAGTTTCCCGGGCATCCGGTACTGCGCGCCGATCAGCACGAGCGATGCGGCGTGCGTGGGATGCTCGGCGGCATATTGCAGCGCGAGGATGCCGCCGAGCGACAGCCCGCACAGATGGAGCGGCTGCGGCAGGGCAGCGCAGTATTGAGAAAAGGCGCGGTAAAGTGCGTCATAGTCTGCGGGACTTCCCGACAGCAGCCGGACAAGGCCGGGACAGTGCGCGTCTGCGGCATACAGCCCGGGCATCCGCCAGAGTGTTTCCGACCAGGCGGCGGGGGACTGCCCCAAACCATGTATGAACAGATACGGCATATACATACACCTCCTGTATTACTGCCTTCATATCACGGCTGCCTGTGCGCTGCAAGCGCAAAACCCGGCCTTGCGCATCCTGCCGCGGTGTATTATAATTAAGGCAATTCCGCACCATTGCGCCTGCGGCACTTTGTGGAAATTTTGTACCCGGATTTTGTTGCGTTTTCTTGCAATACATCTAGTATTGCTGCAAAAACGCGCCGCATCCGGATGCAAAATATTCTCGCAAATC
>DXIC01000123.1 GCA_019113065.1 Candidatus Agathobaculum stercoravium
CCGTTTCTTTTGTGCCGGATTCATTCGCCGGTATCCCCCTCCTGGCTGCTCTCCTTGGTATTCAGACGGCCGGCTACGGTCTCCGGCTGGATGGCGGACAGGATGACATGATCGTTGTCCATCACCAGCACCGCACGGGTGCGGCGGCCATAGGTGCCGTCAATCACCATGCCGCGGTCGCGCGCTTCCTGCACGGTGCGCTTGACCGGCGCGGACTCCGGGCTGACAATTGCGATCAGCCGCGACGAGGCCACCATGTTGCCAAAGCCGATATTGATCAGTTTCACCTTGCCGCCCCCTTACCGGTTATTCAATATTCTGGATCTGCTCGCGGATCTTTTCGATCTCGCTCTTGATGTCCACCACGATGCGCGCCATATCCACGTCGTTCGCCTTGGAGCCGATTGTGTTGGCCTCGCGGTTCATCTCCTGCACCAAAAAGTCCAGCTTGCGGCCGACCGGCTGGGTCTCCTTCAGCATACCGTCCAGCTGGTGCAGATGGCTGCGCAGGCGGACGGTCTCCTCGTCGACCGCGGTCTTGTCCGCATAGATCGCCGCTTCGGTCAGGATGCGCGTCTCGTCGATGCTGGTATCCGCCAGCACCTCCTGCATGCGCGCGAGCAGCTTTTCCCGGTATTCCTTCACGCGCTCGGGCGAACGGGTCTCCACCTCGCCCACCATGCGCCCGATCGCGGCGCAGCGGCCGCGCACGTCCTCGGCGAGCTTTTCGCCTTCGCGCAGGCGCATCTCATCAAAGCCGTCGCAGGCCTTGCCGAATACCGTGAGCACGTCGCGGGTCATCTCGTCCGCGTCCTGCTCAATGCGCTCCGAGCCCAGCACATCCGGCATCTTGGCCAGCACCGCGACGGTCACATCGTCCCGCAGGCCATAGGTCTCGCTCAAATCGTGCAGCGCGTCCAGATAGCGCTTTGCCAGCGTGTGGTTGACCGTGACGGCGACGTCGCCGCCCTCCTGCGTCTCCACGCTGACAAATACCTCCACTTTGCCGCGCGCAATGCGCGAAGCCGCGGCTTTTTTGACCGCGTCGTCCAGAAAACCATACTGGCGCGGCGCCTTGACCGTGCAGTCCAGATAACGGTGGTTGACCGCGCGCAGCTCGACCGTGATCGTCCGGCCGTTCAGCTCCTCCTTGGCGCGGCCGTAGCCGGTCATACTCTTCATGTCGTTCGTTCCCCTTTTCAGTCGGGCGGCAGGCTTCTGCGCAGCATTGCGATCAGCCGTGACAGCGCCACGTCGTAAATAATAAAGCCGATATTGGCGGCGATCCACAGCACCGCCAGCTGCCCAAGTCCGGGCATGGCAATCTGCGGGAACAGACCCGCCGCCACTACGACGGCCGCTGCGGCCAGCACTGCATTGAAGTAGGCCAGCTTGGCGCCCGTCTGGATATGGCGCGGCAGATAACATTCCACGCAGAATTTTACAATCGGATACAGGCCGGTCAGCAGCACATAGGCTGCGACCACCGTTTTGCGCGGCGCGACCAGCGCGCCCAGGATCGATGCCGCCGCATACAGCAGCACCGCGGTTTTCAGCCGCGCGCGCCGCAGCAGCGGCACGGCCGAGGTGACGCCCGCCACGATGCACGCGGCAGGGCCGATATAGGGCGCAGCACCGCCCACATACAAAAGCGCCACGGCGGCAGCGGCTAACAGGCCGCCGCGCGCGATTTCTTTCGCATTCATACGGTCAGCATCCCGCGTTGCAGCAGGAGTTCAGGCAGCAGTTGCAGATCGCCAGCTGCATGCAGAAGTCGCACATATTGGCCTCCTGCATGGGACGGTAGCCGCCGTAGCCGCCCGACATATTGAGGTTGTTGAGCGCAGTGCGGTATTCCATGTTGGACGGGTCCATCTGGCACGCCTGCGTGTAGGAACGCATGGCCTCGTCATACCAGCCCTTGCGGTAATACACCGTGCCCATCAGGTAAAACCACTCGGCGTCCCGGCCGTTTGCACGCTGCAACAGCTGCTCGGCCATGCCGAGGTTGCCCTGGTTGATCGCCTGGCGCACCTGGCTGTACAGCGAAGCATTCGGGCCGGAATAGCTGCGCTGCTGCGCGCCGCCGTAAGCGCCGCCATAGCGCTGCCCGCCGTATTGCTGGCCGCCATACTGCTGCCCGCCGCCCGCAGACTTTCCCGCGCGCTCGTTCATGATCATGTCGTAGGCCTCGTTGATCTCCTTCATGCGGGCTTCCGCGAGGTCTGCGAGCGGATTGTTGATATAGTTATCTGGATGATACTTGCGCGCCAGCTCGCGGTAAGCGCGCTTGACGTCGTCGTCGCTTGTCTGTGGCGTGACGCCCAGCACCTTATAGGGATCCATGTCTGCCCCATCCTCCGTTCGTTTGGTAAGTTCCGTCCAGCACCTGTCTCGTGACCAGCGGCATACCCAGAAAAATAATATTGCGGATCAGGTCCGCGTCCCGCTTCGCATCCAGCAGGTCGAACGCCATGCAGATGTCCGCGAGCGACCGCTCCAGCGTGCGCTCGAGCGGCTGTTTTATCTCTGTGATGTCCGGCGTGCGCAGTCCGTAGCGCAAAACCACCGGGTTGTAGTTATCCTGCTCCATGTCCTCTTTTACGTCCTGCGCGGCGTCCAGCAGGTAGACCCAGCGCCCGATATGGTAAAACATCTGACGCAGCACGCGCTCGCGCGCGTCGCCGGTGCGCGGCACGACCGCCTCGGTCATGCGCGCGGAGGCATCCGCCGCGCGGTCCATGGACGCGCATTGCTCGCGCTCGAGCGCTTGCAGGTCGTCGAGCGCCTGCACCATCTCCGCGTCCGCTTCCGGCAGGCGCTGCCGCGCCTTTTCGTATCCGCGCTTTCCCAGCCGGCACAGCACCGCGGCCAGCGCGCGTTTTGCGCCCTTCTCGTCCGCGAGGCTGTCGCGGATCTTGTGGTAGGCGAGCAGCACGCTCACGTCCGCCGCCAGTTCAAGCGCCGCATCTGTCTGCGCGCAGGGGCGCTTTGTGACCGGGTGCGCGTCGCACCGCTTCATGCAGGGCGGCGCGGTTTCCGTTTCGCCGCAGCCCGCAACAAGCGCGAAAAAGGTCATGTCGTAGCTGAGGAAAAAGGTATAGAACCGGCCGTACCGTGCGCGGATCGCGTGGCACAGGCCGCAGTAGACCTGCTGGAACCGGTCGGCCTCCCTGACCCGCAGCTCGGGCTTCACCGGACGGATAAAGCCAAACATTGCATAACCCTTTCACGCCGCGTTCGGTGCGCGGCCTTGCGTATTCAATCTATTTTACCGAACTTTTTCGGATAACACAAGGGATAACCGGATAAAATCAGTAAAAATTCACAAAAAGTTCAGAGCCGCTTTGTGATTTCATACGGCACCTGGTTTTTGATCTTCATGCGGCGGCTGTACCAGATCGCGCCCAGGATGCCGGCAGCGAACAGCACGCCGCCGCCAACCGCCCCCGCAGCCCCGCCTTCAAACAGCAGGCTGCCGAGCGCATAGCCGACAAAAAACAGCACGACCGGCAGCACATATACCAGCACCGCCATGCCGAGCACCTGCCCGGTCTCGCCCTCGATCAGCACGCGCTCGCCGACGTTTGCGTCCGCCTTGTTGCGGGCGGTGACATACAGCGTCTGGGTCTCCAGCCCGCCGCAGCCGCCGCACTTGGCGCAGTCATGCCCGCACGCCGAACGGCGGGTGACCTCGATCTCCGCCATGCCGCCCGGCAGCAGCTTCTTTATCGTTCCCTGTTGGGTCATGGTTCAAAATCACCTTTCCAAATCCAATTATTCCAAAATCGGCGCGTATTCCTCCATAATGCGCCAGGCTGCTTTGATGCCGTCCACCGCGGCGGACATGATGCCGCCCGCGTAGCCCGCGCCCTCGCCGCAGGGGATGAGCCCCGCGCAGCCAAGGCCGAACAGGTCGTCCCCGCGCGTCATGCGCACGGGCGACGAGGTCCGCGTCTCCGGGCCGGTCAGCAGCGCGTCCGGCGCGTCAAAGCCGCGGATCTTTCGGCCGAAATACGGCAGGCTGTCGCGCAGCATGTCCTGCGCAAAGGCGGGCAGGCTTGCCGCCGCCTCGCCGTATGCCACGCCGATGGGATAGCTGGGCTGCACCGCGCCCGCGGCCTTGCTCGGCCGCCCCGCAAGGAAATCGCCCACGCGCTGGCAGGGCGCGCGGTACGAACCGGTCTGCGCGAAGGCCGCACGCTCGATCTGCCGCTGGAGCGCAACGCCGCCGAACGGCGTGCCGTCGTCAAAGTCCTTCGGGTCGACCGACACGGCCAGCGCGGCGTTGGCGTTTTTACCGTCGCGCGCGTGGTAGCTCATGCCGTTGGTCACGACCGTGTCCTGCTCGCTCTGCGCCGCGACGACCACGCCGCCCGGGCACATGCAGAACGAATAGCAGGCGCGGCCGCCCTCCCGCCGGGACAGGTTGTATTCCGCTGGCGGCAGCAGCGGGTGCCCCGCATATTTGCCGTACAGCGCGCGGTCGAGCTCGCTTTGCAGGTGCTCGATGCGCACGCCGACCGAAAACGCCTTTGGTTCAAAGTATACCCCGTTTCGGTGCAGCGCAGTAAAGGTATCCCGCGCGGAGTGGCCGATTGCGGCCACCGCGCGCTCGCACGCGATTTCCCCGTGTGCCGTCTGCACGGCGCACAGCGCGCCGTCCCGCACCGAAACGCCGGTCAGCGCGGTGCGGAAGTGCACCTCGCCGCCGTTTTTCACAATGTCGCGCCGCATCTCGCGCACGACGTTCTTGAGGATATCCGTACCCACATGGGGCTTGGCCTTTTTGACGATGTCCGCCGGCGCGCCATGCGCGGCAAGCGTCTCAAGCACGGTGTCGCACAGCGGGTCGCCGATGCGGGTAGTGAGCTTGCCGTCCGAATACGCGCCCGCGCCGCCCTCGCCGAACTGGATATTGCAGTCCGGGTCGAGCACGCCGCCGTCCCAAAAGGCCGCGACCGCCCTGTCCCGCTCGTCCAGGTCGCTGCCGCGCTCGAAGACCAGCGGTGCATAGCCGTGCTTTGCGAGCGTATAGGCCGCGAACAGCCCCGCAGGGCCGAGCCCCACGACCACCGGACGGTGCGAAAGCCGCTTTGTGCCGCGCGGCACAGCGGGTTTTTCATCCGGTTTATAACGCACGAAGGGCATTTGCAGGCGTTCTGCAAATGCCTTTTCGTCAAATGGCGCGTCCAGCCGCACCGAATATACGCGGGAGATCCGGCCGCGCCGCGCGTCGATGCTGACGCGGCACACCGCCGCCTGCACCTCGTCCGACGCAAGGCCGGTCAGGCGCCGCGCTTCGGCGAGCGCCTGTTCTTCCGGCACGTCAAACGGCAGGCGGATATTGCTGACCGTCAGGCTCATGTTTCCGCCCCGCCTTCCTCCGGCTGGGTTTCCTCCGTCTGGGTCCCATCGTCCGCCGGAGGCTCTTCCGCAGGCGGCTCCTCTTCGGACGGCGTCTCCTCACTGCCCGTGATCTCAATCAGGACTTCCACATCCTGCTCGACCAGCGTCACACCGGAGGGCAGGCCGGTTGCAGCGACCACGCCGCGGACGGTGTGCGTGCCCGTGCCGAGCGAAACCGAATCATAGGTCAGGCCGATGCTCAGGCTGTCCACGTCCACCTGCGCCAGCGCGCTCTCGCTGCCGCGCAGCTCGATCTCGACCGACCCGGTCAGGATGCTGACCGTGTACGGGGTCTCGCCCTGCGCCGTATCGGTCGGCACGAAATTGGTCACCTGTACGCTGCGCGTGGAGACGCTTTCCTCCTCCCGGACAGAGATGGTCACCTGCGCGGTCGAGGGCTGGCCCGCGTCCAGGCGCACGCCGTCCGGCAGCGGGATCTCCATCTCGATCGGCACGCCGGTGCGCACGGTATCCAGGTCGATCGTGCCGAGGTTGATCTCGGTGATGCCTGCGAGCGTATTCTGGTCGCCCAGCAGGCTGATGTTCTGCGGTTCGATATTTACCTCAACCTGGTCGGTTGTCAGCGTTTCTCCGTCGGTCAGCGTGACCGCCAGCGGGATACTCTCGACCGGGTAGATCGGCATGCGCACCGTGACCGTATCGGTCTGGCTGGTGACGTGCGTGCCGGTGATCGGCTCGCCCGCGTCGTTATACAGGCTGATCTGGCACTCGCTGGTAAAGGTCGAATTCCGGCCGCTGACATCGACCGTGCCGTAGGCATAAGCGACCTCCGCCAGCTCGGAAGCCGGGCCTTCGATCGTGATCTCCTTGGTTGTGGTCGGCTCGGGCGTGCCCGCGCGGTAGCCGTCCGCCGGGGTGCCGACCGCCTCTACGCGGACGGGCACGCTTTCGCTCGTCACCTCGTCCACCAGTACACGCGCCGTCACGCTGCTCGCCTCGATGTCGGACGAGCCGGTGGAAATGCGCACGGGCAGGGTATATTCGCCTGCGCCGTCCGTGATACCGGAAACGTCCACGGTCGCTGTGATCCTCCGCCGGAGCGAGGAGTTGGTGATCTCGTTGTTCGGGCCGCGCACAGGCACGTCCACGGCCGAGGTATATTCGATGACCGAGAGGTTGTAGTTGCTTTGCAGCTCCTCTTCGCCGGTGATGGTTACTGCAACGTCCCGGATGGTCGTGCTGCGGTCCGGGTTTGCCACGTCGCGCACAATGACCCACAGGAAGAACGCCAAAACAAGCGAAAGCAGGCGCAGCCACACATCATGCTTTTTGATAAACTGTTTCATTTGCCTGCGCCTCCCTTCCAGATGTTGCGGAGGGAAGAGATCCGGCGCTTATCCGGCTTCTCGGATTCGAGCAGTTCGGATTCCAGCACCTTTTTGAGCACCTCGGGCGAAAGATGGCGTTTGAGCATGCCGCCGATGGCGACCGAAATCGCGCCGGTCTCCTCGGAGACGACAACGAGCACGCTGTCCGCCGATTCGCTCATGCCGACCGCTGCGCGGTGGCGTGTGCCGAGGTCGCGCGACAGCGTCTGGCTGCCGGACAGCGGCAGAACGCAGCCCGCGGCATAGATCCGCCCCTCGCGCATGATCAGCGCGCCGTCATGCAGCGGGCTGTTCTTGAAGAAGATGTTCTTGAGCAGTTCGGGCGATGGGTCGGCGTCCACCACGGTGCCGGTCGACACGATCTCGCCCAGCCGTTCCCTGCGCTCGAACACGATCAGCACGCCGGTTTTGGTCTTGGACATATCCGCGCATGCGTTGACCGTCGCGTTGATCGCCACCTCGATCGCGTCCGGGTCGTTGGCCGGCGCGAGCAGGCGGCCCAGGTTCCCCTTGCCGAGCTGCTCGAGCAGGCGGCGCAGCTCAGGCTGGAAGATGACCACCAGCACAAACGGCGCATAGGTTACCGCCATCTGCAAAATGAAGGAGATGGTTGTCAGCGATGCAATGCTGGTCAGGAGCATCACGAGCAGCAGCACAAGGACGCCCTTGGCCAGCCGTGCCGCGCTCGTATCCTTGAGCAGCTTCATCAAGCGGTAAATGATATATGCGACGATCAGGATGTCGATAACGTCCATAAGCCCCGCCGTCCTGAGCGAATCCACACTCCGCCTGAGTGAGTCAAGCAGGTCGAAATTCTGAAACGAGGGGTTGAAAAGATTTTGAAATGCTTCCATATATCCACCTGTCCTACTGTTTTTGCCTTCCGCGCAATGGGGAGACAGGATTTTTTCCTTATTTATACTACCACAAATCCCCCGCGGTGTATAGCGCATTGAGGGAGGTATTCACAGATTTTTTACGGTTTGCCGCACCAGCGCCGCGGCGTGCTCGAGCTGGTGCGCGGTCGAGTAGAAGGAAAGCGAGAAACGCACTGTGCCGGTCTGCTCGGTGCCCGCGGTGCGGTGCGCGAGCGGCGCGCAGTGCAGCCCTGCCCGCACCGCGACGCCCTGCCGCGCGAGCGTCTCCGCAATGCCCTCCACCGCCGCGCCGCGCACGGTGAGCGACAGCACGCCGGTCTGCGCCGGATGTGCGAAGCATTCAATGCGGCTTTCGCCCTCGAGCGCGCGGGCAAACTCGCGTATCAGGGTCTGCTCATGCGCGAGGATGTTCGCCGGGCCGACCGAGCGCACAAACCGGATGCCCGCCGCCAGCCCCGCGATGCCGGGCACGTTCGGCGTGCCGCTCTCGAGCGCATCCGGCAGGAAATCCGGCTGGCGCATGTCCTCGGACCGGCTGCCCGTGCCGCCCGCGAGCAGCGGGTTCTGTGCGATGCGGTCGTCCAGTGCGAGCAGGATGCCGGTGCCCTGCGGGCCGTACAGCGCCTTGTGCCCGGGCATGCACACCGCCGCAAGGCAGGGGTGCCGCCGCACGTCGATGTCGATGACGCCCGCGGACTGCGAGGCGTCCAGGATGAGCGGCACGCCCGCGCTGTCCAGCAGGGCGGCGATTTGCTCCACGGGCGCCGCAAAGCCGAACACATTGGACACATGGTTTAAGATAAACAGCTCCGCGCCGTCCGCGAGCGCCTGCCCGGCGCGCTCCACCATCGCCGCGCTGTCCCAGAGCGGCGTATCCAGCACAACAGGGCGGATGCCGCGCAGCTTGAGCGGCCGCATGACCGCGTTATGCTCGTATCCGCTGACCGCAACGCGGGTTTCCGGCCCGGCCAGCGCATGGATCGCCAGGTTGAGCGCATGGGTGGCGTTCATCGTGAACACGACGCGCGCCGGGTCGCGCACGCCGAACAGCGCCGCCGCCTGCTCCCGGCAGGCGTATACGGCTTCGCCCGCGCGCATGGCGGCCGCATACCCGCCCCGCGCATACCCCGCCGCCGCGTGCATCGCGCGGCGCACGGCCTCATCCACCGCGCGCGGCTTGTGCAGGGTGGTGGCCGCGTTATCCAGATAGATCATCGCCCCGCCCCCTCGTCCGGCAGCACGCGGCAGGGCGAAATCCCCAGCTGGCGCAGGCGGTGCAGCGCATCGTCCGCCTGCGAAGCGCCCACCCGCACCGCCCACCCGCACGACTCGGTGCGCGCGTGCCGCGGCGGGCGCGTCACCTCGCCCGGCACGCCCATCTGCATCAGATGCCGCCGCAGGCCGACCGCTTCGGTCTGGCTGCGGCATATCAAAAGTGCATAACGGCTCATTATTCTGTCCTCCTCAGGTTGGTCTACCATCATCCTATGTTGCATCGGCCCGCGAAGTGTGGTATGCTAAGGCAGAACAGAAATTTGTCTGAGGAGTAAGAAATATGGAACTTTCCGCCCTTTCCCTGCGCCTGCGCGCGCTTTCCGTACTGCGCGGGCTGCAAAAGCACCCGCTCGTACATGCCTATCTGGACGCTTTCGATGCGCTCAGCCAGAGCGCCGAGGCCTTTGCCGCCCGCTACGGCGCGCTGTGCGCCGCGCAGTTCGCCTGCGGCGATGCATCCCGCGCGGTACTGGACGCGGTGCACTTTGACGTCAACACGCTGACGGACACGATCGACGCCCCCGCGCCCGCGCTGCTGGACGCGGCCACGCATGACATCGAGGTTTTAAACGCCCTGCTCGCGCTGGACGGCGCCGCGCTCAAGGCGGCCGCCGCCGGCCGCCACAATGCGCCCGCGCTGCTCACCCTGCCGGACTTCCCGGCAGGCGCGTCCCTGCCCTTCCGTGACGGCGCGGCGCTCGCAAGCTTCTACCGTGCGCAGGGCTACGGCTTTTTCGCCCAGTCGTCCGCCTTTGCGGTGCAGGACGACGGCACGGTCGCCCCGATCGTGCATCCGGACGCCATCCGCCTGCGCGACCTGCCCGGCTATGAGCGCCAGAAACAGCAGATCCTCCAGAACACGCTCGCCTTCCTCGACGGGCGCGAGGCGAACAACATCCTGCTCTACGGCGACAAGGGCACGGGCAAATCCTCGACCGTCAAGGCGGTGGTCAACGAATACGCCGGCCGCGGGCTCAAGATCATCGAGATGTCGCCGCGGCACATCACCTGCTTCCCCCGGCTCTTCGCGGAGACGCTCCGCTCGCCCTTCCGCTTTATCGTGTTCCTGGACGACCTGTCGTTCAACCGTGAGGACGACAATTTCGCCGCACTCAAGGCGTTTATCGAGGGCGGCCTGGCAGGAAAGCCGTCCAACCTGGTCATTTACGCCACGAGCAACCGCCGCCACCTGATCCGCGAGACCTTCGCCGACCGCGAGGGCGACGAGGTGCGCGTGCGCGACAGCCTCGAGACTGTCACCTCGCTCTCCGACCGCTTCGGGCTTGAGATCACCTTCTCCGTGCCGGACAAGGACGAGTACCTGTACATTGTCGACCAGCTTGCCGCGGAAAGCGGCCTCGACCTGCCCGCCGAGCAGCTGCACCTGCTCGCGGAGCGGTTCGCGCTGCGGCGCAACGGGCGCTCGCCGCGCACCGCGCGCCAGTTCATCAGCCAGCAGATGGCCGAACAGTATGAAAAATAACATCAGATACGCATAAAAAAGCAGGCTCCGCAAGGAAGCCTGCTTTTTGTTATTTTGTTATGGTGTATTTTCACCAGCCGAAGAAGTAAGAGAACGGGTTCTGGTCATACTGCGAATACCCATTCTCGCCCTGGCCCTGCTGCGGGGCCTGCTGTTCGGACTGCTGCGCAGAAGCGCTGTCATCTGCCAGGTCGTGCGCGTCGGTCAGCGTCACGGTCAGGTCAATGAACTTGCCCGCCGACATGCGGTAAACCCGGATATCCATTGTGTCTCCGGCCTCCAGATCTTCCTTGATGGCATTGATCTCATCCATCGTGGTGATTTCCTGGCCGTTGACTTCAGTGATGATATCGCCTGCGAGCAATCCATCCTGCGCGGCGTGCGCACGTTCGTCAACCGAGTAGACATATACGCCCTGCGGCACATTCATGTACGCCGCGCGCTGTGCATCCAGATTGGTACCCGTAATGCCGAGGGACGGGCGGCCTGCCACATAGCCGTTGGCGATCAGCTCGTCAACGATCTCCTTGGCGGTGTTGATCGGGATGGCAAAGCCCATGCCCTCGATCGAGGTATCGCTGAACGCGCTGCTGGACAGCTTGGCGGAGGTGATGCCGACCACCTGGCCATATTTGTTGATCAGCGCGCCGCCCGAGTTGCCCGGGTTGATAGATGCGTCGGTCTGGATCAGGGTCATAACGCGGTCGTTGATGGTAACGTCGCGGTTGATGGCGGAAATACGTCCGCCGGTGATCGTATTGGCAAACTGGACACCGCCGGGCGAACCGATCGCATACGCGTACTCACCGGGCTGCAGCGCATCGGAATCGCCGAACTCGGCAGCGGTCAGCGTGTTTTCCGGCTCTACCTTGAGCACCGCAAGGTCGCTCTGTTCATCCTGGCCGACAATCTCGGCCTGTAACTGGCTGCCGTCGCTGAGCTGCACGGTAACCTGGTCCGCATCCGCGATAACGTGCTGGTTGGTGATGATATAGCCGTCCTCACTCATGATGACGCCCGAGCCGCTGCCCATGCCGTTTGCCGTAGTCGAGATGACCGAAACGATGGACGGGCTGACCTTTTTGTAGATCTCCTCGCCCGCCAGTCCGTTGACCACGTCGTAATTGTCCGGGTCAAGCTCCGGTACGCTGCTGATCTGCACGGTCGGCGTGCCGTCCGCCGAGGCGCTCGCAGTGACCGCGCCGCCGTTATCGCTGGAAACCAGGTGCCCGATGACCGCGCCGCCTGCAAAGAGCAGGCACGCCGCCGCCACGCTGCACAGGCCGATCACAACCGCCTTGCCATGCTTCTTTTTCGGCGGCTGCGCGGCGCCGAAGGCCTCCTGCACCGGCGGCTGCTCCGGCACGGGGCCGAAGGCGTCCGCACGGGGCGGCTGGTATTCCGGATGCTGCACCGGCGTCTGATACGGGGTGCGCGGCTCGTCATACTGCGGCGCGGCATCCTGTACGGGCTGCTCCTCCTGCGCAGGCCATCCTGCCTGTGCGGGCTGCCCTGCCGCCTGCTGTTCAGGCTGGGACTGCGTGTCCTGTTCTGCCGAAGGCTGCTGCGGTTCCATATATTCATCGCCGTGCACTTCCGGCGTATCGTTGTTTCTGAAGTCGTCCATTATCATGGCCTCCCTATCGATTTTGTGATTTCATTCTACTGCCCCATTGTGGCAGTTTGTTGAAAACAATATGAATAAATTTTGAACTTCAATTTTCCCCCAATGTCGAGGGCAAAACAAACCGCCGCCCGAGGGCGGCGGTCTTTGCGCTTACTGCGGCATATTTTATTGCTGTTTTGCGTTCGGCAGCTGCGGCGGGGCGAGCGGCAGGGTAAACTCGAACTCGGTCTCGCCGCCGTCCGACCGGACGGAGATCTCGCCGCCGTGCAGGTTGATGATGTTCTTGACAATATACAGCCCCAGGCCCGCGCCGGTCTTGTCCATCGAACGCGAACGGTCGGCCTTGTAAAACCGGTCAAAAATATGCGGCAGGTCGTCCGACGAGATCCCCGTACCCGTGTTGCTGATCGAGAACGCGCAGAATTCGCCCTCCGGGTGCGCGCGCAGGCACAGCCGCCCGCCTTCATTGATGAACTTTACCGCATTGTCCACGAGATTGTACACCGCGCGGTACAGGTGGTCGCGGTCGCCCATGACGATCAGCCGGTCGTCCAGCTCGCAGCACACATCCAGCTGTTTTTTCTCGATCTTCTGCTCAAAGGACAGCAGGATCTGCGTGGTCATGGCGGAAAAATCCATTGGCGCCGGGTTGATGAGCAGCTCGCCCGACTGGATCTTCGCCGCGTCCAGCATGCGGCCCACCATGCGCGACAGGCGGCGCGTCTCCTCGGCGATGATGTGCAGGTACTTGTCCCGCTGGTCGGCGGGGATGGTGCCGTCGATCATGCCGTCGACAAAGCCGCCGATCGTGGTCATCGGGGTCTTGAACTCGTGGCTGACGTTGGAGATAAAACCGCGCGTCAGCTCCTCGAGCTGGTCAAGGTCGCGCGCCATGTTGTTGAAGGAGACCGCCAGCTCGTCGATCTCGTAGCAGCGGTTGTCCTCGGGCACGCGCACCTCAAAATTCCCGGCCGCGAACTCCTTGGCCGCCGCCGCGATCGCCTTGAGCGGCCTCGTCATGTGCTGGGACAGGATAAACGAGATGATAAGCGCCACGACGAGCGTCACCAGCAGGATCAGCACCAGCGTCTGCGTGGAATGGCGCACTACGCCCGCCGCCGTCGCGTCCTGCGTATAGACGAACACCATCGAGGAAAGCTCCCCGTTGTCATCCTGTACGCCCGTGCCCACGGTATAGCTCGAGCGGTCGCCGATCACGCCGAGCTGGCCCACCTCGGCATAGCTGCCCGTGTTGCGCACCTGCTGGATGACCGACGAAGGCATAATATAACCGTCCACCTTTGCCGCCGTGCCGTCCGGCGCGGCGATCATCTGGATCACGCCGTCCGCATCGGTCACACAGACCGTGATCGCGTCCTCCTTGGCCACGCGGCCGATGGAGAGCATATAGATCTCACGGATGATGTCCGAATCCGTGCCCTGGATCAGCTTGGTCTGCTCGGCAAGGCTCTGCACGGTCGTGCGCAGTTCGGCCTGCTTGGAGGAGAGCGCGTAATTGCTCATCTGGTAATAGAACACGCTGCCCGCCGCCGCGAACGCACACACGATCAGCACCAGATGCGTAACATAATTTTTAAAGAAGAAACTGCGTCTGCCCATAGGCTCACTCCTTGGTCTCGAACTTATAGCCTACGCCCCAGACGGTTTTCAATTCCCATTTATCCGAAACGCCCTCGAGCTTTTCACGCAGGCGCTTGACATGTACGTCCACGGTGCGGGTATCGCCGAAGTAGTCAAACCCCCATACGTCGTCCAGCAGCTGCGCGCGGGTGAACACCCGGTTGGGGCTGGACGCGAGGTAGTACAGCAGCTCGATCTCCTTGGGCGGCGCGTCCACGCGCTTGCCCTTGATGACCAGGTCGTACGCCTGCTTGTCGATCACGAGGTTGTCAAAGGACAGCTTCTCGGGCGCGTCGTCCGGCGCCATGCGGCGGAACACCGCGCGCACGCGCGCAATGACCTCGGGCATTTCGAGCGGCTTGACGATGTAGTCGTCCGCGCCCATCTCGAGGCCGGAAACGCGGTCCGCGGTCTCGCCCTTGGCGGTCAGCATGATGATCGGCACATCGCTTTCCGCGCGGATCTCCTTGCAGACCGCCCAGCCGTCCATCACCGGCATCATCACGTCGAGCAGCAGCATGTCCGGCTTTTCGGATTTCCACATCTTGATGCCTTCCACGCCGTTTTCCGCTTCGATCACCGCATAGCCCTCGCGCTCGAGGTACAGGCGCAGCAGCTCGCGGATGTTGGCTTCGTCTTCTACGATCAATATTTTCTTGGGCATAGTATCCCCTGCTTTCCCATAGTCTGTTTCCATTATACCGCTGTTTTTCCAAAAAAGCATTAACAATCTGTAAAAGCGCGCCCGGCGATTGTGTCCGCCCCGCGGACATGCTATAATCAATGCATCCTAACATAAAGGGGAACCGTTATGTCCCAGACCATTCCCATGCACATCATCGCGCGCATCCGCAGCGATTTCCCGACCAAGTTCGGCATCCCGCGCCAGAGCGGGCTGGCGGACGCGCCTGCGCGCATTGTTTTTGAACCGGAATACCGCAACGCCGACGCGCTGCGCGGCATCGAAGGCTATTCGCACCTCTGGCTGCTCTGGCACTTCTCCGAGGCCGAGCGCGAGGGCTGGTCGCCCACCGTGCGCCCGCCCAAGCTCGGCGGCAACAGGCGCATGGGCGTTTTCGCCACGCGCTCGCCCTTCCGCCCGAATGCGATCGGGCTTTCCTCCGTCCGGCTGGATCGGGCCGAGCTGCAAACGCCCGAGGGCCCGGTGCTGCACGTCCTTGGCGCCGACCTGATGGACGGCACGCCGATTCTGGACATCAAGCCCTATCTCGCCTATACGGATGCGCACCCGGACGCTGCGGGCGGCTTTGCCTACAAGGTGTTGCAGCGCACGCTGCCCGTGGTCTGCCCGCCCGCGTTGCTCGCGCGCCTGCCCGAGGACCGGCGCGAGGCGCTGCTCTCCGTGCTCGCGCAGGATCCGCGCCCGGGCTATCAGGACGAACAGGGCCGCGTGTACGGTTTCCCGTTCGCAGGCTTCGAGGTGCGCTTTTCGGTCTCGGACGGCAGGCTGACAGTGGTCAGCATCGAACCCGCGGAGGGATAACCGCCACTTGCCAAATAGAAAACCGCCCCGGAACATTCCGGGGCGGTTTTCCTATGCGTTTTATTACAGGTTGGTCGGGGTGATCGCTTCGAAATCCTCGAGCTTGCCGCCGCGCAGGAAGCAGTCGATGATCTCCTTGCCGCGCGGGTCAAGGTCGGGCGTATCGAACTTGGCCAGCTCCTTGTGGAAGAAGTCGGTCAGGATCTTCGCGCCGGCGTCGTAGCCTTCGGTGCCGACGCGGTCCTGCGTATCCACGCGCAGGTACTTGGAGCGGATGCGCTGGCCGTCGATGGTCATATCCTTCATCGCGTAGCCGAGCAGCGGGCAGCGGGCCGGCTCGAGATGCTCGCGGCGGATCTTCGCGCCGCCGTGGCGGGCGAGGTACTCGCGGGAGATCCACTCAGCCGCAAAGCCGACCTTGTACACGCCAATGTGCTGGTTCGGGATGAGCACATAGCGGGTGTTCGGGCAGTTCATGATCTGGTCGAGCAGCAGGTTCGCCTGCTTGACGCGCTGGCCGGTCGCAAACGGCCAGTAGGAGCCGACGCCCTCGCTCTTGAGCTCGTTGCCGGTCACAATGGACGGGTTGTTGAAGCCGCGCGGCGCAACCAGGCGCCACAGCCAGGCGAGTGCGGGCGGGATGATGTGCATCATACCCATGATGCCGTAATTCGGGTTCTCGCGGGTCGAGGGGGGCATACGCACGCCGAACGAGCGGACGTCGACCTCCACAGGCTCCTTGACGATGTGCGGGATATCCCAGCGCGGCACAATGGCGCGCGGGTTGGAGCAGGGCTTGCCGTTGGAATCCAGCGTGTGCTCCCAGATCAGCAGGGTAGCGCCCGCGTGGCCTTCCATGTTGAAGAAGCACAGCGGCTCCTTGGGCTCGGTGCAGATGCGCTCGTAGACCGGGTCGCAGCCGTAGTGGGTGACGCCGTCCATGCGCAGGAACCAGCCGTCCTC
>DXIC01000124.1 GCA_019113065.1 Candidatus Agathobaculum stercoravium
ATCTGCCGTATCTGCTTCCGTGAACTGGCTTACAAGGGCCAGATCCCGGGCGTACGCAAGGCTTCCTGGTAAGGCTTGCGTGATCGGAACCTGGTTCCGATCCAACCACGAAACGCGCGCTTTCGCGCGTCAGAGACTGCGAAAGCGGGCGCCCGGCGCGCCCGCTTTTTTGCGAACCCTGCCGATCGGCGTCGGAAGGGCAATCTTTATTGCGTTTTGACGGGAACAAATGCGGAATATTTTATAAAAATATGCACTTTGTTGCTTGCCAAAGGGCAAAAAACCATGCTATAATTAGTCGATAGCCCGCGCTGCGGGCTTATCGGCTGTTATAAGTTTTACAGTCACCCCAGGCCGCTGTCTGTGGAAGGGCCACAGGCAGTGTAAAGAAAAGTGGGAGGCAAACAGGTCAATCAAGAGGGGACCCAACCCAGCCCCGCTCCGATTGCTGCACTACCCCCAAACTTCTTGAAAAGGAGAGCATTTATGCAGATCACTGATCCCATCGCGGATATGCTGACCCGTATCCGCAACGCCGGCAATGCCCGTCATGCCAGCGTGGACGTACCCGCGTCCAAAATGAAGAAGGCAATTGCCCAGATCCTGCTCGACGAAGGCTATATCAAGGCTTTCGAAGTTGTTGAGGGCAACACGCAGGGCATCATCCGCATCACGCTCAAGTACGTCGAGGGCCGCCAGAAGGCGATCACCGGCCTCAAGCGTGTGTCCAAGCCCGGCCTGCGTGTCTACGCCGGCGCACAGGAGCTCCCGAAGGTGCTCCGCGGCCTCGGCATTGCCATCATTTCCACCTCGAGAGGCATCATGACCGACAAGAAGGCCCGCGAGCTGAACGTCGGCGGCGAAGTCCTCGCATTCGTATGGTAAGGGGAGGTATAAAATATGTCTCGAATTGGTAGAATGCCGATTGCCATCCCGGCAGGCGTGGAAGTCAAGATCGACGGCCACGTTGTGACCGTGAAGGGCGCTAAGGCAACCCTTACCCGCGAAATCCACCCGAACATCACTGTTGCGGTGGAGGGAAATGAAATCCTCGTCACCCGTCCGAACGACGAGAAGCACAACCGTGCGCTGCACGGCCTGACCCGCAGCCTGGTCAATAACATGGTTATTGGCGTTACCGAAGGCTTCAAGAAGGAGCTGAGCGTACAGGGCGTAGGTTACCGTGTCGCCAAGCAGGGCAAGGATCTGGTTATGAACCTCGGCTACTCGCATCAGGTCACCATGAGCGAGACCGACGGCATCACGATCGACGTTCCGAATCCGAACACGATCGTCATCTCCGGTCCTGACAAGCAGAAGGTCGGCCAGTTTGCCGCGGAAGTCCGCGAGAAGCGTCCGCCGGAACCCTACAAGGGCAAGGGCATCCGCTACTCTGACGAGTACGTCCGCCGCAAGGAAGGCAAGACCGGCGCGAAGAAGAAGTAAGGAAAGGAGAGGCGAATTTAAATGGTTTCGAAGAAGGATTCCAACAAGGCGCGTCTGCAGCGCCACAAGCGCGTACGCGCAAAGATCAGCGGCACCGCCGAGCGTCCGCGTCTCGACGTATACCGCTCTGCAAAGAACATCTACGCTCAGGTCATCGACGATGTGGCCGGCGTTACCCTCGTTTCCGCCTCGACTGCCGAGAAGGACTTCACCGAGTACGGCGGCAACAAGGAAGCGGCCAAGAAGGTTGGCATGCTGGTTGCCGAGCGCTGCAAGGCCAAGGGCATCGACGCTGTCGTGTTCGACCGCGGCGGCTATGTGTACCACGGCCGCGTGAAGGAGCTCGCGGAAGGCGCCCGTGAGGGCGGCCTGCAGTTTTAAGTCGGGAGGAGGTAAAACATGGCTCAGTTTAACAGAAACGATAAGCGCGAGGACGAGTTCTCTGAGAACGTCGTAGCGCTCAACCGCGTTGCCAAGACCGTTAAGGGCGGCCGTATCTTCAAGTTTGCGGCGCTGGTCGTTGTCGGCGACGGCAAGGGCACGGTCGGTTTCGGCCTCGGCAAGGCTTCCGAGGTTCCGGACGCGATCCGCAAGGGCATCGAGGACGCCAAGAAGAACCTCGTTAAGATTTCCCTGAAGGGCACCACCATCCCGCACGAGGTGATCGGTGAGTTCGGCGCTGGCCGCGTTCTGCTCAAGCCCGCCGCTCCCGGTACCGGCGTTATCGCCGGCGGCGCGGTGCGTGCGGTCGTTGAGGCTGCTGGCATCAAGGACATCCGTACCAAGTGCCTGCGTTCCAACAACCCGCAGAATGTTGTTACCGCAACGATGGAAGGCCTGAAGAGCCTGCGCGACGCTGCTCAGGTAGCGGCTGTTCGCGGCAAAGCCGTAGAAGAACTGTAAGAAAGGGGTAACTCACAATGGCTAACATGAAGATTACCCTGAAAAAGAGCCTGGTCGGCCGCTTGGATAAGCACATTGCGACCGCTCATTCTTTGGGGCTTAAGAAGATCAACGATGTAACCGTTCAGCCGGACAACGCGCAGACGCGCGGCAAGGTTAAGCAGATCGGTTACCTGCTCGAAGTTGTAGAGGAGGCGTAACCCATGAAGCTTCACGAATTATCGCCTGCCGCGGGTTCGACCAAGCCGGCCTACCGTAAGGGCCGCGGCGCGGGTTCCGGCAACGGCAAGACCGCAGGCCGCGGTCACAAGGGCCAGTGGGCCCGTTCGGGCGGCGGCGTCCGCCCGGGCTTTGAAGGCGGCCAGATGCCTCTGGCACGCCGCCTGCCGAAGCGTGGTTTCCACAACATTTTCGGCACCACCTATGCACCGGTCAATGTTTCCGCTCTGGAGAAGTTTGAAGATGGCACCGAGGTGACCGCAGAGACCCTGCGCGAGGCCGGTATCGTCAAGAATGCTCTCGACGGCGTTAAGATCCTCGGTAACGGCGCGCTGACCAAGAAGCTGACCGTTAAGGCAGCTGCTTTCTCGGCGTCTGCAAAGGAGAAGATCGAAGCCGCAGGCGGAAAGGCCGAGGTGATTTAAGGTGTTTCAAACCCTTAAAAACGCCTGGCATATGCCTGAGCTGCGCAAGAAGATCCTGTATACGCTGTTTATCCTGCTGATCTTCCGCTTCGGCTCCTGTATCCCGGTCCCGTTCATCGACACCCAGATGCTCGACGCCTATTTCCAGACGGCGGCGATCTCGGGTTCGATGCTCGACTATCTGAATATGTTCACCGGCGGCGGTCTGTCCAATGCGACGATCTTCGCCATGTCCATCACGCCGTATATTAACGCATCCATTATCCTCCAGCTGCTGACCGTCGCCATCCCCGCCCTTGAGCGCATGGTTAAGGACGGCGGCGAGGAAGGCCGCAAGAAGATTGCGTCCTGGACGCGTTATGTTGCGGTTGCGCTGGGCCTGCTGCAGGGCTTTGCATACTATGCAATGCTGCGCAGCAACGCCCTGCTGTCGAACACCAGTGTGCTGGCTGCGGCGGCAATCATCCTGACCTTCACCGCCGGCACTGCGCTGATCATGTGGCTGGGCGAGCACATCACCCAGAACGGCATCGGCAACGGCATTTCGATCATCCTGTTCGCGGGCATTATCTCCCGCGGCCCGTCGCTCATCTCGACGTTCATCAACCTGTTCCAGGGCGGTGCGTCCGGTATCGTGTCGGCGATCCTGATGATCGTGGTCGGCCTTGCCATCATCGTGTTCATCGTGTTCATGTCCAATGCGGAGCGCCGCATCCCGGTCCAGTACGCCAAGCGCGTTGTGGGCCGCAAGATGTACGGCGGACAGTCGACCCATCTGCCGATCAAGGTCAACGCGTCCGGCGTTATGCCGATCATTTTCGCGTCGTCCATCCTCTCCCTGCCGCAGACCATTGCAATGTTCTGGCAGCCGGAGACCGGCACGATCGGTTACCACATCATGAACCTGTTCTCGCAGACCAACCCGTTCTATATCGTGGTTTACGGCCTGCTGATCCTTGCATTTGCGTACTTCTACGCTTCTATCCAGTTCAACCCGATCGAAATCGCCAACAACCTGAAGAAGAACGGCGGCTTTATCCCGGGCTTCCGCCCCGGCAAGCCGACCAGCGACTTCATCACCAAGGCGCTCGGCAAGGTCACCTTTGTCGGCGCGCTGTTCCTCGGCGTTGTTGCGATCCTGCCGCTGATCGTGGGTGCGATCTCCCCGACGCTTTCCAACGTGGCGCTGGGCGGCACCTCGGTCATCATCGTGGTTGGCGTTGCGCTTGATACGGTCAAGCAGCTGGAGGCGCAGATGCTGATGCGTCATCACAAGGGCTTCTTGGAATAATCTGGAGGCGTATTAACGTGAATTTGATTTTACTGGGCGCTCCGGGCGCCGGCAAGGGGACGCTTGCATCCTATCTGATCGAGAAAATGGGCATCCCCAGCATTTCTACGGGCAACATCCTGCGCGAGGCGATCAAAAATGATACGCCGCTCGGCCAGCAGGCAAAGGGCTATATGGACGCCGGCCAGCTTGTGCCGGACGAACTGGTCATCAACCTGCTCAAGGAGCGCATTGCAAAGCGCGACTGCAAGAGCGGCTTCATCCTGGACGGCTTCCCGCGCACCATCCCGCAGGCCGAGGCGCTCGACGAAGTAGCGCACATCGACTGCGCGCTGGCGATCGATGTACCGTATGAGATGATCGAAAAGCGCATGACCGGCCGCCGTGTCTGCCTGCGCTGCGGCGCCACCTACCATGTTGAGGCGAACCCGCCGCGCATCGCCGGCATCTGCGATATCTGCGGCGACAAGCTGGTTGTCCGCAGCGACGACCAGCCCGAAGTGGTCAAGCGCCGTCACGAGACCTACCGTGCACAGACCGAGCCGCTGATCGGCTATTACGAAGCGCAGGGCAAGCTCAAGACCATTGATGGTACGCAGGGCATCGTCGAAACCGAGAAGCTCGCGGTCCAGGCGTTGGGTCTGTAAACTATGATCCACTTGAAATCAGATAAAGAGCTCGAGCGGATGCGTACCGCCTGCCGCATTACCGCGCTTGCGCGGAAAGCGGCGGCGGACGCGGTCCGTCCCGGCGTCACGACAGGCGAAATCGACCGGATTGTCCGCAGGACGATCGAGGACGCGGGCGCAAAGCCCTCGTTCCTCGGTTACGGCGGCTTTCCCGGCAGCGCCTGCATCTCGATCAATGACGAAGTGATCCACGGCATCCCCTCGAAGCACCGTGTGGTGAATGAGGGCGATATTGTCAAGGTTGACGTGGGCGCCTATATTAACGGCTACCACGGCGACTGCGCATGCACCGTGCCCTGCGGCGCGGTGAGCGAGGAAGCGCTCCGCCTGATCGAAGTGACCCGGCAGAGCTTCTATGAGGGTATCAAATTTGCCCGCGAGGGCTACCGCGTTTCGGATATCTCTGCGGCCGTGCAGGCCTATGTGGAGAAGAACGGCTTTTCGGTGGTACGCGACTACGTCGGACACGGCGTAGGCGAGAACCTGCACGAATCGCCCGAGGTGCCGAACTTTGGCCATCCCGGCCACGGCATCCGTTTGCAGCGCGGCATGACCATCGCGGTGGAACCCATGGTCAACGTGGGTGTGTATGATGTCAAGGTCCTGCCGGACGGCTGGACCGTCAAGACAAAGGACGGCAAACTGTCCGCGCACTATGAAAACACCATTGCTATTACGGATGGGGAGCCGGAGATCCTGACAAGCATCGACGGCGAGGTGCTGTAATGGCAGAAACCCATACAGCCGATATTGTCCTTTCGCTGACCGGCAGGGACAAGGGGCAGCTGATGCTGGTTGTCGCGGAGGAGGGGGATTTCCTCCTGCTGGCAAACGGCCGCGCGCGGCGGGCGGAGAGCCCAAAGCGCAAGCGGCGCAGGCATGTGAGCCGTCAGGGCGCGTGCGATGAACGCACCCGGCGCAAGCTGCTCGAAACCGGCCGGCTGAACAACAGCGACATCCGCAAGGCGCTCGCCCTCTGGACAGGGGACGAGGACGCAAATTGACCGAGGAGGGTATTCACATAATGGCAAAAGACGATGTAATCGAACTCGAAGGTACCGTCATAGAGGCGCTGCCCAATGCAATGTTCCAGGTGGAACTGCCCAACGGCCATAAGATCCTGGCGCACATTTCGGGCAAGCTCCGCATGAACTTTATCCGCATTCTTCCCGGCGACAAGGTCACCGTTCAGATGTCGCCCTACGACCTGACCCGCGGTCGTATTACCTGGCGAAGCAAGTAAACTTGCTTACAGGGGACTTCAAAAGTCCCCTATATACAAAAACAAGTTCCAGAGAAACTTGTTTTTGATACCCGAACGACGCGCCCCATGGGCGCTGGGTCGGGGAATCAAAAGCACGGGCAAAGCTCGCGCTTTTGATGAAAATCGCATGGCGATTTTCAGATTTATTCACGCCTGACGGCGTGTGCCTGTAATAAAAGCGGGCGGAGGCGCGTATGTGACCCGAGCGCCAGTGGTCGCCGGTTTCCCGGTGTCCCATCCCACCAAAAATTTGATGGAGGTAAAATGTCATGAAGGTAAGACCGTCTGTAAAGCCGATCTGCGAGAAGTGCAAGATCATCCGCCGCAAGGGCAAGGTTATGGTTATCTGCCAGAACCCGAAGCACAAGCAGAAGCAGGGCTAAAAGGCCTGACGGCCTTTATAGGGGACTTCAAAAGTCCCCTATATAC
>DXIC01000006.1 GCA_019113065.1 Candidatus Agathobaculum stercoravium
CTTTTCTATTATTCTTCGCCCTCGATCAGGCCATAGCCGCCCGCCGCGCGCTTGTAAACAACGGCATGGATATTGTCGTTGTCCGCGTTGCGGAAAAAGTAGAACTGGTGATCGAGCAGGTTCATCTGCAAAATCGCCTCGTCCACGCTCATGGGCTTGACCTCAAAGCGCTTGCGGCGCACGATATCGAAGTCTTCCTCGGCCAGGGCAGCCTGCTGCTCTGCAATCTTATCGAACGCACCCTCACGCAGGCGCTTTTCCAGACGGGTCTTATGCTTACGGATCTGACGCTCGATGCTGCTGATCGCGCCGTCGACCGAGGCGAACATATCGGTTGTTGTCTCTTCAGCGCGGACGACCAGCCCAGACTGCCGCACCGTAATTTCCACCGTTTGCTTGCCGCGCAGCTCGCTGAAGGTCAGCGTGGTGTCGGAATCCTGTTGGAAATACCGGTCCAGCTTTTCGACCTTGCGCAGCGCGTATTGCCGCAGATCGTCGTCAATTTTCATTTTTCTCTCGACGATGGTAAACTTCATAACATCATCTCCTAACGGGCATGAAGCCCAAGTTACTTCCGCTGCCGCCGTATTGGAAAACGCCAGCAGCTATGTGGGAATTTGCTAT
The DNA here is from genome assembly GCA_019113065.1 of Candidatus Agathobaculum stercoravium. Classification (GTDB taxonomy): domain Bacteria; phylum Bacillota; class Clostridia; order Oscillospirales; family Butyricicoccaceae; genus Agathobaculum; species Agathobaculum stercoravium. Next base: position 625 of record DXIC01000006.1, read on the forward strand.
CTTTAGTATACCACGCTTTCGGCGAAAATGTCCAATCTATTTTGCAAGAATTCACAAATTGTTCAGCAGTTTCCCCAAGGCTGTTTTCGATCACCCGCCGCTCCATTTTCCGCGCCGCAGGCGCGCTTTAAAACAGAGCAGGGCTACTGCCATGCTCATAAAAACCGGGAGCATGTATCACGGTTTTTATTCAAAGGCGGACAGAAGGAAAAATCAGAATTTTTCCTTCTGTCCGGCGCAATAGCCCTTACAGCCGCAGGCTGTCAAGGGCGTTTTCGATCGGAAGGCGTGCCTTTCGATCGAGATTTTATATTTTCCCTTCCGCGTGCCTTGTCACATGGCAGGAAATGTTCACCACGCACGGCAGGCCCGCGATGTGCGTGCCGAACGGCTCGATCGCGCAGGAGAGCGCGGTCACCGTGCCGCCGAGGCCCTGCGGCCCAACGCCCGAGGCATTGACCTTGTCAAGGATCGCCTGCTCCATCTCCGCGTACAGCGGGTCGGCGTTGTGTTCGCCCACCGGGCGCAGCAGTGCGCGCTTGGCAAGGTAAGCCGCCTTGTCGCTCGTGCCGCCGAGGCCCACGCCGATCACGATCGGAGGGCAGGGGTTGGAGCCTGCGTTCACGCACGCATCCGCGATGAAATCCACGATCTGCTCCTTGGTCGCGGCCGGGGTGAACATCTTCATCGCGCTCATGTTCTCCGAGCCGAAGCCCTTGGGCGCGACCGTAATTTTGATCTCGTCGCCCGGCACGATCGAGGTATACAGCACGCAGGGCGTGTTGTCATTCGTATTCTCGCGGCGCAGCGGGTCGCCCACCACGGACAGGCGCAGGTAGCCGTCAATATAGCCGCGGCGCACGCCCTCGGTCACCGCGTCCTCAAACGCGCCGCCGGTGAAATGCACGTCCTGCCCGACCTCGGCAAACACGATCGCCATGCCAGTGTCCTGGCAGACCGGCACATCGTTTTCCCGCGCAAGGTCGCAGTTTGCGATCATCTCGCCGAAGATCTCCTTACCGAGCGGCGACTGCTCGGCCTCACGGCCGTCCACAAACGCCTGCCGCAGGTCGGCGGGCAGGTAATAGTTCGCGTCAATGCACAGCTGACGCACCAACTTTGTCACTTCCGAAACGTCGATTGTCCTCATCTTGTCCTCCTGTATTCCAGTGCGCCGTTTACAAAAACGGCCTGCACCTGAGATGCCATATCCAGCGGGTCGCCGCTCCACAGCACGCAGTCCGCGTCCAGGCCGGTGCGCAGGCTGCCGATGCGGTTTTCCATGCCCGCAATCTGCGCCGGGACGGACGTGACCGCGCGCAGCGCATCGGTTTTGCCCATGCCCGCGCGCACAGCCAGCATGAGCGCCATGGGCAGCAGCCGGAGCGGGATTTCCGGGTGGTCGACCGTGATGGCGGTCGGGATACCCGCCCTGCACAGCAGCGCAGGCGACTCGTCGGTCAGGTGGCGCAGCTCGGGCTTGGACCGGTCGGTCATGAACGGCCCGCTCACCACCGGCACCTGTTCCTCTGCGAGCAGGTCGGCGACCAGATGCGCCTCCGTGCCGTGGATAATGACCGCGCGCAGGCCGAACTCCTTTGCAATGCGCAGAGCGGTGAAGATATCATCCGCGCGGTGCGCATGGAAGTGCGCCTCCGCCTTGCCCCAGAGCAGCGGCAGCAGCGCTTCCAGCTTGCTGTCATAATCCGGGTCGTCCTGGTCCGGGTCATCCTCCGCCCTTGCCTTGCGGGCAAAGTATTCCTTGGCCTTGTACAGCTGTTCACGGATCAGCGCGGCCGTCGCCATACGGGTGACCGGCGCCTCGTCCTTGTCGTGATAGACTGACTTGGGGTTCTCGCCGAGCGCGAACTTGATGGCGAGCGGCGCCTTAACCACCATGTCGTCCACCCGCCGCCCGGCGGTCTTAATGAGCGCGATCTGCCCGCCGATCGGGTTTGCGCTGCCCGGGCTGACCGCAACCGCGGTCACACCCGCCTCACGCGCCTCCTGAAAGCCGCGGTCCATCGGATTGATCCCGTCGATCGCGCGCAGATGCGGCGTGACCGGATCGGTGTCCTCGTTGCCGTCCGCGCCTTCAAACCCGAGGCCGTCCTCATATAAGCCGAGATGGGAATGGATATCGATCAGGCCCGGGGTGAGCACGCCGCCTTCGCCATCCAGCACATCCGCGCACGCGGGCGGCACGCCCTCGCCCATTGCGGCGATTTTGCCGTCCTCCAGCAGCACCCACCCGCAAAAGCGGGTGTCCTGCGCGTCCATCGTCCAAACCTCGACATTTTTAATCAGTGTTTGTTTCATGCAAAACCTCGAAAAAACCATTGACATATTTGGAAATATATGGTATATTAATCATGGCAGTTGGGAGAACTGCCATGCACCGTTCATATCTTTATCCCCACAATCCTACTTTTGGCGCTCTTTCTTCAGAAGGGGCGCGTTTTTTTGCCTTTTGGGGAAGTTCCCGCTGCATATGGATAAAAACAAAACCGAGGTTTCCCTCGGTTTTGGTGTTTACCGGCGTCTGCGCGAACCGTTTTTACGGTCGGCCGCATGGCGCACATCGGCCTGGCGGCTTTCGCTGTCCGACATGAACGCCTTCAGTTTATCCTCAAAACTCATGGTGGCAGGATCCTTGGGCGCCTGCGGCGCACGGCCGCGCGGCCCGGCGGAACGCTGCTGGAAGCGCTGCTGCCGCGGCGCATAACCGCCCGCCCGCTCCTGACGCGGCTCCTGCGGCTGCGCTTTTTTAATGGACAGGTTAATGCGTCCGGCCTGGTCGATATTGATGATTTTTACCTTGACCTGCTGGCCTTCCTGAAGAAAGTCCTTAATATCGTTGACAAAGCTTGCCGCAACTTCCGAGATGTGAACCATTCCCGACTTGCCTTCGGGCAGCGCAACGAACGCACCAAATTTGGTGATGCCCGTCACTTTGCCTTCTACGATCGATCCCACTGCCAAATCCATATAAGTTTTTTTGCCTCCGTCTTTCTTTCCCTTTTACCGGCTGGACGTATCTACAAATACACGTTCCCCGGGTTCCGCATAGCTCAGTTCGTTGCGCGCCAGTTCGCTGATGTCCTCTTCGGAAAGGCCGCTCTGCATTTCCTGCTGCAAGGCTGCATTCGTCTCCTGATACTCCTGCACCCGCAGGGAAAGCGAATCCAGCTCGGCCTGTTTATCCGCGATCTGGGAACGCAGGCTGACGATCGTGAACGCCGCATAAATCAGGAATGCCAGCATCGCTATTTTGACTATACCCGGCACCTTCCGTCTGGACGCTCTCGCCATTTTGCACTGCCTCCGCGCGTTAAACTGATTCGAGTTTTATTTTATACCTTTCCTGCGAAAAAGGGAAGAGGATTTTCGAATTTTTTTCTCAAAACTTCGAAATTTCTCCGGTATCCCGATCCGCCCTACGGCGCCGCATCCCCAGCGGACGGCCCTTGCGCCTGCGCCCCATATACGCGCGGCAGCGCCGAGCGCCCCGCCCAGCACTGCCAGCACGGCATCGCTGAGCAGCATGAAATACATTACCATGCCGCCGGCCACACCGGCAAGTGCAAAAAACCGGTTCTGCCCGATTGCAAACACAATCCCGAACTCGAACAGCGCCGCTGCCACAACCAGCCAGAATACGGCGTCATACACCGCAGTCGCGGCGCGCCCGCAGGCAAAATGGCGGCGCAGCGCGCGCAGCGCATCGTACAGCAGCCCGACGCCCACGCCCAGCAGCACGCTTTGCAGCAGCAGCCGCAGCTGCTCGGCGTTGGTAAACCCCATCATGCCGGTCACCCGCCGAACAGGCGTTTCAGCAGCCCGCCGCGCGGCTGCACGCTGTCGTCATACTCGACCAGCCCGACCTCGCCTTCCACGATCAGCTCGCCCGCCTCGAGCTGCAGCCGTTCGACATGCAGCCCCTGCCCGCGCACGACCAGCATGCCGCGCACAGTTTCGAGCAGCACCTGCTCCTCGTCAAAGCTCTGTACATCGACCACGCCTGAGATAGTCAGTTTTTCCCTGCCCTCGAGTATTACCGTATGCGGCATTTCCCTGTTTCGTTCCTCTGCTGCCATGCAAGTCCCCTCCTTACGGAAAACCTCCCGCTCCCTTCATCCTATGAGCAGGCAGGAACCGCTATGACAGCAAAAATGCATCCCGCTTTGGCGGGATGCATCTGTTTACGGAAGCTCTTTATACATTGCCGCGGCATCCGCCTTGAGGGCGTGCTCCGCAATATTCAGCACCTCGACCCGCATGGTGCGCTGGCCAAAGGCGATTTCGATCACATCGCCCAGCTTCACCTGATAGGAAGCCTTTGCGGGTTTGCCGTTGACCGTGATGCGCGCCGCGTCGCATGCGTCATTTGCGACCGTGCGGCGCTTGATCAGGCGCGACACCTTCAAATACTTGTCCAGTCTCACGTTACTTCGCGTCCACCTTATCCCTCAGCGTCTTGCTGGGCTTGAATACCGGGATGGTCGCCGCAGCGATCGGGATCTCCTCGCCGGTGCGCGGGTTGTGGCCCGTGCGCGCAGCGCGCTCCCTGGTCTCAAACGTGCCGAAGCCGCTCATTTGCAGCTTGTCGCCGGATGCGAGCACGTCTCCCATGGCGGTGAACACAGCATCGATCGTCTTTTCCGTATCTTTTTTGGAAAGGCCGGTTTTTTCCGCGACAAGCGCGACGAATTCGCTTTTCTTCATGCAAGTACCTCCGTTATTCTTTTTCCTTGGATCTGTTCCAAAGCGTGTCCAGCTCCGCCAGCGAGAGGCCAGACAGCGCCTTATTCTCTTCTTTTGCCTGCTGCTCCATATCAGCAAAACGCCGGATGAATTTGTTGCAGGTCTTTTCCATGGCCCGCTCCGGATCGACTTTCAGATGGCGCGCCACGTTGACCGCCGCGAACAGCAGGTCGCCGATCTCCTCCTCCGGGTCGCCGTCCCCGGCGATGGCCCGCTTGACCTCGTCCAGCTCTTCCCCGGCCTTTTCCAGCGCACCCTGCGCGTTTTCCCAGTCAAATCCGACCTTGGCCGCCTTCTTTTGCAGCTTTTCCGCGCGGATCAGCCCGGGCAGGCTTTTGGCAACGCTTGCCAGCGTGTCGGTATCGCTCTTCTGATGCTTTTCCTTGCGCTTGAGCTCATCCCAGTTGCGCAGGATCTCCTCGGACGAGCCGACCTCGACCGAGCCGAAAATATGCGGATGGCGGTAGATCAGCTTTTTGCAGATGCCGTCCGCCACGTCGCCGATGTCGAACACGCCCTTTTCCTTTTCCATCTGGGTGTGGAACACGACCTGGAGCAGCACGTCGCCCAGCTCCTCTTTCAGGTGCTCGGGGTCCTGCTCGTCGATCGCCTCGCAGACCTCATAGGTCTCCTCGATAAAGTTGCGGCGGATGGACTGGTGGTCCTGCTCCCGGTCCCACATGCAGCCGTCCGGCGCGCGCAGGATCTCCATGATCCGCAGCAGATCGTTAAAATTATACTTCTCTTTTCTTTCAAAATCAACCATTTCAGCGCACTTCCTGCTATTTCAAATGTAAAATATTTGCGATTTTTTCGCCTTTGGGCAAAAGCAGCATATCCTCGCGGTCAACCGCGTGCAGCACGAGCAGCAGCACGCCGTAAGCCGCCACTGCAACCGCAATCACGGCCAGCGTGATCAGCTTGTCGGCCGCCGTGCCCGGCGCCGCCTCCGTCACCCGCAGCAGCACGGTATGGCAGATATAGGTCGCCGCACCCATGCCGATGGCCGCCGCGAGCGGCCGTCCCACGGTCTTGCCAAGGGGCGGCAGGCTGTGTGACAGGCGGCTGATGTGGAACAGGTTGATGAGCGCGATCAGCCAGTAGCACACCGCTGTGCTGATGGGCGCGCCCGCGATATTCAGTTCCGGCATGCCGATCAGGTAGTAATCCCCGAAGATCTTGACCAGCGCGCCGAGGAACATCGAGATCAGCGGCAGGTCGATGCGGCCGAAAGCCTGCAAAACCGCGTTCGTGATGGCGACCAGCGCCACCGCGGGTACGGCAAAGCCGAGCAGCGCCATCAGCTGCCCGCCAAGCTCGGTGCCCTCAGAGTAAAAGAGGCGCAGGATCGGCCCGGACAGCAGCAGGAAGCCCGCGCCCGCCGGCAGGGTGATGATCATGGTCAGGCGCAATGTGGTCGCCATGGTTTTGGAAACCTTGGTGAAATTCTGCGCCGCCCGCGCGCTGGCGATGGTCGGCAGCACGCTGACTGCAAGCGCCGTGATCAGCGTCTGCGGCAGGTTGAAGAAGTTGACCGCATTGCCGGTATAGATGCCGTAGGCTGTTGTCGCCTGCTCTGCCGTCATGCCGACCGCCGGGCTTTGCAGCCGTGCGGAGATCAGCGCCACGTCGATCAGGTCGGTCAGGCTCATGACCGCCGAGCTGATCGTGATCGGGATGGACAGCGACAGCAGGGTTTTCGCCAGCTGGCCGGTCGGCCGGACGGTATCATTGAGCACGCGCACCGTCTCACTGCGCCGGCGGGTCATCGCTGCCTGCACCAGCATATACGCCGCTGCAACGGCTTCGCCGATCGTCACGCCGAGCACTGCCATTGCGGCAGTCTGCGGGTCGTCCATGCCCTGCTGCACCGCGTACCAGGCCAGGCCAAGGCCGACAAACAGCTTGCCCATCGCCTCGATGACCTGCGACACCGCGGTCGGCACCATGTTGGCGCGCCCCTGATAATAGCCGCGGAACACCGAAAGGACGGCAACCATCAGCACACTCGGCGCAATCGCCATGACTGCGAGCCGCGCATCCGGGTTCCTGATCCAGCCCGCGAATATATCCGCGCCGCACAGCATGACGGCCGTGGCCAGCGCGCCGACCGGGATAAAAATCCCCGCCGCCACGCGGATGATCCGGCGCACCTCGCGCTCGCGCCCAAAGGCGGTCGCCTCCGCGACCATTTTGGACTGCGCCGCGGGCAGGCCGACCGTCGAGATCACCAGCATCGCCGAATAGATACGGTAAGCCGCACTGAACAGCCCGAACGCAGGCGAGCTCTCCCCGCCGATCAGGTTTTGGAGCGGGATCTGGAAAAACGCGCCGATCACCTTGACGACCAGGCTCGCAATCATCAGAATGACCGCTCCCTGTATAAAATTCTGTTTTTTTCGCTGCAAACGCTACACGCCCTTTGCTTTTACTGATTCTACGGTATGGCAGGGCGCGGCAAAATATGCGCTCACAGCTTTTCCCCGCAGCCCGAGCAGAACGCATCCTCCCGGCTGCACGTCTTGCCGCAGTGCGGGCAGACCACGATCGACCGCATGCCTGCAAGCTCCTCGCGCAGGGCGGCAATCTTTTCCTGCTTTGCGTCAACCTCGGCGATTTTTTCGTCCATCTCATCGTTTGAGACTTCGGCGCCGCAGTGCAGGTCATATACCATCTTGCCGATCTCCTTGTAGAGCACCTCGCACTCGGTGTTCAGGTCAAAGATCTGTAAGTTGAGGCGCGTCGCACTTGCCAGCTCGGTCGCCTTTTTGCCCGCGGCGTCCGCCGCACGGCCCGCCGCCTGGGTCGTCCTGTCCGCCATCACTTTCACTTTATCCAGAAACGATTGTACTTTTGCATCCATTGCCCATCGCTCCTTCCAGCGTTTTCCCGCCATGTTGGGTTTATTATACTTCACGCCCTGCAAAAAAGCAAGGCGGCATGCTTTATCCGATAAACTCGTGCAATACCGAGTCCGCCGGGATGAAATCCGCGTAATCGATCGGCGCAACCTGCCCGAGCACCGCCGCTACCGGCGCGAGGTCCGCGCCCGCAAGCTGGTCCGCGTGCAGGCGCAGCTGCGGTTCGAGGTGCTGCATCAGGATATTCAGCTCATACGGCAGGAAGGTGTCCACGGTCAGGTTGGCCTGCCCGCGGTAAGGCGAGATATACAGCCGCTCGCCGCGCCGCACTGAGTTCCACTGGCCGAGCGTCTCCCCGACCGGCGAGTTGCGGAACAGGCTGTCGCGCATCGCGCGGCGCAGGAAGCGCAGCATATACGGCTCGAGCCGCGCGCCCTCCTCGGGCACGACCGTGCTCGCCACGGACAGGTACACGCCGGTCGCCGCGTGCGCAAGATCGCCCATAATGACCGGGTTGAACGAGTGGATGCCCTCGATCAGCACCACCTCGTCCGGGTCAAGCCGCAGCGGCTTCCCGCCGGGCACGGACGAACGGGTCTCAAAGTCGAACCGCGGCAGCTCGATCTCCTCGCCCGCCACAAGCTGCGCCAGATGCTGGCTGAGTAGCGGCAGGTTCATGCACTCCGGGCTTTCCAGGTCGGGCACGCCGTTTTCCGGGTCGGGCGGGATCTCATAGGTGCCGACCGTGCGGTAATAATCGTCCATCGAGATCATCTCCGCATGGATGCCGTGCTTTTCGAGCGCGCGGGCGATGCGGTCGTTCGTGGTGGTCTTGCCCGACGAGGACGGGCCGTTGATCAGCACGATCGGCTTATGCGCGCTGTTTTCCGCGATCTCCTCCGCCACCCGGGCCACCTGCCCGTGGTACTGCTGCTCGCACTCCGCGATAAACGCCGCCGCATCATAACGCGCGCGGTGGTTGATGTATTTGAGCGTATATTCCGCCATAAAACGTGTCCCTCCTTACTGCCTGGGAAAAAGAAGTTTGCGTTTACCGTTTGCCAGACGGTCCGCCGCCCGGATGTACTCGAGTGGATACTTGGGGTTGTTCGTCCGTTCGATCCAGCCGGTATCCCGGTCGACGCGCTTGGACACACCGCCCGCGCCGAGCGACAGGATGGTCTGGAACTCCTCCATCATGGTCACATTGTAGAAGCATTCGGTGCCCGGTTTGCACCAGCCGACGTTTTCAAACCCGCCCGCGGTGAATTTCTGCCGGTACAGGTAGTACGGGCCGTAGCCCGCCGTTTGCAGCGCGTGCGACGCGCCGTCCAGCATGCGCGAGACTGTCTCGCGCTGGGCGGAGGCAGCCGCCTTGTCGGTCAGATCCGCGCCGCGCTTGATCGCCAGCGTGTGCACGGTGATGTTCTCCGGTGCAAGGCCGGTCAGCGTGTCGATGGTTTGGGCGAAGGTCTCCGCCGTGTCGCCGGCAAGGCCCGCGATGACGTCCATGTTGATCGCGTCAAAGCCCGCCTGCCGCGCCTCGTCATAGGCGCGCAGCACGTCCGCTGCCGCGTGCCGCCGCCCGATGGCGGCAAGCACCTTGTCGTCCATGGACTGGGGATTGATGCTCACCCGGCCGACGCCCGCCGCGCGCAGCGCGTGCAGCTTGCCCGGCGTGATGGTATCCGGACGTCCCGCTTCCACAGTATATTCACGAAGACGGGAAAAATCAAAGTTTTGTTCCAGTGTTTTCAGCAGGCGCGTCAACTGCTGCTCGTCCAGTGTCGTCGGCGTGCCGCCGCCGATGTACACGCTCTGCACCCGCTTGCCCGCCTCGCGCACGAGCGCAGCGGTCTCTTCGATCTCGCGGCACAGGGTATCCAGATACGGCTCGATCAGGTGGCCGGACTGCGCGGTCGTGGACGACACGAACGAGCAGTAATAGCACCGCGACGGACAGAACGGGATGCCGACATAGAGCGAAATATCGTTTTCGCCGATCTCCCTGTCCAGCTCCATCGCGGTTGCGGCCGCGCGGATGGTGAGCGCAGTGCGCGCGGGGGACACATAAAAGTGCCCCCGCAGGTATTCCGCTGCTTCCCCGCGGCTCATGCCGCGCTCGATCAGGCCGCGCGCGAGCTTTGCCGGGCGCACGCCGGTCAGGCTGCCCCATACGGGCGGCTGCGCGAGCGTGGGGACAACTGCATCGTATACGGTCATTTTGACCAGCTCGGTGAGCACACGCTTATGCTCGAGCGGCGCCAGCCCCGCGACCGGCGCGCGACGCGCGCTCTCGTGCGTCACGCCGCCGATGCAGGCAATAGCGCGGCCGACAGCCTCGCCGTCCTGCTCGGAAAGCAGGCTGCGGCACCAGTCGCCCTCCCCCACTGCGTCCGCGCGCGCAAGCGTCACGGTCGGCAGCAGGTGGAACAGCATCTCCTCGACCGCATGCTTGAGGTCGTGGCCTTCCAGTGTATAAATCATCGTTTCCCAACCGCCTGCAACATATACGGGTTGGCCGCGCGTTCCTCGGACAGGGTGGAAATGCCCTCATGCCCGGGCAGCACCTTGTAGTCGCCCTCGAGATCGTGCAGGCGCTTCAGCGACTGGAGCATCTGGCCGAAGTCGCCGCCTTCGAGGTCGCAGCGGCCGCACTCATGCCGGAACAGGCAGTCGCCCGTGAACAGGCAGTCGCCCATCCGGATGACCGACGAGCCGGGCGTGTGGCCGGGTGTGTTCATATAGGTCGCGGTGATGCCGCCGAAGGTGACCTGCGTGCCCTCGTTCGCCAGGATATCCGGCTTGTCCTCCACATAGGTGCGCGCGAGCGAGCGGAACTGCCCCATGTTCTCGCGTTTGAGCAGCCACAGGTCGCCCTCCGGCACAACATACTGCGCGCCCGTCGCTTCGAGCACCTCGTGCGCGGCAAGGATGTGGTCAAAATGCGCGTGCGTCAGCAGGACATATTTGACGGTAAGCTTTTCCTGCTCCACTGCCTTCAGAATCGAGGGCGCGTTGTCGCCCGGGTCGATGACCGCGGCTTCCCTGGTATTTTCATCATATACGATGTAGCAATTCGTGCCGACCACGCCGACACAGAGCTGCATGATTTTCATATTGCCTCTCCTCCTGTCACCGCATCTGGGCGGTGTCCATCCATAGTGTGACCGGCCCATCATTGAGCAGGTCGACCTTCATATCCGCGCCGAACTCACCGGTCTCGACCGGCAGGCCGCTCTCGCGGCAGCGCGCGATAAACGCTTCGTACAGCGGGATCGCGGTCTCCGGGCGCGCGGCGGCGGTAAAGCTCGGCCGGTTGCCCTTTTTGCAGTCCCCGTACAGCGTAAACTGCGACACCACAAGGATGCCGCCGCCCACGTCCGCGAGCGAGCGGTTCATCTTGTCGTTTTCGTCCGTGAATACCCGCAGTTTGACCGTTTTATCCGCGAGATATACCGCGTCCTCTGCGGTATCCCCGTCCGTAATGCCGAGCAGCACCAGGAAGCCCTGCCCGATCTGGCCGCGCACTGCGCCGTCGATCGTTACTGACGCGCGCGAAACGCGCTGAATGAGTGCCCTCATAGATTTTCTCCGTTTCCTAAATCTGTACCAAATTACACAGCTTTTAACAGAAAAATGCCGCAAAGCGGCATTTTTCACAGCCTGTCCAAGCATTTTAGCGCAATCGCGCGTGTTCAATAGGAAATTGCGGCATGCCGCAATTTC
>DXIC01000125.1 GCA_019113065.1 Candidatus Agathobaculum stercoravium
TCCCGATAAAAGCAGCCTTCCCGCCCAGCCGGGAGACCGCAACGCAGACATTTGCCGGCGCGCCGCCCGGATTTGCGGCAAAGACCGGGATCCCGTTTTCGTTCACCCCGGTCTGGGTCAGGTCAATCAGGACTTCACCGATTGCAATGACATCCGTCAAAATTCCTCCCGCCTTTCAAAAAAAACAGATTCATTCCGCTGCCGGATACTCGTTGCACAGCAGGCGGTAGGGCGGCTCGTCCTCCTCAATGGTCGGGAAACGGCCAACGGGCGGATTGAAGCAGTTGTCCGTGTTGTCGTCGTTGCACTGGCTGACCTCGCCGATAACGATCGGGCCGGTGCCCGGCTCCACCTCGAAGTCGTGGTACAGCCCCGGCTGGATGGAGATGCTCATGCCGGGCTCCAGGCGCACCTGCGTGCCTGCAGGAACCGTGACCGTGCAGCCGTCCAGATGGACCGTGACGTCCGAGACCTTGTCGATCGACTCATCGGGCAGGGAGTTATACACCCGGATCAGCAGCGTACCGCCGCAGCGGTTGATGATGTCCTCCATCTTGTTCCAGTGGAAGTGGTTGGGGGAATACTGCCCCTCTTTGAGGTAAATCAGCTTTTCAGCATAGGTTTTTGCGTAACGGTCCGCCATTTTCAGGTTGCCGTTGCGCAGGGTGATGAGGGAGAAACCGACCTTGTCGAAGTCCCCCAGACCGTAGTCGGTGATGTCCCAGCCCAGCATATTGTCGCGGACCTCATCATATTCATGCCCCTTGCCCTGCCATTCCTCCGGGGTAAAGCGGCAGAACGGCGGAAGGTTGATCTGATAGCGCTTCAGGGCCGCTTCCATCTCCTGAAGGGCGCGGTTAATCTCGCTGCGTTTCATGCGAACCCTCTTTCCATTATTGAATGTAAATAGACCAGTTGTTTTCATAGGCCGCGTGCGGCGCCAGATGGATGAAATCCGGGTGTTTCCCGTAATCTTCCACAACGCCTGCGCGCGCGGGCAGGCCGCTCCACGGCTCGATACAGAGATACGGCGCGTCCGTGCCGACCCACTTCCACAGGCCCAGATATTTCATATCCGGGAAGTCGACAGTCACCTGCTTTTTGCCGCGCGCCGCGCACAGCGTAACGGTACGCGGCATGTCCTGCAAAATGATCACGCGGTCGGCGAACAGCGCATGCGAGAGCGGGATCTTCCCGTCCGGCAGCGGGTAATCCGCAATGCCGTCCGCCGCTTGGCAGGGCCCCGGCGTACACGCCACCCGTCTTGCCGACGCGCCCGCCGGGAATTGCAGGCAGTAGTCCCCATAGGACAGCCCCTGCTCGAGCGGCACGTTAAAGCCCGGATGCCCGCCGACCGAAAAATGCATCTCCTTATCCTCCCTGTTTTCCACGCGGATGCAGATATGCAGCTTGGAGCCGCTCAGCCGGTAACGGAGTTCATACCGGAACCGGAAAGGATACACCCGCAGGGTATCCGCCGTGTCCTCACACCAGAAGGTGATGCGGTCGGGCGCTGCGTCCTCGACATGCAGCACGGTATCCTTGATAAAGCCGTGAATATCCATCGGATACCGTTTGCCGTCCAGCTCATAACAGCCATCCGTGCAAAGCCCGACCTGCGGGAACAGGTTGGGCGCGCGGTCCGGCCAGTATTTGGGGTCGCCCTGCCAGAGGTATTCGGTGCCGTCCGGCGTTTTTATCGACCAGAGCTCCGCGCCTTTGTCATTGATCCTGACCGTCAGCTCATCGGTTTGAATGGTGTATATCATCTCTATCCCTCATTATACACGGGAAGCCGCTGCCGTTTCAACCGCGTCAAAGCATCCGTACTGCTTCGCCGCCTGCACCAGCGCCTGCATGTTCTCCGGCTTGGTGTTTGCGCCCAGCGCACAGCCCGAGCTGAGGATGATGCCGCGGCCAGCTGTCTTTTCCAGAATGTCCTTCGCCTGCATCGTGACCGTCTCCGGGCCGCCGATGCACAGGGGATCGCTCGGGTTGATATTGCCCATGAGGACAACGTCGTCCGGCACAACCGACCGGGCATATCCCATATCGGTTTTCCAGTCGATCTCCAGGATTTTGGCGCCGGTCATACCCATGTCCTGGATAATCTTTGTCGTATTGCCGCAGATATGCACGGAATACGGCTTGCCCAGCTGCCGGATCTGCTCCGCGGCCTTCTTTTCATACGGCAGCGCGAACGAACGGTACATCTCCGGGGAGATCAGCTCCGGCCCGGCATATGCGTCGCCCATGCTGGTCGCATGCGCCCCTGCCTCGAGCTGCGCTTTGGCAAAGCGGATATGCGCTTCAGTCGCCCATTCCAGCGCGTGATGGATCACTTCCTCTTCCTCGGTCATGAGGTCCATCATCAGGTCCTGCGTACCGCGCAGCAGGCACAGCAGGCTGAACGGCCCCTGATCCGCGCGGCCCATGACAAACACATGGTCGCCGACCGCGTCCAGCAGGCGTTCCACGGTCTCGAGCCATTCGCAGATCCTGCCGTCCTTCATCGGGTCGGGCAGTTTCAGCTTGTCAATATCCCGCAGATCCTCCAGAACCGGCGCGTGCTCGTCCACGGATGCCACGTCGCGCTCGCGGAACAGCACCTTTGCGCCGCAGGCCTCTGCCAGCGTCGCGTCGTCGATGTCCACCACGCAGCCGTCGTATCCATACTTTTCCTGACAGATGCGGTGGCTCTCCGCCATTTTTGCCGGATCGCGGTTGATCTCGCCGATGTCATAGCCCGCGGTTTTTGCGCTGAACATGAATCCCTGCGGCACCACGGGAACCCGGTCCGGTGTTTCGCCGTTCAAAACGGCCTGTACTCGCTCTAATGATGTCATTTCTTTCATTGCTCACTTACATCTTTCTTTGCAAACTTTGATTTGGATGCTGCGCCGCCGCGTTATCGCCTGATGGTAAAGCGGAATGCCGCATCATCCTCATACCACATTTTGAAGTTGGTCCCCCAGCGGTTGTTGAACAGGAGGAACTCCGCCATATTGGTCCGGGCGGGGTAATCGTCCTCGACGTCGTACAGCGCGCGCTCGCCCAGGCAGACCAGCGGCGCGTCCCAGTTGACGATCTCCGGCTTGCCGCCCAGCAGCACCGCTTCGCAGCCATGCAGCTTGCGCGCGCCGCCCGCGACAACGGCGAACGGATCGACCGGATGGCCGATTTTCTGCACGCCGACCTGTCTGTCCGCGTGCGCCGGCAGCTCGAAGCCCAGCCAAAGCGCTTCGGGGATGCGGTTTGCCTTCTTGTCCCGCCAGCGCATGGTCAGCTCCCATACCAGCGGTGTGATCTTCCAGAGGTATTCCACCTCAGCCGGACAGCCGAACCGGTCGACCGCTTCGCCGGTCATTTCGCATACAATGCGCAGCGTATCGCCGGACACCTGTTCCGCGCCCTTGCAGTGCAGCGTCCAGCTGCTGCGCTTCAGGTTCTCGACCGCATCCAGGCCCGGCTTGGAGAAATCAGGCTCTGCCCAGCCGCGGGTCTCATCGAAGTCGCGGCCGTATACATAATAACAGCGGTTGACGGTTTCCCAGTCGAATACTTCGTAGTGGAAGCGTCCCAGCATACGCGGGGCAGCGCCGTGATCCCGCACCGTGATCGCGCCGTCCTCTTCCACATGGATTTCTGCGCCGGCAATGTGAAATTCGGCCTGCTTCCCGGCCGAGGGGAACTTCTCAAACACCGGCACGCGGATCGCTGCAAGCGCTTCGGGCTGCAGCGCCTCCGGCAAAGCCTCCACGGCCTGCTTGAGGTAGTCCCGCTGCTCCTGCTGCGACTTTTCAAACAGGCTGTACGAGCCCATCAGCTTGCCGCCCGTGTACTTCTGGTGCTCCTTGCCGACCGAAGCCTCGAGGAACGGGCCTGCCGCGCTCAGTTCTTCCCTGCCGGTCATATCTTTTTTGCGCGCGGCTTCAAAATCCCGGCGCTCCCAGTTTTTGAAGTCATACAGGTACTTTTTGAAGTCCATGCCCCAGGTGTGCTCGGTGATCAGCAGCAGGCCGTCCAGAAAACCACGGTCCTGCGGGCCGTCCTCCTCGAGCTTGCCGCAGGCGATCCAGTCACGGCGCAGCGCAAGC
Source organism: Candidatus Agathobaculum stercoravium (assembly GCA_019113065.1). Classification (GTDB taxonomy): domain Bacteria; phylum Bacillota; class Clostridia; order Oscillospirales; family Butyricicoccaceae; genus Agathobaculum; species Agathobaculum stercoravium. The sequence continues at coordinate 4,098 of DXIC01000125.1, forward strand.
AGGCTGCGCATTGCAGACACCTTATAGGGATCGGTCCCGATGCCATGGATCCAGGTATCGCCGATCTCATCGGTCACCACCGGCAGCCGGCCGCGGAACGGCGCAATCGCCTGATAAAAGTCGTCCATCGTGGAGGCTTCTACCACGGCGTTCGGATACTTTTCCTGCATCTCCGCAAGGATCTCGTCAACCTCTTCCGCAGTCGGGGGACCCATATTGTCCTTGCTGTGGGCAAATTCCATCACTTCGTCGCAGCCCTCAACCATGCTGACCGCGCCGTAGAACGGCGAGTAGTCCACTATGATCTCCTCCCCGCCGTACTGCCAGCGGAACATGGGCGGCACGGCAACCGGCCGGCTTGCGCCGTTGATGCCGATGTGCATGTATTTGACGCCCGCCTTTGCCATTTCCGGGATCATTGCAATGGTATGCCCCGGCACGTCGGTCTGCTTGGCTGCGCAGACGGTTTTGCCGTAGCGCTCGCACAGCTTCCGGGAAATGCTCAGGTTGTAGCGCAGGAGCGTTTCGTCCATCAGCTCGGAATAGGTCGTGTAGGCCAGCGCGTGCCAGGTGATATCGCCGCGCCGGATCGCCGCATCCATGCGGGCGGCTTGTTCCGCGGGCATATGGGTCAGATAGTCCTCGATCAGCCAGGAGCCGGTCGTCCAGATGAACTTCCGCTTGCCGTCCCGGTTCATTTTCTCAGCGGTATCCAGCGCGCGGGGGATGAATTCGTGCCGGTAGGTCTCCAATACATCGGCCGCCATGGCGGTAAAGCCCAGATCCAGATGCGTCTTGTATACGACATGGACGCGTTTGATTTTTGTATTATCCATTCTACTAATGCCACCTTATCTCATCATTCAGGTATCCACTCATCTTTTAAGAAAGAGAGGGGATTGCCCGCAGGACGTCCCCTCTCGTTTGGTTGTTCTTCGGATCGATGATCTGCGCAGCAAAGCGCTTAGTCCGCCTGCCTGAGCATGCCTCTGCGCTCCATGTCGCTCATCATGCCCGCATAATTCTTGTCCAGCTTGTAAGTCAGCATCAGGACAACGATCGCGATCCAGGAAATAGCCGTGCCCCAGATGTACAGGTTCTGCACCATGGCAACCGCGGACGGGATCTCCTGCGCAAGGCCTGTGAAGCCGGACCAGTCCATCATCTGGCCGACCAGCGCGCCGGAAACACCGGTGCCGAACTTGTTGCCGACCGTTACTGCGCTGAATACCAGCGCATGGACGCGGATGCCGGTTTTCCAGTGGCCATAGTTTACAACGTCGGCCAGCATGGTTGCCAGGCAGGCGTAGATCGGCGCCTTGCCAATGCCGCGAAGTGCTGCAACTACGATGACATAAGTGGTGTTAGCCGGGGCAAAAATCAGCGACGCCTGTGCCAGGACGACAAGGATACCGCCGGCCAGGATCAGGTTGCGCTTGCCGAACTTGCGGATGAACGGCGCCAGCAGCATGATGACAATGATCTGGGGGATGTTCTCCGCCATGTTGAGCACACCGTACAGCTCATTGTTGCCCAGGATATACTGCGCATAGTAGGTGCCGCAGGTGCCGTTGATGGTCTGGAACAGCGCCTGGCACAGGGAGGTCAGCATCAGGATGATGAAGTACTTATTGTGGAGCAGGGCGCCGAAACGCACTTTGATCGGCAGTTGCTCTGCTTCGCGCGCCGCCTCGGTGTTGACACGCTCCTTGGTGCCGAAAAAGCACCACAGCAGGAAGGCAATCGAGATAACCGCGTAGATGATGGTAACCTTGATCCACGCCGCCTGGTCGCCGCCCATGCGGTTGATGATCGGCAGGGTCGCAGCGGTAACGATCATGTTGCCGATCGGGGACATCGACATACGGAACAGGTTGATCTTTGCGATATCCTGCTCGTTGCTGGTCATCAGCGGCGCCATCGCGCCGTACGGCAGGTTGAGCGCAGTGTATACAACCGTTGTGCACAGGTTATATGTAATAAAAATGTAAACCGCCTGCACCGCCGTGCTTGCATTGGCCGGGATACAGAACAGCGCTACCGCACTGACCGCGTACGGGATGGCCATCCAGAGCACCCACGCCCTTGCGCGGCCATGCCTGGAATGCACCTTGTCCATGATCAGGCCGATCGCGACGTCCGAGATACCGTCGAAAATACGCGATATCAGCAGGATCATGCCGACAAGGCCGGCGGAAATGCCGATTACGTTGGTGTAAAAATAAGTAACCAGGCCGGAAGTCAGTGCAAATACGACATTGCACGCCACGTCGCCCATGCCGTAGGAAAACTTCTCAAAAATACTGGTTTTGACATTCGTCGGGCTGCCGGTTGCAGCAGTGTTTGTTTCTTTCATTGTTCCACCTTCATTACCCAAATTTTTCTCTTTCTATCAATCAAAATTACTGTATTTCTGTTGGAATCCTTTCGTTTCCCCTCCTTGGATTGAAGTCTCGCACTCTCTGTCATAATTGTCAATAAAGCTTTGATACATTTGTGCACACTGTATATATCTTTTGAGATTTTGAAACATTTATTGACGTTTTTGTGATCTCATTATATAATCATCAATATTGTATGGCAATCTATTCTTGTACACCGTACAATTTCAATGATTTTTATGCATGGGTGGGATGAAGGCATGAATCAGGTAATCAATTGGAAGGACAATTACACGGATACCCGGTATCGGAAAATCCTCACGTCTTCCTATTTGGATATCCCGGGATTGCAGGTGCTTGCCAAGCAGGTGCGCATATCCGCAACCGAATCGCTTCCCCTGCATTTCCACGAAAACAGCTATGAACTGGTCTATATCACCAGCGGTACCCCCAGTTTTTTCGTTGATGATAAAACCTATAACCTGTGCGGCGGGGATGTGTTCATCACCCAGCCCAATCAGATGCACAGCACCAACTCCGTCCCCGTCACGGTTTCCGAAATGTATTGGCTGCAATTCGAATTGGACCCCGGAAAGCCGTTCCTGCATCTGGACAGTACGGCCGTACTCACACTCCATGACAAGTTCGCGCACATCCCCTCCCCCAAGATCAGCACAACCGGGAGCGAAATCCACTACCTTTTCAAAAACGCGTTTCAAATCGCGCTTGAGGGCAGTAATCCGCAGCTGGTCAGCCAATATATTGCGCTGCTGCTGTACAGGGTGGTCGAATTTTCCGACCAGACCGCATTCCGGCTGACCCCGGATATCGGCTTCGCCATGAACTATATCCTCGACCACATTACGGAACCGTTGACGCTTGACGAGGTTGCACGGCAGGTATACCTCTCCACTTCCCAGTTCAAGCAGAAATTCAAAAAGCAGCTTGGGATCTCCCCTCGGCAGTTTATCAACTCCCAGAAAATAGAGTATGCGAAAAGCCTGCTTGATGAAGGCAGTTCCGTTGAAGCAGCCTCCAACGCCTTAAATTTCAGCAACAGCAGCTATTTCACCTCTGTTTTCAAAAAATTCTGTTCCTATACACCCACAGAATACAAAAATGCCCAGAAAACAATTTAATGGGTATAGGCATTTATTGCGGTATTGCCTTAAGGATATCGAGCAGGATGCAGTTGAACACGAGAGCGCAACAGAGCGCATAATGAATAAATTACGGGCAAAAAACCTGTGCAAATCAACAATTTTTATCCAAAGCAAGACAAAACCGTTGACAAAACACGCAGAAGATAGTATGCTTTCTCTGTAAAAAGTTGACACAGGCTTGTGACTGGTAAGGCAGGCAAGACCAAACCACCGAATCGATAGATCGTATTCGGTCGTTTGGTCTTTTTTTATTCTGCGGGGGCAGCCTGTGATCTGTGAAAAGAGAGGAAGATCGAAATGAAAACCTTCAATTATGAGATCACCGATCCCATCGGCATCCATGCCCGTCCGGCGGGACAGCTGGTCAAGGCCGCAAAGGAGTTCCAGAGCAGGATCACGATCGAGCATAACGGCAAGCAGACCGAGGCGACCCGCCTGATGAGCCTGATGGGTCTGGGTGTGCGGCACGGCAGCACGATCACTGTCACGGCGGAAGGCCCGGACGAGGAGGAAGCCGCCGCGCGCATGCTCGTCCTCCTGCAGGAGATCCTGTGACCCCGGCGGGGATGCAGGGGCAGGACGCTTACCGTATCAGCCGCGTCATCGGCAACAACTTTGTCTGCATTACAGACGCGGATGGCCGCGAAGTCATCCTGCGCGGCCTTGGGATCGGCTTTAAGAAGCAGCCCGGCGATCTGGTGCCTGCACAGAAGATCGAAAAAATCTACGACCTGCGCGATCCGGAAAAATCCTCGCGCCTGATGGAGCTGCTGGGCGACGTACCTGCTGAATTTCTTGACGTCAGCACGGAAATCATAGAAGCGGCGGAAAAAGCCATCGGCCGGCGGCTGAGTGAAAATATCTACATCACGCTGACCGACCATATCTGCTTTGCGGTTGAACGGCTGCGCACCGGTGTGGATTATCCCAATCAGCTGCTGTGGGAGATCACGAATTTTTATCCCAGCGAATTTGCAGTGGGGAATCAGGCGCTCGATATCATCGAGCAGCGGCTGGGCTACCGCCTGTCACAGGACGAGGCGGGCTTCATTGCCCTGCATATCGTCAATGCGGAGATCGACGGCAAAATGTCCGACATGGTGCGCATCACCGAGCTGATCCGCCGCATCACTGCCACCGTGCAGGAGTATTACGGTGTGTCGCTGGATGAGCAGTCGCTCGATTACGGACGGTTTATCACCCATCTTAAGTTCCTCGGCCAGCGCATCACGCAGAACAAATATTCCCGCGAGGAGGATGCGGAATTCCAAAGCATGATCGTGCGGCGCTTCCGGCATGACTACCAGTGCGCCGAGCGCATCCGGGATGATCTGCAGCAGGCATTCGGCATCCGGCTGCCGCCGGAGGAGATGACCTTCCTGACCATCCACCTGCACCGGCTGGCCCTGACCATGGGCATCACAGAAAAGGAGGAGTAATATCAGATGAAAGATAAGATTTTCGGCGTATTGCAGCGCGTCGGCCGCTCGTTCATGCTGCCGATCGCGATCCTGCCGGTCGCCGGCCTGTTTTTGGGCATCGGCGGCTCGTTCACCAATGAGACCATGCTCGAAGCCTACGGGCTGCTCGGCATCATGGGCCCGGGTACGATCATCTATGCGATTTTGCAGGTGCTCAATTCCGCGGGCTCGGTCGTGTTCGACAACCTGCCGCTGATCTTTGCGATCGGCGTCGCCATCGGTATGGCAAAGCAGGAGAAGGAGGTCTCCGCCCTCTCTGCGGTCATCGCCTTCTTTGTCATGCACGCGACGATCGGCGCGATGATCAACGACTTCGGCGCGCCCGACCTGTCCGGCGCGACCGCGAGCGTGCTCGGTATCAACTCGCTGCAGATGGGCGTGTTCGGCGGTATTATCGTCGGCCTAGGCGTGGCAGCGCTGCACAACCGCTTCTATAAGATCCAGCTGCCGCAGGTGCTCAGCTTCTTCAGCGGCACGCGCTTTGTGCCGATCATTTCCGCGGCGGTCTACCTGCTGGTCGGTATTGCCATGTATTTCATCTGGCCGGTAATCCAGACCGGCATCAACGCGCTGGGCGCGTTCGTACTCGCCTCGGGCTATGCCGGCACCTGGCTGTACGGCTTCATCGAGCGCGCGCTCATCCCGTTCGGCCTGCACCATGTGTTCTATATCCCCTTCTGGCAGACGGCGCTGGGCGGCACCGCCATGGTCGGCGGCACGCTGGTCGAGGGCGCGCAGAACATCTTCTTTGCTGAGCTGGCCACCCCGGGGATCGCGCATTTCTCGGTTGAGGCGACCCGCTTCATGGCTGGCAAGTTCCCGCTGATGATCTTCGGCCTGCCGGGAGCGGCGTTTGCACTGTACCGCTGCGCCAAGCCGGAAAACCGCAAGGCGGTTGGCGGCCTGCTGCTGTCCGCTGCGCTGACCTCCATGCTCACCGGCATCACCGAGCCGCTTGAGTTCACCTTCCTGTTCGTTGCCCCGGCCATGTATATCGTGCACTGCGTCTTTGCGGGTGCGTCCTATATGATCATGCACATCCTGAATGTCGGCGTAGGCCTGACGTTCTCGGGCGGCCTGATCGACCTGACGCTGTTCGGCATCATGCAGGGCAACGCCAAGACCAGCTGGCTGTGGATCCCGGTCGTGGGCGTGGTCTACTTCATCGTATACTACCTGGTGTTCTCGTTCATGATCAAAAAGTTCGACTATAAGACCCCGGGGCGCGACGACAGCGAGATCAAGCTGTACACCCGCAAGGATGTCAACGCCAAAAATGCCGCCGGAGGCGAAGCGAGTGCCGGCGGCGACAACGAGCTGTCCCGCCAGATCATGCTGGGCCTGGGCGGCAAGGCGAACATCTCGGACGTGGACTGCTGTATCACCCGCCTGCGCTGCACCGTGCATGATGCTTCCAAGGTGGACCAGCAACTGCTCCGCGAGACCGGCGCGTCCGGCGTGATCTGCAAGGGGCAGGGCGTACAGATAGTCTACGGCCCTCGCGTCTCCAATATCAAAACCGATCTGGAAGCCTACCTTTCCTCGCCGGAGAGCGATAAGGCGGAAGCTGCCGGCGCGCCCGCAGCGGCGGCTGAGACGGCGCCCGCTGCAGCTGCGTCCGGCAAAGCGATCGTGATCGCCAGCCCGCTGAGCGGCAGGGTCATCCCGCTGGAGGAGGTCGCGGACGGCGTGTTCTCCGAAAAGATGGTGGGCGACGGCTTTGCCGTCGAGCCTGCGGACAATCAGGTCTATGCCCCGGCAGACTGTGAGGTCACGACCGTGTTCGGCACCAGGCACGCTATCGGCCTGACCACGCCGGAGGGCTGCGAGCTGCTCATCCATCTTGGCATCGACACCGTGCAGCTGAACGGCGCGCCGTTTACCATCAACATCAAGGAGGGCGACACGCTCAAAAAGGGTGACCTGATCGGCAGCTTTGATGAAAAGGCCATTCTGGATGCGGGCTACCGCACGGTAACGCCCGTGGTGGTCACCAATTCGGATGCGTACACCAGCTTCCGGCTGCTGAAAACCGGCGACACAGCGCATGGTGAGGATACCCTGTCGGTTGAATAACATCGGCATGCTTCGGAACTGCACTGCATATACCGGATAAAATTGCACAGACGCCTGTCCTTCACAGCGAAGGGCAGGCGTTTTCATATATGGAGGTGGTGCTCGATATGGCAATCTTGGCAATATCAAAGTGTGCCCTGTTCATGGAAAATGGCGTGTGGTTAATCGCTATCAACAGCGGCAGGACAGCGCCCATGCGGCAATCGCCTTGGCATAGGGCGAGGAATACTTGAGCGCCCGCTTGCCGCGCCGCCATTTGCTCAGTG
>DXIC01000126.1 GCA_019113065.1 Candidatus Agathobaculum stercoravium
AAATTTCCCCTTCATAGGCTTGACATCTTATAGTTGGTCACCTCTGTTTGTGGTCTTACTCCAGCATATGCGGCAGAAGGCGGGGAGGTGCGCCCAAATAGAAATCCCTGCCCACAGATGTGGACAGGGACAGGATATGGAGCGGATGATGGGAGTCGAACCCACCTATGCAGCTTGGGAAGCTGCCGTTCTACCGATGAACTACACCCGCAGATAACAGTATCTATTTTACTGGGCGGACGGCCGTTTGTCAAGGGGGAACCGAAGGTTAGCATGTAATAATCAGATTGCTGCCGGTAGACGCTGCGCAGATGGCAACAGGGGGGCCTGCGATGGGAAAAGGGCGCTTGATGCTGCGTCCTTTTCTTTTGCGGCACGCTGTGGTATACTGTATAATGGATGAAAAGATGCCATATATGGAAAGGAGCTGCCATGTTTAAAAAGACAAAAGAGGGAAAAGCGATCGAAGCGCGCCGCCGGACACGCCGGCTGACGATCCGCGGCGTGCTGTCCTTTTTCATCATCCTGACACTGATCCGCTCGCTCTTCATGCAGCGGTATGAGAATGTATTTGTCTGCGTGCTGTCGCTGGTGCTGTTCTGCCTGCCGATGCTGCTTGAGCGCAGCCTGGCGATCGATATCCCGCCGGTGATGGAGGGCATTATCTACTGCTTCATTTTCGCTGCGGAAATACTCGGCGAAATCAATTCCTTCTATACCATTATTCCCGGCTGGGATACCATGCTGCATACGATCAACGGGTTCCTGGTCGCGGCAGTCGGCTTCTGCCTGGTCGACCTGTTCGACCGGAGCGAGCGCTTCTCGTTCAAGCTTTCGCCGCTGTTCCTGGCAATCGTCGCGTTCTGTTTTTCCATGACGGTCGGCGTGCTGTGGGAATTTTTCGAGTTCGGTGCGGACCAGTTCCTCGGCACGGATATGCAGAAGGATTTCATTGTCCAGCAGGTCAATTCGGTCTCGCTCAACCCGTCGGGGCTGAACACGGTCGTCCATGTGCCGATCGAGAGCCTTGTTGTCAACGGGGAGGACTGGATGGAGTTTCCGGGCGGCTATCTGGACGTCGGCCTGATCGATACGATGAAGGATTTGCAGGTCAATTTCGTCGGCGCGGTCGCGTTTTCGGTCATCGGGTATTTCTATGTCAAAAACCGCGGCAAGGGCAAGATCGCCGCGTCGCTTATCCCGATTGTGCTCGACCCGGAAGAAGCAGAGGAAATGCGTGGGGATGAGCAAAAAAATGCGCCGGACAGGGAACCGGAGGATGGGTAATTCCGTCTAAGTGCGCAGAACATCAAAAAGAGGAGAAAGAGCGATTATGATGAAGAAAAAGATCACCGCGGCGGCGCTCGCTGCGCTGGTGGCGGCAGGCGCCCTGCCGGTCTCTGCATGCGCGGCGGCGGTGCAGAACAGCGACGGTGCACCCGTCCCTCAGCTCAACACGGCCGACCACATCCAGTATATGAACGGCTATGCGGACGGCACCTTCCGTCCGGACGCGACCATTACGCGCGCGGAAGCGTGCCAGCTGATCTCGACCCTGCTGGTGGAAAAGATCACAAACGAGGACCATCTGTTTAACGACGTGGACGTTTCCGCCTGGTATGCGGACGCGGTGCGCCAGATGACCGGCTTCGGCCTGGTAAACGGCTATGCGGACGGCACCTTCCTGCCGGACGCGACCATCACCCGTGCGGAGTTCGTGACCATCCTGTCGCGCTTCCCGCATGACGACCTCGGTACGGATATGGCCTTCGTCGATGTACCCGAGGGCCACTGGGCGCACGACGCGGTGCAGACCGCGCTCGCGCAGGGCTGGGTCTCGGGCGACCCGGGCGGCCTGTTCCGCCCGGATGATTCGATCACCCGCGCGGAGGCGGTCACCATCCTCAACCGTGCGCTCGGCCGCAAGGGCGACGCCGTGATGGCGGCCTCCGGCGAGGGCATCCGCGTGATGCCGGACGTGCCGGACACGCACTGGGCATATCTCGATATGCTGGAAGCGACCACCGACCATGAATATGAAAAGACGGACGGCGTGGAGAGCTGGACGAGCTATGACAAGGAGACCACCGACCTTGCAGAAGGCTGGCACAACATTGACGGCCTGCTGTTCCATGTCAACGCAAACCAGCAGTTTGACCGCAACACCACGGTCGACGGCCATGAGCTTGACCGCAACGGCCGCTACACCACCGGCTCCGAGGAGCTGGACGGCCTGCTCGCGGACGCGGTCGCCGGTGTGGTAAACGATAACATGACCCAGCTCGAGAAGCTGCGCGCGGTGTACGACTACGCCAAGGAGACCTTCGGCTATCTGGGCATCGGCGAGGTCGATACCTCGGTAGACGGCTGGGAGATCGAGCAGGCGACCAATATGCTGAAGGATAAGCGCGGCAACTGCTACTCGTGGTCGAGCGTGTTCACCTATCTGGCGCGCCAGGTCGGCTATGACGCACACGCGATCGCAGGCACGGGCGTTTCGCCCAAGGGCAGCGAGTCCGTACACGCCTGGACCGAGATCACGATCGACGGCGTCGCCTACACCTTTGACCCGCAGATCGAAAGCGTATACGCGGCGCGCTATGGCGAGAACTACGACCTGTTCATGAAGCAGTACGGCGAGGCTGAGTGGGGCTATGTCAAGTCCGAGGAGACCGAGCCGGAGCAGCCCGAAGCCCCTGAGGCAGACGCGGCGCTCACCTCCCTGATGGAGAAGGTCTACGGCGACAAGCCGTACGGCGGCATGGTCATGCAGACAGTGCTGTATGACGGGCTGGGCGCGGACGGCATGAGCCGCGGCCTGGAGTGGTACCTCGGCACGTCGGACATCGATTTCGAGGCAGGCCTCGCCTCCGAGTCTGCGATGACCTCGCAGGCGCACTCGGTCGTGCTGCTGCGTCTCAAGGACGGCGCGGACGTGGAAGCGGCCAAGGCGAAGATCGCGGAGAGCATCGACCCGTTCAAGTGGATCTGCGTGGGCGTTGACCCGGACAAGGTCCGCGTCGAGAGCAACGGTAACCTGATCTGCGTTGTGCTGGATGAGGAAAACGGCGACTACTACGCTGACAACTTCCTGTCCTTTGCTGTCGCAGAGTAAACAAAAGAATGCAAAGGCCCGCAGCCATTTGGCTGCGGGCCTTGTTTTTTGCCCTTTATGAGACTGGGCCGCGGACTGCGGTATTGTCTGAATTGTTTTCCTTGATCTCACCGCGGCGGAAGGCGGCGAGCAGCTCCTTAAGGTCGTCGATGGTCTGCTGGAGCGTGCGGCCGATGTCGGTCTCGCGGATGCAGATGCGGTTTTCCGAACGGTCGAACGCCATTGAGGTGGACAGGATGTCCTTGTTGTCGCGGATGGCGGTCTCCTTGCCTGGGAAGGGCTCGTGCGCGGTGATATGGATGCCCCATGAGTCGTATACCAGCGTGTAACCCGCGATGCCCGTGGTCGGCTGGTAGGCGCGGCAGAAGCCGCCGTCAATGACGATCAGCCGCCCGCCCGCCTTGATCGGGCTTTCGCCGTCCTTGGTCTTGACCGGCACATGGCCGTTGACGATGTGGCAGTGCTCGCCCTCGAGGCCGAATTCGCGCAGGATGCGCACGCACACCTCGTCCTCATTGTAGTAGGAATAATACGGGTTTTTCGGCTCCGCCCAGGTGGACTGGTCGGCGATCAGGCGGCGTTCAAAGGTCGCAATGTGGTCGCGGCCGAACGAGGGCGAATTGCGCCCGCACCACAAGAACCACAGGAAGTCCTTGCCGAACTGCCGCTCCTGCGTGCCCTCGCGGGCGTAGTAGCCCTCGCGCGCAACGGTCTCGCAGAAGTCCATGAGCGCCTTGCCGGACAGCGTCTGCCCGCCGAACGAGAACCGGAGGAATTCGCCCTTGTCATCCATCGGGATGCAGCCGTGGAACAGCAGGTTGCCGTTGAAGCACTTGTACAGCCCGCCCTTGGAGTACAGGAAGCCGATATGCCGCTGCAATTTCTCGCTGCGCAGGAAGGAATTCTTGAGCTGCGCCATGAGCGCGTGCTCCTCCGGGGACAGGCGGTAGGGGTCGGCCGGGTCGATGGTCGGAAAGTCGCAGTCGCGCAGCGGGTATTCGCCCGAGGGCAGCCGGACGGTCTTTTTCTCGAAGTCGATCTTGTCGAGCAGCAGGCGGTCGTCCATCCCGAACGATGGGTTGCGCTTGATGGTCTGCCCCTCGAGCTTGAACTGGATGACAGCGATTGCCTTGTGCATGCGCGCGGCGCGTGTGATGTCGATTTTGGACTGTTCCCCGTCCTCCAGCATCTTGGGCTGGAAGCAGGACAGGTCGGAATTGCGGTAGGTCTCGTCCGCAAACAGCGCAAGCGGGCGCAGGCTGATGCCGTAGCCGGTCTCGATCACGTCCAGATTGTTGTAGGTGATCGAATTGCTCAAAACGGTTGCAATGCAGGTGCGGCTGCCGGTCGCGGCGCCCATCCAGAGCACGTCGTGGTTGCCCCACTGGATGTCCACCGAGTGATGGTCCATCAGCAGGTCCATGATGATGTCCGCGCGCGGGCCGCGGTCGAAGATATCGCCCACAATGTGCAGATGGTCGACCACAAGCCGCTTGATCAGGTTGCACATTGAGATGATGAATTCCTCCGCGCGGTCGGTCTCGATGATGGAGGCGATGACCGTGTCGAAGTATTCACGTTTGTTGTAGATATCGTTATTCTTGTTGAGCAGCTCGTTGATGATATCACCGTTCCAGCGCGGCAGCGCGCGGCGAACCTTTTCGCGCGTGTATTTGGAGGCGCACAGGCGGCAGATCTCGAGCAGGCGGCTGAGCGTGATGCGGTACCACTCGGCGCGGTCGGGCGCAGCCTCGACCAGCTCCGCGAGCTTTTCCTCCGGGTAGTAGATGAGCGTTGCGAGCCGTGCGCGCTCGTCCGCGGGCAGGCTGTCGCGCAGGACATTGTCCACCTTTTCGCGCACCGCGCCCGAAGCGTTGTTCAGGATATGTACAAAGGCCTCGGCTTCGCCGTGCAGGTCGCTCATGAAGTGTTCCGTGCCCTTGGGCAGGCTGAGGATGGCCTGTAAATGGATGATTTCACTGCTGGCCGCGCGCATATTCGGGTATTGCATGGCAAGCAGGCGCAGATATTTTAAACGGTCGGTGCGGTTGTCCATGGATCATGCTCCTCTCTGGTACTTCTCTCCCTTTTAGTATGCCATAAAACCCACGGAAACACAAAGGGATTTGTGTAAAAAATGGACAAACCGCCGCCGGGCTTTCCGGCGGCGGCTTTCGCATTATTTGGAGGGATGTTTGGGTGTGCGCGTGCGGTCGGGCGCCCAGCCTTTGAGCGGATAGCGCTGGATGGCGCCGAAGATGCGCTCGCGCAGGCCGGGCATGGTCTGTTCGAGGTTTTTGAGCAGATCCTTGATCTCCTGCCGCTTGGTGTTGCCGTCTGCGGGGCAGGGGTTGTGCACGACAGGCAGCGCGTGCCGCGCGGCGAACGAGCGGACATAATACTCGGGCGTGTACAGCAGCGGGCGGATGAGCGTGATGCCCGTCCGGTCGAGGAAGGTGACCGGCTGGAAACAGGAGATGCGCCCCTCGTAAAACAGCGAGAGCATGTAGGTCTCGACTACATCGTCAAAATGGTGGCCGAGCGCGACCTTTTTGCAGCCCGCAGCCTTCGCGGCCTCGTGCAGCGCGCCGCGTCGCATCTTGGCGCACAGCGCGCAGGGGTTTTCCTCCTTGCGGATGTCGAAGATGATCGGCCCGATCTGGGTCGGGATGCGGATGTACTCGACGCCCAGATCGTCGCACAGCGCCCCGACGGGGGAAAAATCCATCTCAGCGTAGCCCATCTCAAGCGTGATGGCGACCACATCGAACTTTTTGGGGTAGAACGCGCGCAGCTTTGCCAGCGCGACCAGCAGCGCGAGCGAATCCTTGCCGCCGGACACGCCGACCGCGATGCGGTCGCCGTCCTCGATCATATGGTAGTGGTCCACCGCGCGGCGGACGTAAGAGAGCATTTTCTGCATGGTTTGTGCCTCGTTTTTCGTAAATACTTATTATATATACCAGAAAACCGTCCCGCGGGCAACTGCAAATTTTGAATTGCAAAATCAGAACAGAAGAGTATAATAGAGATATAAAGAGAAATAAAGAGATTGCGCAGGATTTGCGATAAATTTTAAAAATTCCGCTTGACTTGCGCAAAACGATGTGTTTTAATAGATATGCTCGCTTGGAGCGCATGAAAATGTTGTCAAATATATTTTTGATAGAATAAACGGAGGAAAGAAACATGTCTACTTTTATGGCTAAGGCAGAGACTGTCGAGCGTAAGTGGTATGTGCTGGACGCTGCGGGCAAGCCGCTCGGCCGCACCGCTGCTACCGCCGCCATGCTGCTGCGCGGCAAGCACAAGGCTGAGTTCACCCCCCATGTCGACTGCGGCGATTTCGTTATCGTCATCAACGCGGACAAGGCGGTCCTGACCGGCAAGAAGCTCACCCAGAAGTACTACCGCCACCACACCGGCTGGGTCGGCGGCCTGAAGGAAGTCCAGTACAAGACCCTGATGCACGAGAAGCCGGAGTTTGCAATGCAGCTCGCGGTCAAGGGCATGCTGCCGAAGAACTCGATCGGCCGCCAGTCCGCTACCCGTCTCAAGGTTTACAGCGGCGACAGCCACAACCATCAGGCGCAGAAGCCCGAAGTTTGGGATAAGTAAGGGAGGAACTAACTGATGTATACACCTAAGAAGGCTTATTTCTACGGCACCGGCAGAAGAAAGTCCTCCGTTGCCCGCGTTCGTCTGTTCCCGGGCGGCACCGGTGAGATCAAGATCAACAACCGCACCATCGACAACTACTTCGGCCTCGAGACCCTGAAGATGGTTTGCCGTCAGCCGTTCGAAGCAACGAACACCGCCGGCAAGTTCGACGTAGAGTGCACCGTATCCGGCGGCGGCTTCACCGGCCAGGCTGGTGCGATCCGCCACGGCATCGCGCGCGCACTGCTCCAGGCGGACTCCGAGCAGTACCGTCCCGCGCTCAAGGCGGCTGGCTACCTGACCCGCGACCCGCGCATGAAGGAGCGTAAGAAGTACGGCCTCAAGGCTGCCCGTCGCGCTCCGCAG
>DXIC01000127.1 GCA_019113065.1 Candidatus Agathobaculum stercoravium
TTTAGTATTATACTTCCTTCCCCCTCCTTTTGTCAACTCCTTTTTTCTTCTTTTTTCGGTTTTTTCCTCCGACTCCATATGCTTCGTTTGAAGCATCCGGTTTTCCATGGTATAATGTCCTAAAATCACACGCTTATACATACAAAGGAGGAACTTATTTTGAAGCGCCTGATTTTGGCTGCTGTCAGCCTGGCTGCATTGACCTGCACCGCTTCGGCAGTCACTGCCTCACCCGCCTCATCCGGCGGCCAGACATTTTACGTCAGCACCTCGGAGTCCGACAGCATCGGCCGTGCCGCTGATCCCACGATCTATAACATAGATGGCAATACCTACTTTAAGCTGCGCGACCTTGGCCGCCTGCTTGACTTCGGCGTCACTTACGACCGCGCAACCAACGCCGTACATATTGATCCGGATGGCGCATATGTGCCTGCTGCGGGGGAAAGCAGCGTAATCGAGAATACTGCTGCCACTTCCGCCCCTGCCTTGCCCACAAAGCAGACGCTTTATCTGGACGGCGAGCGCATCAGCCCCACGGTCTACAATATCAAAGGGAACAATTACATCGGCCTGCGCGCACTGGGCGAACTGGTGGACTTCGGGGTTTCCTATAATTATGACAACAAGCGTATCACCGCATACGCTGCATATCCTTATGCAGAAGAAACCACATGGACCGCTGCCATGAACGACCTTGCCAACAACCTGCGCCTTCTGCCTGCTTCTGCCTATTCTTCCACTGCCGCAAAGTACGCACCGGTGGTGACCGGCGAGACCAGCGCCGACTGGCGGGCGCTGGTCAGCGAACTACGCGCGGTCAAACGTGCGCCGGTATATGCCGCGGATAACGGCACGCTGTACCGCAGCAACCTCTACTGGGCGGACAGGCTCACCGCTGCGCTGACAAACAGCCGTTCTGCTGCAACTCCGGCCTACACCGGCAGCTTGACCGGCCTTGCCGACAGCGACCTGTTCGACAACCCGGACAAGACCGCGCTGCAAAAGGATTTTTCCACAATGGCAGCCGCGTATCTCGGCGCCAAGCCGTCCGTCCTATCCAGCGTGACGGTCACGAACGGCTATTCCAAAAACGCCCGCTCGCGCCTGTCGCTCGCCGACACCTACACGCTGACCGGCGGCGCGACCGAGGCCGACCGGAAAGCCGCAAAATCCTACTTTTTGTCCGATATGGCCGAGCTGTCCGCGCTGACGACCGACAGCGAACGCGTTTCCTACATCTATAACCTGCTGCAAAAGGAATACCGCACGGGCGGCAGCGCGTCCTGGACAACCGGTTACGGCAAAAAGAGCGCGGTCAGCGCGGCTTCGCTCGCCGCAGCCGCGGACTGGATGTTCTCTGAGGCAGGCATCCCCGCGTTCCTTGCGCGCAGCTGGTCAACGGCGTGGAACGTCGTCTATGTGGACGGGCAATGGGCGGTCTTTGACTTCACCAAGGGCAGTACACTGCGCTCGCTCGACGACTACCGCCTGACCGACACCCATCCCGGCTCTACCCTGCTGCTGACACAGGTCATGCGCCCGGGCGCAGAGTACTACAATGTGCGCACCGCCACAGTGGACAGGTATTTCACCTATACCGACCTCACCGGCGCGCCGCAGGCCACTGCAAAGCAGATGCAGGCCTACATCAAAAAAGTCAACCCCAATGTGCCGCAGTCGGTCATCGACATGATCCCCTACTACCTGTCCGAAGGCACGGCCGAGGGCATCCGCGGCGACATCGCGTTTGCGCAGTCCTGTCTCGAGACCGGCAATTTTACTTTCAAGGACAGTGCGGTCACACTGGAGCAGAACAACTTCTGCGGCCTCGGCGTGCTGGACAACGGCATGCTGGGCGCGTCCTTCGACACGCCGCAGCTCGGCATCCGCGCGCAGATCCAGCACCTCAAGGCATACGCCAACAAACAGCCGCTGAACAACGCCTGCATCGACCCGCGCTTTGGCCTTGTTACGCGCGGCGCTGCCCCGAACGTGCAGTACCTCGGCATCCAGGAAAACCCGCAGGGCTACGGCTGGGCAGCCGGCGCGGACTACGGCGTGAAAATCCTGAACATCCTTGAGAATATCCTCACCTGTTGACGGGCATACTCCTTTCGAGGTGAAAATACATGGAGCGTTACCACAACCTGACCGAAATGCTCGCAGTCAACCATACCGCACACGCCTACTTCGACAGCCTGCCGGATTATATCCGGCAGATGATCACTGAGCGCGGCAGCAACGTCCACACCGCGGACGAATTGCAGGCTTATGCCGATAAGCTGCTGCGCGGCGACGATTGAGCATTTCCCAAAAGTGCTTTGGGCATTGCAAAACAGCAGCTCACCTCACAAAGAGGTGGGCTGCTGTTTTTTGCCCAGTATCACAGTGTTTTCAGCCACTCGGCGCAGAGCGCCTGCCAGCGGTTCACATGCCGGTCGGGCAGGCGGCCATTCGCCGGCTCATAGGTCTCGAAATCCGCCAGCGACAGCCCATGCACCCCATGCGGGAACAGGTGCACCTCATGCGGCACGCCCGCTTTCCGCAGCGCGCGTTCGATGAGCAGCGTGTTTTCTACCGGCACCTCGCCGTCGTCCAGCGTATGCCACAGGAAAACCGGCGGTGTGTCGCCGTCCACCAGGTTTTCCAGAGAAAACGCCTGCTGTTTATCCTCGTCTGCACCTGCAAGCTGCACAAAGCTGCCCCGGTGGGCAAATTCCCCCGCGGACACGACCGGATAGCACAGCACGGCGGCGTTCGGGCGGTGCGCCTGCAAGTCCGTGCCCGGCTCGAACCAGTCCGCCCGGTTCCAGACCGTCGCCAGCGTGCCCGCCAGATGGCCGCCCGCAGAAAAGCCGCCGATTGCGATGCGGTTTGCGTCGATCCCAAAGCGAGCAGCATTTTCCCGCACCCATGCGACCGCCGCGGCCGCGGTGCGCACCGGCATGGCGCCGAGCGGCGCAGGCGCGCAGTCATATTCCAGCACAAAGGACTCGATCCCATCCCGTGCAAAGGCGCGCGCCACGGGCGCACCCTCGCGGATCGAGCAGAATTCGTATCCGCCGCCCGGGCAGATCACAAGCGCCGCCTTGCCGGTGCCCGGCGCCTTTCCGTAATGCGTCAGCCTGCCGTGCGGGAGCTGCAAAACCTCCATCTTACTATCTCCTTTCTAATCAAAGGGGCCGTGAGCCCCGGACACCCTGCTTAAAAGGCAGGTGCTCTGTTTTCATCTGCTGATTTACCGTATCCTAAGCCGCTGCCCTCACCGGTTCAGCGCCGTCTGGTGCTGCCGCCCAGCGCGGACGCGATCTCGTCGCGCGCCGCCAGCAGCGGCCCCCGCAGCGCGGCAATGCGCTCGTCCGACATGCGCGTGATCGGCGCGGAGACCGAAATCGCATAGGACGCCCGCCCGCTGTAATCCGGCAGCGCCGCCGCCATGCAGCGCACGCCCAGCTCGTTCTCCTCGTTGTCCAGCGCATAGCCCAGGCGGCGCACGCGCTCGATCTCGCGGAAGAACGCCTCCTCGTCCACAATGGTATGCTCGGTCCACGCCTGGATCTCGCTGCTTTCCCACAGCGCGCGCACCTCGCTGTCCGGCCAGGTCGCAAGGATGGCCTTGCCCACGCCCGTGCAGTACAGAGGGCGGCGCATGCCGATGCGTGAAAACATGCGGATCGCGCCGCGCCCGCTCTCTACCTTATGGATATAGACAATATCCTTTTCCTCGCGCATCACCAGGTGCACGGTCTCGTTGGTTTCCTGCCCGAGCTGTTCCATCGGCGCGCGGGCAAGCTCCACCACATCCAGATTGTCCACAATATAACTGCCAAGCTCGCACAGGCGCATGCCGGCGCGGTAAATGCTGGTCGCCGCGTCGCGCTGCACATAGCCGCGCGTGCACATGCTGGACAGCAGCCGGTGCACCGTGCTCTTGTGCAGGCCGGTCTGCGCGGAAAGCGCGCCGATCGTCATGCCGCTGCGGCTGCGGCAAAGCGTTTCGAGCAGGTCAAACGCGCGGTCGAGCGACTGTACGGACGAGGATTCTGCCATAGTTAAGTTCTCCTTTGTTCCACATTGTAAAACCATGTTTCATTTTAATGGATTTTCACCAAAAAAACAAGGGAAACTTTGCACAGATTGTTTTCGAAAAACTCTTGCAATCTGACGGGAAAGTTTTATAATGAAATCATCAGATGGAACTATGAAACAGTGTTCCATAATACGAAACACGGAGGAAGATCGCTATGAATGAAATCGAGAAAAAGGTCCAGTCCATCGGTGTCGTACCGGTCATCAAACTCAACCACCCGGAGCGTGATGCGATCCCGCTGGCAAAGGCCCTGATCGCCGGCGGCGTGCCGGTGGCTGAGGTCACCTTCCGCGCGGCAGGCGCGGCAATCGCCATCAAGGCAATGCGCGAGAATTTCCCGGAGATGCTCGTCGGTGCGGGCACCGTGCTGACCACCGGGCAGGTTGACGAGGCCATGGCTGCGGGCGCGCAGTTCATCGTCACCCCGGGCATGGATGCCGACATCGTCGCTTACTGCCAGAAGGTTGGCATCCAGATCTTCCCCGGCTGCACCACGCCGACCGACTACCACACCGCCTACAAGTTCGGCCTTGAGGTGCTCAAGTTCTTCCCCGCCGAGCAGTCCGGCGGCATTGCCAAGATCAAGGCGATGAGCGCGCCGTTCCCGATGTTCAAGATCATGCCGACCGGCGGCATTTCGCTGAAGAACCTCGCGGACTACGTCAAGAACCCGGTCATCGCGGCCTGCGGCGGCTCCTACATGGTTACCGCCGACCTGATCGATAACGGCAAGTGGGATGAGATTACCGACCTGTGCAAGCAGTCGGTCGAGATCGTAAAGGCGGCGCGCAATGGCTGAATATTCGCTGGCCCATGTGGGCATTAACGCCGCCAACAAAGAAGAGGCGGAAAAGGCCGCGCGCATGTTCGAGACCCTGTTCGGCTTTGCCGTCAAGGAGGGCAACAGCTCGTTCTTTGCGGGCGATATCGAGCTGATGAAGGAGCCGTATATGGGCAAAAACGGCCACATCGCCATCGGCACGCCGGACGTCCCGGCGGCCAAGGCCGAGCTCGAAGCCCGCGGCTTCACCTTCAATGATGCAACCGCGAAGTTCAAGGCTGACGGCACCCTGAACGCCATCTACCTGACCGACGAGATCTGCGGCTTTGCCGTGCATCTGGTCGGCAAGAAGTGATCCGCTACACGTTTAACAGGAGGAAAAAAGCATGAAAATCGTTACTTTCGGCGAACTGATGATCCGTCTCCAGCCGTACAACTACGAGCGTTTCGTACAGGCTGACCACCTCGAATTCTCCTTCGGCGGCGGCGAGGCCAACGTTGCCGTTTCGCTGGCGAACTACGGCATGGACGCTGCTTTTGTCACCAAGCTGCCGGCACACGCCATCGGCCAGGCGGCTGTCAACTCCCTGCGCCGCTACGGCGTGGATACCAGCATGATCGTCCGCGGCGGCGACCGCATCGGTATCTACTTCAACGAGAAGGGTGCTTCCCAGCGCGGCTCGGTCTGCATCTACGACCGCGCGCACTCCGCGATCCAGGAAGCGACCACCGCTGACTTTGACTGGAACAAGATCTTCGAGGGCGTGGACTGGTTCCACTTCACCGGCATCAC
>DXIC01000128.1 GCA_019113065.1 Candidatus Agathobaculum stercoravium
GCGTGCGCTGCTTCACCCAGGACGACGCGCACATCTTCATGACCCCGGAGCAGATGAAGGACGAGATCAAGAACACGGTCAAGCTGTTTGACGAGGTGTACTCGGTCTTCGGCCTCAGCTACAAGATCGAGCTGTCCACCATGCCGGAGGACCACATCGGCACGGTCGAGCAGTGGGAGCACAATCAGGACATCCTCAAAGAAGCCATCACCGAGATGGGCAAGGACTATGTAGTGAACGAGGGCGACGGCGCGTTCTACGGCCCCAAGCTGGACTTCCATCTGGCCGACTCGCTCGGCCGCACCTGGCAGTGCGGCACCATCCAGCTGGACTCCCAGCTGCCCGAGCGCTTTGAGCTCGAGTATATCGGCGCGGACGGCGAGAAGCACCGCCCGATCATGATCCACCGCGTGGTGCTCGGCTCGATCGAGCGCTTCATCGGCGTCATCACCGAGCACTTTGCCGGCGCGTTCCCGACTTGGCTTGCGCCCGAGCAGGTGCGCGTCATGCCCATGACCGACCGCAACGTGCCCTGCTCGCAGGAGGTCGTAAAACAGCTGACCGAGGCGGGCTTCCGCGTGACCATGGACGACCGCAACGAGAAGATCGGCTACAAGATCCGCGAGGCGCAGGTGCACAAGGTGCCGTATATGGTCGTCATCGGCGACAAGGACGAGGAAAAGGGCATCATCTCGGTGCGCGAGCGCAAGACCGGCGAGACCACGCCCATGGAGCTGTCCGAGTTCATCGAAAAGCTGACCTACGAGGTCAAGGAAAAACTGAAATAAGCGCGCAAACTGCCACAGCCGCATGAATCCACCCCGTCTATATACCGAAAGGGGATCTGGTATATATGAAAAAGATGGTTTCTGCTTGTTTTGCATGCATGCTGCTGACGTTTGCCGCAGGCGCGGCAGACGTCGGCACGATCGACAACGGCTATCCGGGCGACACCGAGGCGCAGGCGCAGATGCTGTGCGACCTCGGACTGTTCCGGGGGACGGAAAACGGGTTCGAGCTGGAAAAGCCCATGACCCGCGCGGAGGCCGCGGCCATGCTCACGCGCTTTCTCGGCGCGGAGCAGGAAGCGCTCCCAGGGGAGTGGGAGCACCCGTTCACCGATGTGCCGCAGTGGGCGGAGCCCTACGTCGGCTGGCTGTATGAGAGCGGGCTGACCAAGGGCGTGTCCGACACGGTTTACGGCGCGGAGGAAAACGTGACCTGCGGGCAGTACTGCACTTTCCTGATTCGCGCATCCAGAGATTCGGATGAGTATCTGGGAATAATAGCATCACAGGACGAGGTCACAAGTTGCGATACAGCGGGATTCCTGCGCGGCGATGCAGTTTCGCTGGCCGCGCGGGCGCTGGATATCAGATACTACCTGTATGACGACGGGAACGGCTGGAATATGGCACAAAAGTTGATCCATGAGGGTGTATTTACAGAGGAACAGCTGATAACCGCAGCAGCGGGCGTGCTGCCATATGACTATACGATCGAAGCCGGACAGGGAGATGAGCCCAATCTGGTTTGCTGCATGGTAGCGGATGTTACCGTAGCGAAAAAAGAACTGCCGGATGAATCCTACCAGCTGGTGACGTGTGGCGACAGCAACCGGACATATATTGTGCTGGGTGAGGAAGGCCAGGCAGAAACATTATATCGGATCGACCTGATCCAGCCTGATCAGATAGATCTGTCCGCATTGTATACAGTGGAGCCGACAGAATGGGTTTTCGGACTGTGCAGTGTGGACAGTACGGATTATATGAAATTGTACCGGGAGGATGAAACGGCCGTTTTGATGCTGTCGGGCGACAGCGCACAGGTGACGGAAGCCAGCGGTGAGGACTGTTTCCCGTGGCTGGATGGTTATATTATGCTGACAGATACACAGGGGTGGAAATTGCGGGAATCCGGTGTGGAACCGGTTGCGGCTTGTGGCAAATATGTAACGCAGATGCCGGACGGCACACTCGTGACCCAGAAGATCACGCCGGAGGAAACTATGATCTGCACATGGAACACGGACGCGGAACAGGTGGATGCAATCACCGTACCGAATAATGTGCTGGCATACCCAAACCCGGATGAGGATACGCGCGTGGCGTATGCCCCCTCGCTGGAGCAGAGCAACGACGTATACCTTTGGGGCAGCGCCGGCCTGTATCAGGAACAGGACGGATTGCTGACCCAGATCACGGCACGTCCGGCGTATGACTATTCGTACAGTGCGGCGAACGGCAGCTATGTGATCGTGACCCACGTGCCCGGCCGGTTTGTAGAATACTCGGAAAGTGCAATGTCACAGCGCACAGGCGATACACTGGTGCGCATCCTGCCGGATGGTACGACCGAGCCGCTCCTGCCTGAACTGCCCGAGGGGAGTTTGCTGATTGACACCGTGAATATCCTGCCGGACGGCAGGGTGGAGTTCACCACAATGAAAGCCACCGAGCCGCGCAGAATGGGCCGCTTTACCTGTATTCTGGAAAATGGTAAGGTGACCATCACGGACGCGACTTACGACATCACGATGATATGGGGCGAGGACGCGCTTGCGAAAGAGCAGGCGCGGCTGGATGAACTCGGCGTCGGCGTTAATTCCTGACCGTAGGAGGAAACCGGATGAAAAAACTGGTTTGTGCGGTGCTGGCAGCGGGGCTGCTGGTATCCGGCGCGGGCGCATACCGCGCGCCGAATGTGAACGTAACATACGAGCTGCCGTATTGCGACGAGCAGATCAACGGCGACCCGCAGGCGCGGGCGCAGATGCTGTACGGCCTCGGCCTGTTCCGCGGAACGCAGAACGGGTTTGAGCTCGATCGCGTGCTGCGGCGCGACGAGGCCGCGGCCATGCTTGTCCGCTTTCTGGGCGGCGAGGAGCAGGCCCTTGCCGGGGAATGGAGCCATCCGTTTACCGATGTGCCGCAGTGGGCCGACCCATATGTCGGCTGGCTGTATGAAAACGGGCTGACAAACGGCGTCTTCGCGGACCAATACGGCGCCGCGCAGGCGACAACAACCGGGCAGTATGCCACATTCCTGTCGCGCGCGCTGACCGGTGGGGATGCATATGAACAGGCAGGTATCCTGACCGGGGACGAGCTGTTGAACGTGGAGGTGCTGCGTGGAGAGCAGATCAGGCGCAGCACTGCGGTTTTCCTGTCCGTGCGGGCGCTGACCCTGCCCTATACGGCGGACGGCGCTTCCGGCAAAACACTGGCGCAGGAACTGTTCGACCAGGGAGTATACACGCGCGAGCAGTTTGCGGATGCGGCGTGGGACGTGCTGTCGCCCGAATACCATACGGAAAACGGCGACATCGTCTGCACGGTAGCGGGCATTGAGACCGCACGCAATACGGACGGTCTGCTGCTGGACGAAAACAGCGCGTCCCGTACGGATCAGGGCGCGGTATATGCCTGCCGCGTCGATGGGCAGCAGGCAGTATACTTCCGCCTTGACCCGCGCACCTTGCAGGCGCAGGAGATGGGCGCGCGTACGGTTTCCGGCGCGCAGTTCGACCCGAACCAGTTCCTCTGCACGATGGGCGGCAGGGACTACCTGTTTGAACCGGGGCAGGCGCTGCTCTCCTGCGATGGGACGGCACTGACCGAGGTTCTCACGCCCGAACATCTGACCGCCGGCGGCTTTACCGCACAGGCTGAGACGGCGGGAAGCCCGTATGAGACAGAGGCGGATTCGATTGTGGTCACCGCGCCGGACGGCGCATACCTGCTGACCGCGGAAAACCCGCAGCCCGTCCTGCTGCAAACGGATGGCGCGGTCGAAATCGTGCTTGACGGGACAGACCTCAATTATTTGCCGTTTGTTGTTACCGCCCCGGTGGGCGGGGCGGCAGGTGAGCTGCAATGCTTCGATTTGCAGACCGGCGAATGTATAGATTCCTATTCGATTCCGGCCGGCGCCTCGTGGGACGCTTATGCAAACTATCTTTACGGCAGCGAGGGCGTGTTCTTCGTGACAAACGAACCGCGCCGGCTGGATGAAGCGCAGGAACAGTATGAGGTGCAGCTGTCCTTCCGCAAGCTGACCGACATTCCAACGCGCGATGTAATGACTGTGCGGTGGGGCGCAGGCTCCTCCGACCCGTATCTGATCATCGGGGACGGCGCGGACACCCGGATCGTCCGGCTGAAAGAGGACGGGAGCTTCGGCAGTGCGCTTACCCCCGCCTCGATCGGCTTGACCGATGTGCGCTTTGCCCACGATTTTATGGGATATGACGGCCAGCCGCATATCTATGCGCGCAACGGAGCGGACGCAGGCATGTATTGCTATATGCTGAGCGATAACTCTGTTGAAAATTATTTTTCTGTTATGGTGATGGATTATACTGCGGACAATCCGGCGCAGCAGGCGCAGGCGGACGAGCGGATGGCCGCAGAGCAGATGCGGCTGAACGCGCTTGGCGTGGGCGGTTAACTGCCGGGTTCAAGCGCGCGGATGTTGTCGGACAGCTTGAACACCTTGATATGGTACAGCCACCCCGGCTCAAGCGGGCCGAAGGCGAACTGCCCCTGTTCATCCGCGTAGAGCGCCCCGACCGGGCGCTCGGGCGCATCCGCGCAGTAGACCGTCACGAGCGCGCCGGGGACAGCCTTGCCGTCCGTGCCGAGCACCGTGCCGACGAGCGCGGGCCGCTGGTCGGCGGACAGGGCGACCGTGGTTTCCACGACCTCGTGCGCCGCAGGCTTGACAAAAAACGAATGAGAGAAATTCATGGCGAAAACCCCTTAATCTATAAGTAAGTCAGACAATTCAGTTTATGAAATAATTCAAATAAAGGTGAAGGAGTTCCAAGTATGGCAGACAAGAAAAAGCTGGTCAGCGAGATCACGTCCATGGACGTGGATTTTGCCCAGTGGTACACGGACATTGTAAAGAAAGCCGAAATGATCGACTATTCCTCGGTCAAGGGCTGCGTCATCATGCGTCCTTACGCGCAGGCGCTGTGGGAGAACATCCAGCATGTGCTGGACGGCATGTTCAAGGAGACAGGCCACGAGAACGTGGCAATGCCGATCTTCATCCCGGAGAGCCTGCTCCAGAAGGAGAAGGACCACGTCGAGGGCTTCGCGCCCGAGGTCGCATGGGTGACCCACGGCGGCTCGGAAAAGCTGGAGGAGCGCCTGTGCGTCCGTCCGACCTCCGAGACGCTGTTCTGCGAGCATTATGCCAAGGTCGTCCGCTCGTGGCGCGACCTGCCCAAGCTGTACAACCAGTGGTGCTC